>CALRNP020000184.1:0-11977 GCA_943369575.1 Azorhizobium sp. AG788 | reverse complement strand
CATCGCTGCCTTGCGCAAGGCGGTGGGGGAGGAGGCGTTCAGCCGCCTCGCCTCGCGCTTCCTGGACAATGTGGCGGAAAAGATCGCCTTGTGGGACGCGGCGCAGGATCCGGTGGCGGTGGTCTCCGCCGCCCATGCCTTGGCGGGCCTGCTGGGCCAGTTCGGTCTGGCGGGCGCTGCCGCGCGGGCGCGGGCGGTGGAGTTGGAGCCCGATCCGCAGATGCGGCTGGTGCTGGCGCGCGGCGTCGGCCCGCTGGCGCGGGAGGAGATCGCCCTGTTCCAGGCCTGGTTCGCGGACGGCGCGCCCTGACTTCGCCACCCCGCGCGGCAAGGCTGGGCTGAGGAAGCGGAGCGTAGGCGCCTTTAGCGTCGCACTGCTCCGGCTGCTACGGCGCCCGGATCGCACCACGGACACATATATTTCGTCGGCTAATCGAAATTTAGTCGCAGCTAAATATCCGTTGCATTCATCCCCGCGTGCAATGCGGAGAGGCCCTCGGCATAGGTGGGATAGGCGAGCTGAACGCCGAGATCCCGCTTCAGCCGATCGTTGCGCACCCTTTTACTGGCCCCCCAGAAGGACAGGGCCATGGGGCTCATGGTCTTGGCGGCTTCATCGAAGGCGATGGCGGGCGGGGCATCCATCCCCAGCAGCTTGGCGGCGTAGACGATCGGATCGCCCGGAGGGGCGGGGAGATCATCGGTGACATTGAGCAGGCCGCCGAAACGGCGCTCCAGCACCGCCGCGATGGTGGCCGAGATGTCGTCCACATGGATGCGATTGAATACCTGGTTCGGCTTCTCGATCCGCCGGGCCTCGCCGGCCCGCAGTTGGAGCAGGGCGTTGCGCCCCGGCCCATAGATGCCCGCCAGCCGCAGCACCGCCACCGGAATGCCCTTGGCGGCACCGAAGGCCAGCAGGTCCGCCTCCGCCGCCAGCCGCCGCTCCAGCCGGGCGCTGCCGGCCTTGGGCGGGGTGTCCTCATCCACCCAGCCGCCCTGGTGGTCGCCATAGACGCCCAGGGTGGTGAGATAAATGATCTGCTTCAGCGCCGGGCTGGCGGCGAGCACGTCGCGCGCCACGGCCAGCAGGGGATCGCCTTTGGCTTCCGGCGGGGCGGAGAGCAGCAGCACGTCCGCCGCCGCCACCGCTTCGGCCAAGGCGGGGGTGAGGCTGGTGCCGTCGAACAGCACGCCTTCGAACCCGGCCTGCTGCACCCGGGCCACGCCCTCCGGCGTGCGGGCGGTGCCGATCACCCGGTCGAAGGCGGCGGGAAAGGCGGCGAGATAATGCCGGGCGCAATAGCCCAGCCCGACGGCGAGCAGAGTGGTCATCTCCCAGATGTGGCGAAGAAGTTCGACAAGGGCAAGACGGCAGGGCAACACGGCGCCCGCCGCACGTTCACGAAGACGTCTGGCGACCCGCCGCCCATTCCGCCGCCACCTCGGGATCGGCTTCGGCTCCGGCATGGTCGTGCGCCAGCGCCGCGAACGCTGACGGCTCCAGCAGGCGCGACAGCGCCCACACCGCCGCCCCTCGCACCAGAGGTTCCGGATCGGTCAGCAGCGCGCGGGCGGGCGCGGCCTGCGCCGAATCATCGCTATTGCCCAACGCGATCAGCACATTGCGCAGAAACCGCGCCCGCCCGGTGCGCTTCACCGGGCTCTTGGCGAAGCGGGCGCGGAAGCCGGCATCGTCCAGCATGGCGAGATCCGCCAGAGCGGGGGCGCGGTTGTCGTCGCGGGCGGCGAGCTTGGCTTCCTGGCCCAGCACCGCGAACTTGTTCCAGGGGCAGGCGGAGAGGCAATCGTCGCAGCCATAGATGCGGTTGCCCATGAGCGGGCGCAGCTCGCGCGGGATCGGCCCCTTGTGCTCGATAGTGAGATAGGAAATGCAGCGCCGCGCATCCAATTGATAGGGCGCCGGAAACGCCGCCGTCGGGCAGGCATCGAGGCAGGCGCGGCAGCCGCCGCAATGATCGCCGGAGGGATCATCCGCCGGCAGGTCCAATGTGGTGGCGATGGCCCCCAGGAACAGCCAGGAGCCGCGCGCCCGCGATACCAGATTGGTGTGCTTGCCCTGCCAGCCCAGCCCCGCCGCCATGGCGAGGGGCTTTTCCATCAAGGGGGCGGTGTCCACGAATACCTTCACATCGCCTTCGCCCGCCGCCGCCAGCAGGCCGCGGGCCACACGCTTCAGCTTGGCCTTGATGAGGTCGTGATAATCCTCGCCCTGGGCATAGACCGAGATGGCGCCGTGGCTGCGCTGGGCGAGAATGGCGCGAGGGTCCTGGTCGGGGCCGTAGTTGAGCCCCAACATGACCACCTTGAGCGCCGCCGGCCACATGGCGCGGGCATGGACGCGGCGATCCACCGTCTCGGCCATCCAACCCATGTCGCCATAGCGTTGATCGGCGACCCACGCCCGCAGGCGCTCACCCGCAGGTCCCACCGCGTCGGGCTCGGCAATGCCGAAGGCGTCGAAGCCTTCTGCCAGCGCCAGGGCGCGCAGATGGTCCTTTAGGGCAGCGGAGACGAGGGGGATGGGCGCGCGGGCGGTCATGGCGCCGCGCCCAAATTTGGTTTCACGTGAAACTTAACGGCGGCAATCATTCCGCCGAAGCGCCGCGCGAAACTCAGAAATCCAGATCCGCATAGGTCTTGGACGCCGGCATGCCGGGAATGGAATCGGACAGGATGGCGCGGAAGGTCGGGCGGGATTTCACCCGCGCGTACCAAGCCTTGGCATCCTCGTCCACGTCCCACGGCACGTCGCCCAGATAGTCGGCGACGGAGAGATGCGCGGCCGCCGCCAGATCCGCATGGGTCAGTTGCTCGCCGGCCAGCCAGTTCCGCGCCTTCGCCAGCCAGCCGATATATTTCAGATGATAGCGGATATTGGCGCGCGCCGCGCGCAGCGCCGTGGCATCCGGCGGGCCGCCGCCCTGGTCGGCCTTCATGTAGCGCTTGTAGATGCGCTCGCGCACCAGATGGTCGGTGACGTCGAGGAACATCTTTTCATTATACCAGGCCACCAGACGCCGCACCTCGATGCGCTCCAGCGGGGCGTGCGGCAGCAGGCGGCGGTCGGCCAAGGCGAGGCCGCGGGTCTCGTCGAGATATTCGGCGATGATGGCGGCGCCGGGGGCGGAGGGCACATGCTCTTCCACCATCACCGGGGTCTCGCCGGCCGGATTGAGGGCCAGGAACTCGGGGTTCCGATCCCACACGCGCACTTCCACCAGATCGGGTTCGATGCCGTATTCCGCCAGCAGCAGGCGGATGAAGCGCGAATGAGGGCAGAAGGGATGATGATAGAGTTGCATGAAAGGGGAACTGGCCGCCGTTCAGAGCAGGAAAGAGGCGAAGCGGATTTCGGACGACATGCCCCAACCTTCAGGCTGGCGCGGGCTGGACCTTGGACCCGGCAGGCCCAAACGCCAGGCGGACAAACGCGGGAGGGCCGCTCCGGTCACCCTTCGTCTAAATGCCTTCTCGCGGTGCCGCAAGCACACAATCGCTGGAGCGTTGTGGCGGGCGGGCAACATGGTTCACGTATTTTTACAACCTCACGTTAAGCAAAGGGGAGGCCTGCGCGGGGACAGTCCGGTGCGCTGTTTCCCAACGGCATGGCGAAATTCATAAACGAAATCAGGCGAGACTGATGCCCGCCCGCCTGTTGTCGCGCGGTTGCGCCCGCCGGTCCCCCGATTGCGCGGCGCTCTGCGAGACGACAGGATGCCGAATGCGCGCCGCGTCTCGCGCTGCGCTCTCCCTCCGTTCGCCTGGATCTGCGACCCCATGACCCTCGGTACCCTGCTTGAAGCCCTCGCCCTCGGCCTGCTGGAGGGTTTCACCGAGTTCATCCCGGTTTCCTCCACCGCCCATCTGCTGCTCGCCGCCCACTTCATCGGCTTCGAGAGCACCGGCAAAGCCTTCGAGGTGTTGATCCAGCTGGGCGCGGTGCTGGCGATCCTGACGGTCTATTTCCAGCGCTTCTGGCGGGTGGCGATGGCGCTGCCCACCAATCCCGGCGCCCGCCGCTTCGTGCTGGGGGTGCTGATCGCCTTCCTGCCGGCGGCGGTGATCGGAGCGGCGCTGCACAGCTATATCAAGCAGGTGCTGTTCGAAGCCCCGGCGCTGATCTGCGGCACGCTGATCTTCGGCGGCGTGGTGCTCATCATCATGGACAAGGTGGCGTTCCAGCCGCGCTACAACAACGCCATGGGCTTTCCGCTGAAGGTGACGCTGGGCATCGGCTTCTTCCAGTGCCTGGCCATGATCCCCGGCATGTCGCGCTCGGGCTCCACCATCGTCGGCGCCATGCTGCTGGGGGCGGACAAGCGCTCGGCGGCGGAGTTTTCCTTCTTCCTGGCGCTGCCGACCATGGCCGGGGCTTTCGCTTACGACCTGTTCAAGAACCGCAATGCCTTGTCGCTGGACGATGGCCTGTTGATCGCGGTGGGCTTCGTCGCCGCCTTCTGTTCGGCGGTGCTGGTGATCCGCACCTTGCTGGATTTCGTCTCGCGCAATGGCTACGCGGTGTTCGGCTGGTGGCGCATCGGCGTCGGCCTAGCGGGCCTCGCGGCGCTCGGCCTCGGCTACTGAACGCCTGTCGCCCGTTTAGAAATGAGACCCCGCCCGGCGATGCCGCGGCGGGGTTTTTCATTCAGGCGCTGCGATCAGAAATCGGTGGCGATGCCGCCCACTTCCCAATCGCCATAGCGCACCGGCTCCTTGCCGCCGCGACCATTATATTCCTTGGGCAATTGGGCGGCCGCATCGATGGCCGCCCGCCGGGCTTCGGCTTCCGCCAGCGCCCGCTTGGCGGCCTCGCTCAAGGGTTTGCGCGGCTCGGGTGCGGGAAAGGGGATGATGTTGTCAGCCATGGCTCTCTCCGTATGAAATCCCGCGCGCAAAGGGCCGCGGCATTGGGGGCGCCCCCCGATCTTGCCCGCCACCGCGGGGCATGGTAGCGACCCGCCACCCTCGCTGTGGCGAGACCGTTCGAATTGGAGATTAGCATGTCGACGCAAAATGGCAGCCCGACCGATCAACAGGCGCCCGCGCTCAACGTGCTGGTGCAATATATCAAGGACTTCTCGTTCGAGAATCCCAATGCCCCCCGTTCCCTCGGCGCCCCCCAGGGCCAGCCCGACGTGAACATCCAGATCAACGTCAACGCCCGCCCGCTGCAGAATGGCGAGTTTGAAGTCGAACTGAAGATCGACGGCAACGCCGCCGTGCAGGGCAACACGCTGTTTGCCTTCGATTTGACCTATGGCGGCATCTTCCGCGTCATCAACGTGCCGGAGCAGAGCCTGCAGCCGGTGGTGCTGATCGAATGCCCGCGCCTGCTGTTCCCGTTCGCCCGCCAGATCATCGCCGAAGCGGTGCGCGGCGGCGGCTTCCCGCCCCTCATGATCGATCCGGTGGACTTCGCGGCGCTCTATCAGCAGCGCATGACCGCCGAAGCCCAGAACATGCCCACCGCCGGCCAGGCCTGAGCTGACGCCGCCGTCTCATGCGGCGGCTCTGAACGCTTTCATTCCCGGCCTCGTGCCGGGGATTTTTGTTTGTGCCGGCCCGCATCGTTGAAGCGCCCTGAAACGAAAAAACCCGCCCCAGCAGATCGCCGGGGCGGGTTTTTTATTGGTCGAAGCGCGGGCGCTGGCCCGCACCGGATCAGGTGTTCATCGAGTCGAAGAAGTCCTGATTGGTCTTGGTCTGGCGCAGCTTGTCCATCAGGAACTCGATGGCGTCCACCGTGCCCATGGGGTTCAGGATGCGGCGCAGGACGTACATCTTCTTGAGCACGTCGGCGGGGACCAGCAGCTCTTCCTTGCGGGTGCCGGAGCGCGTGATGTCGATGGCGGGGAACACCCGCTTGTCGGACACCTTGCGGTCCAGGATCACTTCGGAATTGCCGGTGCCCTTGAACTCTTCGAAGATCACTTCGTCCATGCGCGAGCCGGTGTCGATCAGCGCGGTGGCGATGATGGTGAGCGAGCCACCTTCCTCGATGTTACGCGCGGCGCCGAAGAAGCGCTTGGGGCGCTGCAACGCGTTGGCGTCCACGCCGCCGGTCAACACCTTGCCCGAGGACGGCACCACGGTGTTGTAGGCGCGGCCCAGGCGGGTGATCGAATCCAAGAGGATGACCACGTCGCGGCCATGCTCCACCAGGCGCTTGGCCTTCTCGATGACCATCTCGGCCACCTGGACGTGGCGGGTCGCCGGTTCGTCGAAGGTGGAGGAGACCACCTCGCCCTTCACCGAGCGCTGCATGTCGGTGACTTCCTCGGGCCGCTCGTCGATGAGCAGCACGATCAGGAAGCACTCGGGATGGTTGGCGGTGATGGACTTGGCGATGTTCTGCAACAGCACCGTCTTGCCGGTGCGGGGCGGCGCCACGATCAGGCCGCGCTGGCCTTTGCCGATGGGCGAGACCACGTCGATGATGCGGGCGGAGAAATCCTTCTTGCCGCCGGCGTCCTCGAATTCCAGCTTCAGCCGCTCATCGGGATAGAGCGGCGTGAGGTTGTCGAAATTGATCTTGTGCTTGGTTTTCTCAGGGTCTTCGAAATTGATCGTATTGACCTTGAGCAGGGCGAAATAGCGCTCGCCCTCTTTGGGGCTGCGGATCTGGCCCTCGACGGTGTCACCGGTGCGCAGACCGAAGCGACGGATCTGCGAGGGCGAGACATAGATGTCATCGGGACCTGGCAGATAATTGGCGTCGGGGGAGCGCAGGAAGCCGAAGCCGTCCTGAAGCACCTCGACCACGCCCTGGCCGATGATGTCGGTCTCGGTGGCCGCCAGCTGCTTGAGGATCGCGAACATCAGCTCCTGCTTGCGCAGGGTGCTGGCGTTCTCCACCTCGTTCTCCTCGGCGAAGGCCAGAAGTTCGACCGGAGTCTTGGACTTGAGGTCCTGGAGTTTCACTTCCCGCATAGGGGAAAGCCTCGAAATCTTGGATGGTGCCCCGGACTCCGCATGGGGAAAGTCCGACAGGCAGGGATGGGAAGGGGATCACAGGTCTTCAGGAGGAGCAGATGTCTGTCCACCTGACGCGCCGGACGGTCTCATGACGTGACCGGCGTACGGCGAGCGCGCTGCCTGTGTTGGGGGAAGCATGGGCACATTACAGGAACATGCGGGCGACGCGCAAGTCCCCCAATGGGATAACCCTTGCGCCGTCTCCGGGCGGATTGGACGGTCAGAACGGCTTAACGATCACCAGGATCACGATGCCCACCATCAGCACGGCCGGTACCTCATTGGCAATCCGATAGAATTTGCCGCTGTGGGTGTTGGCGTCATTGGCGAACTGCCGGGTCCATTTGGCGTTGGCGCCATGCATGCCGCTGAGTGCCAGAACCAGTGCCAGCTTGCCATGCATCCAGCCGGCAACGATCCAGCCGCCTTCGTACAGCAGATAGAGCCCCGCCAGCCAAGTCACGATCATGGCCGGGGTGGCGATGCCCTTGAGCAACCGCCGTTCCATCACCTTGAAGGTTTCCGACTGCACCGAGCCCTTGGCCGCCTCGCAATGATAGACGAACAGCCGCGGCAGATAGAGCATGGCCGCCATCCAGGAGATGACCGCCATCACGTGCAGGGCCTTGATCCACAAATACAGCATGGCGGTGTCTCAAGAACGCCCGTTGCGGGCTTGGGGGTCGAGCAGGGGACTGGCTCCCGGCGCCGTCATAGGGGCACGGGACCCGGCGCCGCGATAGCCGGCGCGGCCGCCTGTCCCCGTTATGCCCGCTGGCGGAACGCGCCGGCGGAAGGACGGGAATGCTGGCGGCGCGGCGCCTTGCTCACAGCTTTTCCCGCACCTTTTCCACAAGCTTTTCCACATGGGCGATCGGGGTCTCAGGCTTGATGCCGTGACCCAGGTTGAAGATGTGGCGCGTGCCTTCGAAGTCCTTGCGAATAGAGAGGATTTCCTCCTCCAGCTGCGCGCCGCCGACGATGAGCCGCAATGGGTCCAGATTGCCTTGCACGGCGACCTTATCCACAAGCCGTTCGCGAGCGGCGGTGCGATCGACCGTCCAGTCCAGTCCGATACCGTTCAGCGGCAGATGCGCGAGCCGTTCCATCGCTTCCAGGCTTGCACCTTTGGGAAAAGCGATGATCCGCGCATTGCGATGGGAGGCCCGCAAGGCGGTCACGATTCGCCGTAGCGGCCTCAGGCACCAGCGGTCGAACGAGGCGGGGTCGAGCACACCGGACCAACTGTCGAAAATCTGCACCGCGTCGGCGCCAGCATCGATCTGGGCCCCAAGATGGGCGATCGAGGCTTCCACCAGCCGGTCGATCAGCGCCTGGAACAGATCGGGATCGCGCAGCGCCATCATCCGCGCCGGACCCTGATCGTCAGTCCCGCGGCCGGCGATCATGTAGGTGGCCACCGTCCACGGCGCACCGCAAAAACCGATCAGCGCGGTTTCGCGGCTGAGCTGGGCGGAAACCATGTTGATGGCCTCATAGACCGGCTGGACCTTGGCCGGATCCAGCAGCAGCCGCAGGGCATCGAGCCCGGCGCGATCGGTGATGGGTTCGAGCCGCGGGCCTTCACCGGCCTCAAACCGCACATTCATGCCCAGCGCGTGGGGCACGACGAGAATGTCGGAAAAGATGATGGCCGCATCGAAGCCAAACCGGCGGATCGGCTGCAACGTCACCTCGGCGGCCAGTTCCGGCGTGTAGCACAGGGTCAGGAAGTCGCCGGCCTTGGCGCGGACCTCGCGATATTCCGGCAGATAGCGCCCGGCTTGCCGCATCATCCAGAGCGGCGGCGTGTCCTGCGGGAATCCGTCCAGCACGTTCAGAAAGGGGGAGGGCTTGGCCCGCAGTTCGCTCATGCCCACACACACCCTCTTAATGAATAAGATTCTCTTAGATATGAGAGTCGTTAGAGTCTTAACGGTTGATTAACTATTCGCGCCGCGATCGACAACCGGTCCACAGGCAGACATGAAAGCGCACCCCGATTTGCGGCGGCTTTGAGTCCGATCAAGAGCCGGTTAACAAAAGGTTAACCATGACGGTTCCGGCGCTATCCCCACTTCCCCACAGGGAGCCTCTGAATCGTGTCCACACAGGTCCGATTGTGGACGGCGCTCCCCATGTTCCTCAGGCGAGGCTTGCATGGCCCGTTTGGGCGTGCGTTCCTGCACACGCTGTCCACAGCAAGGTGGAAAACTCAAAGTGACCACGCCCCCCGTGCCGCATCAAAGCTATTTCCACCTGCATCTGGTGTCGGATTCCACCGGCGAAACCCTGATCAACGTTGGCCGTGCGGCCTGCGCCCAATATGTGAACGTGCTGCCCATCGAGCACGTCTATCCGCTGGTGCGCTCCACCAAGCAGCTGGAGCGGGTGCTGACCGAGATCGAGGCCAGTCCCGGCATCGTGCTCTACACTTTGGTGGACAAGGAAATCCGCGATCAGCTCAAGAGCCGCTGCCGTGATCTGAGCGTGCCCTATATGTCGGTGCTGGCCCCCGTGGTGCAGCTGTTCCAATCCTATCTGGGCGGCGAGCCGCAGCCCCGTGTCGGCGGCCAGCACGCGCTGGATGCCACTTATTTCAAGCGCATCGACGCTTTGAACTACACCGTCGCCCATGACGACGGGCAGCTGAGCGACGATCTGGAACAGGCGGATGTGATCCTCCTGGGGGTGTCGCGCACCTCCAAGACGCCCACCTCGATCTATCTGGCCAACCGTGGCATCAAGACCGCTAATATTCCCTTAGTGCCCAACGTGCCGATCCCCGCCGCCATCACCCGGCTGAAGAAGCCGCTGATCGTCGGCCTGATCGCCAGCGCCGAGCGCATCGTCGAGATCCGCCAGAACCGACTTTTGGGGCTGAATGCCCCCACCACCAGTTCGGCTTATGTGGATCGCGAGGCGGTGAGCGAGGAACTGGCCAATTCGCGCCGGCTGTTTTCCCGCAACGGCTGGCCGCTGATCGACGTCACCCGCCGCTCCATCGAGGAGACCGCCGCGGCCATCATCGGCCATCTCTCCGAGCGCCGACGCCGGAGCATCGCCGAAACATGAGCCTGTGGCGCGCCGGAGATCCGCTGTTGCTGGCCTCGCGCAGCCTGGCGCGGCTGGCGGTGCTGCGCGGGGCGGGGCTGGTGGTGGAAGCCCGCGCCGTGGATCTGGACGAGCGGGCCATCGAGGCGGAAGCGCGCAATGCCGGGGCGGCCCCCGATGATGTGGCCCGCGTGCTGGCGCGGGAAAAGGCGCTGGCCGCCTCCGCCCTGGCGCCCGATCGCCTGGTGCTGGGCGCCGACCAGACCTTGGCGCTGGCCGGCGACATCCTGCACAAGCCGGCGGACGTGAGCGAGGCGCGCGCGCAATTGCAGCGCCTGTCCGGTCGCACCCATGTGCTGCATTCTGCTGTGGCGGTGGTGCGCGGCGAGGAAGTGCTGTTCGAGGTGGTGGAAAGCGCCCGCCTCACCATGCGCGATCTGAGCACCGATTGTCTGGACAGCTATCTGGCGGAAGCGGGCGCGCTAGTGCTGACCAGCGTCGGCGCCTACCAGATCGAAGGGCCGGGGGTGCATCTGTTCGAGACCATCGACGGCAACCATTTCACCATTCTCGGCCTGCCGCTGCTGCCGGTGCTGGCCTATTTCCGCAGAGAGGGGCTGGTTCCGTGACGCATATCGCCATTGTCGGCCATCCGGTCAGCCATTCCCGCTCGCCTTTGGTGCATGGCTATTGGCTGAAGCAGCACGGCATCGCCGGGGATTATGGCTATCGCGATGTGACGCCCGACGATGCGCCGGCGTTCTTCGCCAGTTTCGCCAGCCAGGGGCTGGCAGGCTGCAACGTGACCGTGCCGCACAAGGAGGTGGCCTTTCAGGCCCTGGCCCATGCGGATCCTGTGGCGACCGCTCTGGGGGTCGCCAACACCCTCTGGCTGGAAGATGGTCGCCTGTGCGGGGCCAATACCGATGCGCCGGGCTTCATTGGCAATCTCGACGCCTCCGCGCCGGGCTGGGATGCCGATCGTGCGGTCGCCCTGGTGCTGGGGGCAGGCGGGGCGTCGCGGGCAGTGGTCTATGGCCTGCTGCAACGGGGTTTTGAGCGGGTTTTGCTCGCCAATCGCACTTTGGCGCGGGCCGAGGCGGTGGCGGCGCAACTGGGCAAGGGCGTGGTGCCCATGGCCTGGAGCGAGGTGCCCGCGGTGCTTCCGCAGTGCACCGTTCTCGTCAACACCACTTCGCTCGGCATGAAGGGCCAGCCGCCGCTGGATCTGGATTTGGGCGGCCTTCCGGCCTCTGCGGTGGTGGCCGATGTGGTCTATGTGCCGCTGGAAACCCCGCTGCTGAAGGCCGCCAAGGCGCGCGGCCTGAAGACCGTGGATGGGCTCGGCATGTTGCTGCACCAGGCGGTTCCGGGCTTCGAGCGCTGGTTCGGAGTGCGGCCGGTGGTGGATGCGGGCCTGCGCGATGTCATCCTCGCCGACCTCAAGGCCAAGGGCCAATTGGAGGCCTGAGCCATGTGGATCCTCGGCCTCACCGGCTCCATCGGCATGGGCAAGTCCGCCACGGCGGCCCTATTCCGAGAGATGGGCGTGCCGGTGCACGATGCCGATGCGGCGGTGCATGCGCTCTACCGCGCCGAGGGCGTGGCGCCGGTGGAGGCGGAATTTCCCGGCGTGAGCGTGGATGGGGTCATTGATCGCCCGAAACTTTCCGCGCGGGTGCTGAACGATTCGGCCGCCATGAAGCGGCTGGAAGCCATCGTGCATCCGCTGGTGCGGGCGCGGGAGCAGGCGTTCCTGGACAATGCGCGGGCCGGTGGGGCGCGGTTGGTTGTGCTGGATATTCCGCTGCTGCTGGAGACCAACCGGGGCGGGGCAGCGGATGCGGTCGCGGTGGTCAGCGCCTCCGCCGATATTCAATCAGCGCGGGTTCTGGCCCGCGAGGGCATGACGCCGGAGCGCTTC
>CALRNP020000183.1:0-12004 GCA_943369575.1 Azorhizobium sp. AG788 | reverse complement strand
GTGCAACTGGGGGCGCCGGAAGACCTCTACCGTTCCCCGCGCGACATTGGCGTCGCACGCTTCTTCTGCGAGCTGAACGAAATGCCCGGCATTGTGACGGGGGAGGGGGTCTCCACCCCGCTCGGCCGGTTCGCCGCCCCGACCGGCATGCGGGACGGCCCGGCGGTGGTGGCGATCCGCCCGCAGGGGCTGGGATTCACCCGTGGCACCGGCCGGGTGCAGGGCCGGGTGATCGACCGGCGGTTCCTGGGCGAGGTCGATCTCCTGGAAGTGATCGTCGAGGGCCTGGAGCGCCCGCTCGTGGCGCGCGTGCGGCCCGGCGGCGATCTGGCGCGGGGCACCGAGGTGGGCGTCGACGTGGACCCGGCGGAAGTCCTTGTTTTCGCCGCGTCCGGGTCCTAGTCTCGCGCCTCAATCATGGGGGATCGGGAATCCGGCCCCTTGGACACAAGATCCTCGCGGAGGGTGAAGCATGGGTTCGTTGAGCATCTGGCACTGGATCATAGTGCTCGCGGTGGTGCTCCTGCTGTTCGGTCGGGGCAAGATCTCCGACCTGATGGGCGACGTGGCGAAGGGCATCAAGTCCTTCAAGAAGGGCATGGCCGAGGACGACGATGTCCCGCCCAAGGCTGCCGAGCCGCCGCGTCCCCTGCCGCACCAGGCAAGCCCCGCCCCGGAAACCGAGAAAAAGGCCGTCTGACGGTCCGCGTCGCGCGAAAGAGGGCCGCGGTTCCGCCGCAGGCAGTGAGCGGTCATGTTCGATATCGGCTGGTCTGAGTTCATGCTGATCGGCATCGTGGCGCTGATCGTCATCGGGCCGAAGGAGTTGCCGTCCGTGCTGCGCACGGTCGGCAAGACGGTCACGAAACTGCGCCGCATGGCCGGCGAGTTTCAGGGCCAGTTCAACGAGGCGTTGCGCGAGGCGGAACTGTCGGACATCCGCACCGACATCGGCAACATCGTCGGCGGGGTGAAGGATTCGGTGACGAAATCCTTCCCCGGCACCGAGGCGTTCGATCCTTTGCGCTCGATCCGCGAGGATATCCGCACCGCGGTGGAGGGCGGCACCAAGTCGCCCGCCGACGCCGCGCTGCCGCCGGAAACCCCGATCCATCTCGACCCGCCGCCGCCGGCGGAGGTCTATGATCCCTATCGCAGCATGCGTGACGAGATCGCCGGCTCCGTGGCCAAGGCCACCGGCGGGGCGGTGGGTACGTCTACCGCTGTTGCGCCGCTGGCGGCTGCCCCCACCGGGGCGGTGGAGCGCACGGTGCTTCCGCTGGAGCCTTTGGTCCCCTTGCCGGAGCCCGCTGCCGAACCCGTACTCGACACCAAGCCGGATCTGTCGCAAAACCACGCCGCGACCACCCCGGTCGCGCCGCATCCCGCCTCCGGCGGCGCGGCGTGAGCGCCCTCCACGGCACACGCGAGCTGGCTGAACCGCAGATGATGGACCGCACATGAGCGAGGAGGATATCGACGCCTCGAAGGCGCCCCTCATCGAGCATCTGATCGAATTGCGCTCACGGCTGATCAAGTCGGTGATCGCGTTCCTGATCGCCTTCTTCCTGTGCTTCACCTTGGCGAAGCAGATCTACAACATCCTGCTGTGGCCCTATGAGTTCGCCTCGGGCTTTTCCGGCGGGATAAAGCTCATCTACACCGCGCCGCAGGAATTCCTGTTCACGCAGATCAAGCTGGGCATGTTCGGCGCTGCCTTCCTGTCGTTCCCGGTGGTGGCGTCCCAGGTCTACATGTTCGTGGCGCCGGGGCTCTACAAGCACGAGAAGAACGCCTTCCTGCCCTATCTGGTGGCGACCCCGATCTGCTTCCTGATCGGCGCGGCGTTCGTCTATTTCGTCGCCATGCCGCTGGCCATGACCTACTTCCTGAACATGCAGCAGGTGGGCGGCGACGGCCGTGCGGAAATCTCGCTGCTGCCGCGGGTGTCCGAATATCTCTCGCTCATTACCACCTTGATCCTGGCCTTCGGCATCTGCTTCCAGATGCCGGTGATCCTGACCTTGCTGGGCCGCATCGGCATCATCACCTCGGCGCAACTGCGCAAGGCGCGGCGCTACGCCATCGTCGGCGTGTTCGTGCTGGCGGCGGTGCTGACCCCGCCGGACGTGGTCAGCCAGCTCTCCCTTGCGATCCCGACGCTGCTTCTCTACGAAATCTCCGTCTATCTGGTGCAGATCGTGGAAAAGCGCCGGGCAGCGGAAGAAGCAGCGCGCGACGCGGCCTCCTCCAGCTCCTGACGCCTCGCGGGACGCATCGTTCAAACGGAATTCAGCGGGCGTACGCTGGTTTTATTGCGGTCGTCATGGCCGGGCTTGTCCCGGCCATCCACGGGGCCGGGAACTGTCCTTCGGGCGGCGCGGCGTGGATGCCCGGGCATGACGGTGTGATGGAGCCTTGGCGCGTGCCCGGTCTGCGGCGGAGCCGGTTTCATGCATGACATCAAGTGGATTCGCGAGACGCCCGAGGGCCTGGATCGCGCCCTCGCCCGCCGCAACATGCCGGCGGAGGAACGCGCCGCGCTGCTGGGGCGCATTGCCGAACTGGATGCGACCCGCCGCGAAACCCTGACCAAGCTCGAGGGCCTGCTGGCCCGCCGCAACGCCGCCTCCAAGGAAGTGGGCCAGGCCAAGGCCGCCAAGGACGAGGCCCGCGCCGCCGCCCTCATGGAGGAGGTGGGTCGCCTCAAGGTGGAAGTGCCGGCGCTGGAGCAGACCGCCAAGGCCACCGAGGCGGAACTGGACAAGGTGCTCGCCGCCATCCCCAACGCCCCGCTGGACGTTGTGCCCGAGGGCAAGGACGAGCACGACAATGTGGAGCTGAAGCTCGTCGGCACCAAGCGCAGCTATGATTTCGAGCCCAAGCAGCATTTCGAGGTGGGCGAAGGCCTGGGCCTGATGGACTTCGAGACCGCCTCGAAGCTGTCCGGTGCGCGCTTTGTGGTCAACAAGGGCCCGCTGGCGCGGCTGGAGCGGGCGCTGGGCCAGTTCTTCCTGGACACGCACACGGCGGCGGGCGAGGGCGGCATCGGTGGCTATACGGAAGTGAACCCGCCGCTGCTGGTGCGCGACGAGGCGATGTTCGGAACGGCGCAGTTGCCGAAGTTTTTTGATGATCAGTTCGCTACATCGTAAGCTAGCGAAGTTGTAATTAATTATGAAGAGGCGAGAAGCGCTTTGATCAGCGATCCAAAGTTCGCTGACGAGCCCAGTAACGCTGACATCTTGAACTATATCAACGGCGTTAAGAGCAACGCGACGCAGCGCCTGTGGCTCATCCCCACCGCCGAAGTCCCGCTTACCAATCTGGTCCGCGAGTCCATCCTCACTGAGGATGAACTGCCCCTCCGCTTCACCGCCTGCACCCCCTGCTTCCGCGCCGAGGCGGGATCGGCCGGGCGCGATACCCGCGGCATGATCCGGCAGCATCAGTTCACCAAGGTGGAGCTGGTCTCCATCACCACCCCGGAACAGGCGCTGGCCGAGCATGACCGCATGCTGGCCTGCGCCGAGGCGGTGCTGCAGAAGCTGGACCTGCATTATCGGGTGGTGACGCTGTGCACCGGCGACATGGGGTTTGCCTCGCAGAAGACCTATGACATCGAGGTCTGGCTGCCGGGGCAGAATGCCTATCGGGAAATTTCCTCCTGCTCGGTGTGCGGCGATTTCCAGGCCCGGCGCATGAACGCCCGCTATCGCCCCAATGAGGGCAAGGACGGCGGCAAGGCGGCGCCGCGCTTCGTCCACACCCTCAACGGCTCCGGCGTGGCGGTGGGCCGGGCGCTGGTGGCGGTGCTGGAGAATTACCAGCAGGCCGACGGTTCTGTGATCGTGCCCGAGGTGCTGCGACCCTATATGGGCGGCATCACGGTGATCGAAAAGGCGAAGTAGGGCGCTCCCTTCACGCGCCCACCGAGCTCCCTCCCCCCTTGCGGGGGAGGGCTGGGGAGGCGGGTGAAACGCGCCCCGATGGTGCGCGTCTCACCCGCTGAGGTGGTGGCCGCGCGCAGCATCCCTCCGCTCCCGCCCTCCCCATGCAGCCCTCTCTTCGGAAGCCGTTTCACCCCCCTCCCGGACCTCCCCCGCAAGGGGGGAGGAGCCCGCGTCGGCGGGGCACGGGTGCATGGGTGGTTGGCCGATACGGATGAGCGGCGGCCTCGGGCGCGCACGGCGCCCCATTCTCCCACCCGCGTTGCAGTCCGGCGGGACAGGGGCTAAGCAGCCCCTGCGATCGCGCGCCCGCGCCGGCCCCGCTGGAGGGCGCGGCGGGTGTGCATACGGAGAGGCAGCCCCATGCGCATCCTGGTCACCAATGACGACGGCATCCACGCGCCGGGCCTCGAGGCCTGCGCCCGCATCGCCGCCGCGCTGTCCGATGACGTGTGGGTGGTGGCCCCCGAGACCGACCAGTCCGGCGTCGCCCATTCGCTGTCGCTGAGCGATCCGCTGCGGTTGCGGCAGGTGTCCGAGCGGCGGTTCGCGGTGAAGGGCACCCCCACCGATTGCGTCATCATGGCCGTGCGGCATCTGCTCGTCGACAATCCGCCCGATCTGGTGCTCTCCGGCGTCAATCGCGGCCAGAACATCGCCGAGGATGTCAGCTATTCCGGCACCGTGGCCGGGGCCATCGAGGGCACCATCCTCGGCATTCCCTCCGTGGCGCTGTCGCAGGCGTTCGGCCCCACCACCCGCGACAATCCCTCTTATGACACCGCCGAGGCCCATGGCCCGCGCGTGATCCGCACGCTGCTGAACGAGGGCATCGCCGCCGGCATTCTCATCAATGTGAACTTCCCCGACCGCCCGCCGGAGGACGTGGCCGGCATCGCGGTCGCCGCCCAGGGCAAGCGCGACCAGCGCCTCATGCGGATCGAGCCGCGCAAGGATGGCCGCGGCAACGACTATTTCTGGATCGCCTTCGAGCGCCGGAAAAGCGAGACCGTGCCCGGCTCCGATTTGCGGGCGCTGGACGAGGGCCGCATCTCGGTGACGCCGCTGCGGGTCGACCAGACCGACGAGCCCAGCATGACCCGCCTGGCCCAGGTGTTCGACGCGGGGTGACCTTCGACGCGGGATGACGTTCGAGGCCGGCTGAGCATTTGCCCGCCGCCGCACGGCAGGATGCCGCGCTTTCGCGCGCGGCGCATTGCTTCTATAAGCAGCGCCGACGGACGGGCCTCGCGGCTCGGCCGCATTTGCGTTTGTTGTCTCATCGGCGAGGAGGGCCTGCCCCATGACGGGAACCGTGAAGTCGAGCGCCGGCCTGGACGTGCGCCGCCGCCGCATCCTGTTTCGCGCCTGGCACCGCGGCACGCGGGAGATGGACCTGCTCATGGGCCGGTTCGCCGATGCCCAGATCGAGGGCCTCACCGAGGACGAGGTGGCCGCGTTCGAGATCCTGATCGAGGTGGAAGACCCCGATCTGTTCGCCTGGATCTCCGGCTCGCTGCCCACCCCGGCCGCCGTGGACACCCCGATCTTCCGTAAGCTGCGCGATTGGCACCTGTCCGGCGGCTCGATCCCGGACGAAAGCCCGCTGCGCAACGCTTGAGCCGTTCGGGCGTTATCCCCCGCGCCGGCCCTTGCGGCCGGCGCCCGACCGCCTGCCCGCCGCGCGTCCATGGATCGCCGCGGCCTCCTGATGGAAGTCTCCCCGTGAAGCGTCCCCGTTCCCTTGCCGAAGACCTGGCCCCGGGCCGGCCCCTGACCCTGGCCCGCGTGCCCGACGGCATGGAGGGCCTGGTGGTGGCGGATCTGGCCCGCAGCGCGGCCGCCCGCAAGGATGCACCCTGGCCCAGTCTGGCGGTGGTGTGCCGCGACGGCCGGCGGCTGGCGGCGCTGGAGCGGGGGCTGGCCTTCTTCGCGCCGGAGCTGGAGGTGCACAGCTTCCCGTCCTGGGATTGCCTGCCCTATGACCGTGCCTCGCCCAATGCCGCCATCGTCGCCCGGCGCATGGCGACGCTCGCCCGCCTCGCGCGGGTGAAGGGCGGCGGCCCCAGCGTGCTGCTGACCACGGTGAACGCCACCGTGCAGCGGGTGCCGTCCAAGGCGCTGCTGGCGGTGCAGTCGCTCTCGGCGGCGGCGGGCAATGCCATCGCCTTGGAAGGGGTGGCGGAGTGGGCCGAGCGCAATGGCTATCTGCGCACCCCCACCGTGCGCGACACCGGCGAATATGCGGTGCGCGGCGGCCTGATCGATCTCTATCCGCCCGGCTTCGACGCGCCGATCCGGCTGGATTTCTTCGGCGACACGCTGGAGACCATTCGCGCGTTCGATCCCGAGACCCAGCGCTCTTCCGGCAGCCTCAAGGCGCTGGAACTGGTGCCGATGGCCGAGTTCCAGCTCACCACCGAGACCATGAAGCGCTTCCGCATGGCCTATCTGGCGGAGTTCGGCGCCAACACCAAGGGCGACACCCTCTATGAGGCGGTGAGCGAAGGCCGCCGCCATGCGGGTATGGAGCATTGGCTGCCACTGTTCCATGAGCGCATGGACACGCTGTTCGACTATCTGCCCGGCACCCCGTTCGCCGTTCAGGCGCAGGCGGAAGATGTGGCGGCCGAGCGCATTACCCAGATCGGCGATTATTATGCCGCCCGCAAGGAAGCCTTCAGCGAGGGCGCGGCGGGCGCGGTCTACAAGCCCCTGCCGCCCGACCGCTTGTATCTCACCGCCGATGAATGGCGCCAGCGCCTCGCCGGCCAGAGCCTGGTGCGTATCAGCCCGTTCGCGACGCCCGAGGGCGGCGCCGGCAAGGTAATCGATGCCGGCGGCGTGGACGGCAAGTCCTTCGCCGCCGAACGGGCCGACCCGGATGTGAATGTGTTCGACCTGGCGGTGGCCCATGTGCGGGCGCTGCAAGGCCAGGGCAAGAAGGTGATCCTCGCCGGCTGGAGCGAGGGCTCCCGCGACCGCCTGGGTACGGTCCTGGCCGACCACGGCCTCAAGGACGTCACCACCGTCTCCCGCTTCGCGCTGATCGATGCCATTCCGCGCAACAAGGCGACGCTCGCGGTCTATGGCCTGGAGACCGGCTTCGAGACGCCGGAGTTCGCCATCATCGGCGAGCAGGACATCCTGGGCGACCGCTTGGTGCGGCCCAAGCGCAAGGCGCGCCGGCCGCAGGACGTTATCTCCGAACTGACCGCGCTCACTGCCGGCGATCTGGTGGTGCATGTGGACCATGGCATCGGCCGCTTCATCGGCCTCAAAGCCATCGAGGCCATGGGCGCGCCCCATGATTGCCTGGAGCTGCACTATGCGGGCGGGGACAAATTGTTCCTCCCCGTTGAAAATCTCGAACTGCTGACCCGCTACGGCTCCGAGGACACCACCGCCCAGCTCGACCGGCTGGGCAGCGGCGGCTGGCAGGTGCGCAAGGCGCGGATGAAGAAGCGCATCCGCGAGATGGCCGGCGAACTGGTGAAGATCGCCGCCCAGCGCCATCTGGCCGATGCGCCCAAACTGGTGCCGGCCATGGGGCTCTATGACGAGTTCCGCGCCCGCTTCCCCTATGAGGAGACCGACGACCAGGAAGCCGCCATCGAGGCGGTGCTGGAAGATCTGGCCTCCGGCCATCCCATGGACCGGCTGGTGTGCGGCGACGTGGGCTTCGGCAAGACCGAAGTGGCCTTGCGCGCGGCCTTCGCCGTCGCCCTGTCCGGCAAGCAGGTGGCGGTGGTGGTGCCGACCACCCTGCTGGCGCGGCAGCATTTCCGCACCTTCGCCGAGCGCTTCAAGGATCTGCCGGTCCAGGTGGCGCAGGCTTCGCGCATGGTGACGGGCAAGGAACTCACCGAGGTCAAGAAGGGCCTGGCCGACGGCACCGTCGACATCGTGGTCGGCACCCATGCCCTTCTAAGCAAGAGCATCCAGTTCAAGGACCTGGGCATCGTCATCGTCGACGAGGAGCAGCATTTCGGCGTCGCCCACAAGGAGCGCCTGAAGGCGCTGCGGGCGGAAGTGCATGTGCTGACGCTCACCGCCACTCCCATTCCCCGCACCCTGCAGCTGGCCATGACCGGCGTGCGCGAACTCTCCCTCATCGCCACGCCGCCGGTGGATCGCTTGGCGGTGCGCAGTTTCGTGACGCCGTTTGATCCTTTGATCGTGCGCGAGGCGCTGCTGCGCGAGCGCTATCGCGGCGGCCAGAGCTTCTATGTGGTGCCGCGCATCGAGGATCTCGCCGAAGTGCGCGACTTCCTGGAAAAGCAGGTGCCGGAAGTGAAGGTGGCGGTGGCCAACGGCCAGATGGCGGCGACCACGCTGGAAGACATCATGTCGGCCTTCTATGACGGCCAATATGACGTGCTGCTCTCCACCACCATCATCGAGAGCGGGCTGGACGTGCCCAATGCCAATACGCTGATCGTCCACCGCGCCGACATGTTCGGCCTGTCGCAGCTCTATCAGCTGCGCGGGCGGGTGGGGCGCGCCAAGGCGCGGGCCTATGCCATCTTCACCGTCTCGGCCACCAAGGCCATGACCCAGCAGGCAGAACGCCGGCTGAAGGTGCTGCAGTCGCTGGAGACGCTGGGCGCCGGCTTCCAGCTGGCCAGCCACGATCTGGACATTCGCGGCGCCGGCAATCTGTTGGGCGACGAGCAGTCCGGCCACATCAAGGAAGTGGGCTACGAACTTTACCAGGAGATGCTGGAGGAGGCGATCGCCCACCTCAAGGCTGGCATCACCGATTACGTGGATGACAAGTGGTCGCCCAACATCACCATCGGCATGCCGGTGCTGATCCCGGAGGATTACGTCACCGACCTGCATGTGCGCCTGGCGCTCTACCGCCGCCTCGCGGACATCGTGGAAGACGGCGATCTCGATTCCTTCGGCGCCGAACTGGTGGACCGCTTCGGCCCTGCGCCGGAGGAGGTCACGCACCTGCTGCGCCTCGCCCAGATCAAGACTTTGGCCCGCAAAGCTAATGTGGAGAAGGTCGATGCCGGCCCCAAGGGCGTGGTGCTGGCCTTCCGCGAGAACCAGTTCGCGGACCCGGCCGGACTGGTGCAGATGATCAATGCGGAAGGGCCGCAGGCCAAGGTGCGGCCGGACTTCAAGGTGGTGTTCCTGAAGGACTGGCCCACCGCCGAGGCGCGCCTGAAGGGCACGCTCCAGGTGCTGCGCAAGCTGGCCGGCCTAGTGGAGAAGCGCAAGGTCGCCTGAGGGCGGCGGCAAGGTGTTGATGTTCCTTCCATTATACCGTCCGCCTTGGTTTGGAGGTATGATGGAGGGGGTAATAAATGAATTTTGACGGTAATAAGAAACCGCATCGTCCCCTATTTGGGGTATCGCAAAAGCTGCCTTATTCCTTGGAATTGCGGTATAATTTGCATTCATCCCCTTGCTGCAATGGACGTTGCCCGCGGTACTGGTCTAGGGTCGCGGCTTTGGAGATCCGAGCCACTGGGGAAGGGGCTGGGTGAGGAGAAAGCCACCGCGGTATGATCGAGCCCTGGGACAAGATTTCCGGCAAACTTGCAGCCATCTATATCCTGGCTCTCGTGTGCTGCTTCGCCGGGTATCTGGCCTTCGATCTGCAACGCTCGTGGAGCGACGCCCTGCGTCGGCTCGACACCCATGCAACGGCAGCGCTGAAGTGGGCCGAAAAGGGCCTTGAAGCCACCTCCACCGCGATGCAGGAGGCCGCTCAGCATGGCGCCGCCGCCTGTCGGGGCGGGGAGGTCGACCGCCAGGTGTTCGGCACGCTGCTGAATGTGCCGGTGGACCGGGTGGCCATCTCCTCCGGCGACAAGATGCTGTGCAACTGGACAGCGGAGCGCTTTCCCCAGACCGCCAATTGCGGTGTCGATCTCGGGGCGCCGACGCGCATTTCCCGCACCTTCGGCGACTTCACGGCAGAGGCGCGGGTCTATCCCGCCTGCATGCTGGCGCCGTTTTCCCTGTCCATCGAGGACATCCGCCTCGCTTTGGTGAACATCAAGGGTTCGGGCAGCGCCGCGGACGAGCCGCCGACGGTCTCGGTCCGCTCGCTGTCCTCACCCCTGAAAGTGGAAATCACCGCGCCCACCAGCTGGATGCTGCGGCGCTGGATGGCGGACCTGCCCATCCAGACCGGCTTGTTCGCGCTGTTCGGCGCCCTGATCTGGTTCGGCCCCATGGCCATGCTGCGCAATCGGGTGTCGGTGGAGGGGCAGGTCCGCGCCGCGCTGCGCCGGGGCGAGTTCTTCCTCACCTATCTGCCGACGGTGGAGGTGGACACCGGCGACTGGCTGGGAGTCGAAGCACTGATGCGCTGGCGGCACGGCAAGCACGGCCTGTTGCAGCCGGCCGCCTTCATTCCCTGGATCGAGCGCAGCTCGCTCATCCATGACACCACCAGCTGGGTGCTCCGGCAGGCGGCCACCGACCTGGCGCAGATGAATGAACTGCATGGCGAGCTGTATGTGGGCATCAATTTGCCGCCGACCCTGCTCAATGACGCGCGGGTGGTGGAGTCGGCGCTGGAGGCATTCGGTTCGGACCAATTGTGCCTGTGCCGGGTGATGTTCGAACTCACCGAGCGCGAGGCCGGCGACTATGCCTCGCCGGTGGTGCAGCAGGTGGTGGCGCGCCTGCGCGAGCGCGGCGCCCAGTTCGCGCTGGACGACTTCGGCATCGGCTATTCGAACCTGTCGTGCCTGAGCCTGCTGGATATCGACTTCATCAAGGTGGACAAGAGCTTCGTCCAGGAACTGGAGCGCCGCGGCACCGAGCCCAATGTGGTGGATAGCATCGTGTCCATGGCGCGGGAGTTCGGCGTCGGCATTATCGCCGAGGGCATCGAGACCGAACGCCAATTGGACCGCATCCGCCGCATCGGAATCCGCATGGCCCAGGGCTTCCTGTTCTTCCGCCCCATGACGGTGGAAGCGACCCTCGACCAACTGCGCCTGCGCACGCAATAGCCGGCATCCTCTGTGCCGCTCAGCGGGCGTCATGGCCCCGGCTGGTGCCACCATGTTTCCGGCAAGGTTCCGTAGATCGAGGTTTGCTGCGGCCGCACGATCCGCGTCCAGCGCGCCAACCACTGACCCGGCGCATGGAACAGCGGCACCCCATAGGCGCCGGAGATCAGCGCCCGGTCCAGCGCGCGGGCGGCGGAGACCACGTCGGCGTGCGTCTGTGCCTCCAGCAAGGCGGCGATGGCGGCATCGATAGCCGGTGCCTTGGCGCCCATATAGTTGCGCGTGCCGGGCATGTCCGCCGCCAGCGCGCCGAAGTAGAACGCTTGTTCGTTGCCCGGCGACAGCGACTGGGTCCAGGTATAGGGCACCATGTCGAACTCATAGGCATTGCGGCGGGCATCGAACTGCACCGCATCCACCATCCGCACCGCCACCGTGACCCCGGCGCGCTGCATCTGGCTGGCAAATCCCAGGGCGAGGCGCTCCTGCTCGCGGCTCGCCACCATGATTTCGAAGGCGAACGGTGCTCCGGTCGAGACCTGCCGCAGCTTGCCGTCCTTCTGCCGCCAGCCGGCCTGGGCGAACAACTCCAGCGCCGCCTTCAGCCGCCGGCGGTCGCGGCCCGATCCGTCGGACACCGGCGGAGCATAGGTGCCGTCGAGCACGTCGGGGCGCAAATCGCCGCGGAACGGCGCCAGCAGCGTCGTCTCGCGCGCGTCCATGGGCCGGCCCAGGCTGGAGAGTTCCGAGCCATCGAAGAAGCCCGCCGTGCGGCGATAGAGGTTGTGATAGAAATTCGCGCTCAGCCACTCGAAGTCGAACAATTCGATGATCGCCCGGCGCACCCGCACATCGGCGAAGATGGGGCGGCGGGTGTTGAACACCAGCGCATAATGGGGCTTGGGCAATTGGGTGGGAATGGTCTCGGTGACCACCAGCCCAGCCCGCACCGCCGGGAAATCGTAGCCGGTTTTCCAACGGCCGGGATCGGTCTCGAACCGCACGTCCACCAGCCCGCGCTTGAAGGCTTCGAACTCGGTATTGGCGTCGCGGAAATAGGTGAAGCGCAGT
>CALRNP020000182.1:0-12091 GCA_943369575.1 Azorhizobium sp. AG788 | reverse complement strand
GGTGTGCAGCCAGCCGTCGCGGATGGCCTTGGCGGTGTCCTCGGGCCGGTTCCAATAGCCCAGCATCACATTGGGCCCACGCAGGACCACTTCGCCGACCTCACCTTGCGGAACATCGGCGCCGGTGGCGGGATCGACGATGCGCAGGTCCACGGCGGCGATGGCCGCGCCGACCCGTCCACGATGGGCGGCGGGCGCAGGATTATAGGTGGCGAAGGGCGAGCATTCCGTCTGGCCGTAGCCCTGGTGGATCGGCAGCCCGATGCGCTGATGCCAGCTCTCCTCCACCTCCAGCGGCAAGGGCGCGGCGGCGGAAAACCAATAGCGCACGGTGGGACAGGCGGCGGGGTCCACGTCGTCCAGCAGCGCCAGGAAGGTGGTCGGCACGCCGAACACCATGGTCACCGCCTCGGTCCGGAGCGCGGCGAGCACCGCCGCGCGGTCGAAGCGCCGGTGCAGTACCAGCGTCGCCCCGGCAAAGAAAGCCGGGAGCATGATGGCATTCTGGCCGAAGCAATGGTGCAGCGGCAGGAACAGCAGCAGCCGGTCCTGCGCCGTCACGCCCATGTAGTGGACCTTGGCGCGGGCCGTGAACGCCACATTGCCATGGGACAGCACCACGCCCTTGGGCCGCCCGGTGGTGCCGGAGGAATAGACGATCACGGCAGGATGGGTGTCCGGCACCTGCTCCGCCTGCCAATCCGGAGCACCAACGGGGGCAAGGGTCGCCATGTCCAGGGTGCGCAGGCCAAGACCTGAGAGGCGGTCGGCCAATGCGCCCTCGGCCAGCGCCAGACGGGCGGCGCTATCGCTCAGAATGAAGTCCTGCTCCGTCTCCGTCAGCATCGGATTGATACAGACGGCGACAGCGCCCAGGCTCAGGATGCCGAGATACCCGGCCACGAATGCGGGACCGTTGAGCAGCAGCAAGGCCACATGGTCGCCGCAGCCGATGCCGGCAGCCACCAGCGCCGCGCGCACCGATCCGGCCTGGGCGCGAATGTCGGCATAGCTATGGACGGCACCCTCAAAGACCAGGCACGCCCGCTCGCCGGCCACCTCGGCGATGACGCTGGAGACGTTCAAGTATTCGCCCCCCTCGGGCTCTCACGTCACATATTGTGAAAAGGTATTTTTCCTCAACCTCTTATTATTGCTGGAGAGGCTACAAACCGCCCTACAGGACGTCAAGTTACAGAATTGAAACCCGCCAACGTCTTGCCTCACCCCGGATCAGCAACGACGCCATTTCTACCGCAACTGCTGGGCCGCCACCCCAGGTCTGCGCTGGTGGGACAGGCGCCGGCCCCTCAGCCGCAGAGCGTCTCGATCGCGCGCAACAGCGTTGCGCGATGCGGATTCAGGTAGAAATGATCGCCGGGATACATGGTGACACGGCTGGCCGCCGTGGTGTGCTCCGACCAGGCGCGCAGTTCGTCTTCGCTGATGGTGTCGCGCACGCCGCCAAAGGCATGGATGGGGCAATCCAGCGGTACATCCTCGCGATGGACGTGGGTTTCCACCGCCCGCAGATCGGCACGGATCACCGGCAGCATCAGCTCCAGCAGTTCGCGATCCCCCAGCACCACATCGGGCGTGCCGTTCAGGCTGCGCAATTCCTCGATCAACAGCGCATCGGACAGCACATGCAGCGGCGGCCGGGTCGCAGGAAGGTGCGGGGCGCGGCGGGCCGAGACGCATAGCGCCACCGGCGCGGGCGCCCCCATCGCGCGCAGGCGGCGCAGGGTTTCGAAGCCCAGCAGCGCGCCCATGCTATGGCCGAAGATCGCATAGGGCCGATCAAGGCGCGGCATCATGGCCTCAGCCAGCGCCACCGCCAGCGCGTCCATGGTCTGGATCGGCGCCTCGCGAATGCGCCCGCCATGGCCCGGCAACTGCACGGCGCAGACCTCGAAGCGCGGGTCGACAGCAGCTTGCCAGGCGGCATATGCCGCCGCGCTGCCGCCCGCAAACGGCAGGCAGAACAAGCGCATGGGGCGCGCGACGCCCGGGGTGCCGCCGAGAAACCAGGGCGAAGGCTGGGGTGTCATCGGGCTGGAACCAATGGCGTTCATGCGGTTGGGATCGCCTTCGGGAGGGGCTGTGCGGTACCATGAATGCAGGCCCTTTCCTACCCCGTCCGGCGGGCACGCCATCGTCGGCAGTTCGCGTTCATGTTTCGGAGGGCAGCCCGCGCCTTGGCACCCATCGGCTTAGTTCGCTAGGGTTCATCGGCGTGCCTCGACGCCCAGGTGATTCAACCTCCATGACCATTCACAACGAACCCGTGATTGTCGTCGGCGCCCAGCGCCTCTCGCCGGCGGATGTCTGGGCAGTGGCGCAGGGCAGCCGTCCGGTGGCGCTGGACACCGCGCCGGCCTTCCGGCAGCGCATCGAGGCAGGATCGGTCCGGCTCCAGGAGCGGATCGCCGGTGGCGAACGGATCTATGGCGTCACCACCGGCTTCGGCGAATCCGTGGTCACGGAAGTGCCCGTGCATCTGACCGACGACCTCGCGCAGAATTTGGTGCGCTTCCATGGCTGCGGCACCGGCGCGGTGTTCTCCGAACCGGAGGCGGCGGCGGTGCTGCTGGCGCGCGCGGCCTCGCTGTCCGCCGGCTGGTCGGGCGTGCGGTTCGAGGTGCTGGAGCGGCTCACCGCACTGCTGCAACAGCGGATCCTGCCGGTCATTCCCAGTGAAGGTTCGGTGGGCGCCAGCGGCGATCTCACGCCCTTGTCCTATGTGGCCGCGGTGGTGATGGGCGAGCGCGAAGTCTACAGCGGCTCGAAGATCGTGCCGGCGGGCGAGGCCATGCGGGCGGCGGGCATCACCCCCATCGCCTTGGCGCCCAAGGAGAGCCTGGCGATCATGAACGGCACCAGCGTCTCGGTGGCGCTGACCGCGCTGGCCTATGAGCGCGCCCGCTGGCTGGCCCGCCTTGCCGCCGCCCTCACCGCTCTGGCCAGCGACGTGACCGGCGGCAATCCCGCCCATTTCGATCCGCGCATCTTCGCCGCCAAGCCCCATCCCGGCCAGATGCTCTGCGCCGCCTGGATTGCCGCCGACATCGAATATGACCCGAAAGCGGTCCACCAGGGCCGGCTTCAGGACCGCTATTCCATCCGCTGCGCCCCTCATGTGGTGGGCGTGCTGCTGGATGCCCTCGACTGGATGAAGCCCTGGATCGAGACCGAGCTGAACGGGGCCTCCGACAATCCGCTCATCGACCCTGAAACCGGCGACCCGCTGTTCGGCGGCAATTTCTATGGCGGTCACGCCTGCTTCGTGGCGGATGGGCTCAAGAACACCTGCGCCAACATCGCCGATCTCATGGATCGGCAGCTGGCGCTGATCTGCTCGGCGGTGACCAGCAACGGCCTGCCGGAGAATCTGGTGGGGGCGCAGGGCGAGAACCGCAGCGCCCACCATGGCTTCAAGGCGATGCAGATTGCCGCTTCCGCATTGACCGCCGAGGCATTGAAGGCAACCATGCCGGCCAGCGTCTTCAGCCGCAGCACCGAAAACCATAACCAGGACAAGGTCAGCATGAGCACGATCGCGGCCCGCGACAGCCTGCGCGTGCTGGACCTGACCGAGACGGTGGCCGCCATCTGCCTGCTGGCGCTGGTCCAGGCGGTGGATCTGCGCGGGGCGGACGCTTGCCACCATCGCGCCCGCCAATTGCGCGACGCGGTGCGGGCCAAGGTGCCGTTCAATGATCGCGACCGGCGCCAGGACGGCGACATCGCCATGGTGAAGGACATGATCCAGCGGCGGACCCTGCCCCTGGATTTTGTCGGATGAGCGCTGGCATCGCGCCCCATGGCCTGACCAACGCCCAACGCACCCGCGCGGTGCGGCGGCTGTTCCTGCGCATCGCCGCGCACATCTTCTGGTGGGACATCGTGCTGACGCGCGGCCCGCTGAAGCGCTTCCGCCGCCCACCCGCGCCCCGCTGGGCGGCGCTGGCGCTTCAGTATCGCCGCGAGGCCGAGCGCCTCGGCGGGGTGCTGATCAAGCTGGGACAATATGCCAGCGCCCGCGTCGATCTCCTGCCGGAGGAGGTCACCGCCGTCATGGTCGGCCTGCGCGATGCGGTGCCACCGGCGCCGGCCGACCAGATCATCGCCCAGATCGAGGCGGACTTCCTGCTGCCGATCACTGGGCTCTATCGCAGCTTTGATCCGGTGCCCATTGGCGCGGCATCGCTCGGACAGGCGCACCGCGCCGTGCTGCCCGAGGGTTTGCCGGTGGTGGTGAAGGTGCTGCGGCCGGGCATCGAGTTGATCGTCGCCAGCGACCTGGAGATCGTCGGCCAGTTCATCAAGCAATTGAAACGGGTGGGCAATATTCGCCGCCGGGTGGATCTGGACCTGCTGGCCAGCGAGTTCACCGCCGTCACCCGCCGCGAACTGGACCTGGTGGCGGAGGCCCGCAATTGCGAGCGCTTCGCCCGCGACTTCGCCGACGATCCCGCCATCCACACGCCAAAAATCTATTGGTCCCGCAGCGGTGCGCGCACGCTGACCATGGAAGATGTGTCCTATTTTCCCATCCATGACGTGCTCGGCTACGAGGCGGCGGGGATCGACCGCCGCCGCGTCGCCAGCAAGCTGATGGATTGCTATCTCGACCAGATCTTCCGCCATGGCTTCGTGCATGCGGATCCCCACCCTGGCAATCTGTTCGTGCGGCCGCTGCCGGCGGAGGGCGAGAGCGGCGCCCATTGGTCGCCCACCACCGCCGCCTCGGGGCGGATGAACATTCCCCATGTGCCGGGCCGGCCGTTCCAGCTGGTGTTCATCGACTTCGGCATGGCGGTGGAGATCCCCGAGCAATCCCGCCGCTCGCTCACCACCTACGCCACCGGCATGGGCGCACGGGACGCCTACACCATCGTCCAATCCTATGTGGAGGGCGATCTGCTGCTGCCCGATACGGACCTGGATGAATTGGAGCGCATGACAGCCGCCCTGATCGCCAAGTTCCCGCGCGCTTTGGTCGGGCAGATGCGCAAGAGCGATCTGCCGCAATTCGCCGAATTGTCGGAGGAATATCAGTCGCTGCTTTATAACTCGCCGATGAAGATGAAGGCGGAGCTGCTGTTCGTGTTCCGGGCCATGGGCATCTGCTCCGGCACCGTTGCCGGCATCGATCCCGCCTTTGATCCGGCGGAGCGGTTCCTGCCATTGGCGCAGCGGCTGGTGGCGGATGAATTCCGCCCGGACTCCGACCGGCTGAAACGGCTGGTCGCCTCCACCTTGCGGCTGCCCACGCGCCTCGACAATTTGTTGACCACGCTGGAGCGCGGCAAGCTGCGCATCCGCACCGACAGCGCCGACCGCCGTCGCGACGACCTCCGCGCCCTCAACCGTGCCGCCAACCGGCTCGGCCTGGCGGTTCTGGCCGGCAGCGCCATGATCTGCGCCGTGCTGCTGGGCCGGGATGGCGAGATCTTCACCACCCCCACAGGACTGGCAGTGCTGGCGGTGGCCGCGCTCGGGGCCGGCCTGCTGCTCAGCCAGCGCTCCTGAGCCGCGCGCCCAGGATTTCCTCCACAAAGGCGACGAAATTGGCCGGGCCGTCATAGGCAGCTAATTGGCCCTGGAGCCGTGCGGCACTGCCGGCAGAGGCGGGGTCCGCCAGCATCCGCGCCGCCGCCTCCCGCACCGCCCCTGCGGATGCCTCGTCCTCGCGCAGGATCTCGGCGGCGCCGGAGCGCGCCACCATCCGGCCATAGGACAATTGGTCGGCATTGCTGGCGATGCCCAGGAACGGCCGCCCCGCCATCAGCGCCTGTGGGCCGCTGGAGGCCCCGGCATTGCAGATCACCAGATCCGCCCGCGCCGCCGCCGCATCGCCCGGCAGATAGTCGGAGACGAACGTATTTTCAGGAACCGCCGACAGGTGCGCCTTGCCGATAGCGGCGATCACCGTCACCGGCAGGTCCGCCAAGCCGGCGAGAATGCCCTCCAGCAGGCTCGGCTCGCCGGAGCTGCCGAGATTGACATAGACCACCGGCCCGCCCTCCGGCAGTTGCGCCCACCATTGCGGCAGCGGGATCTGCGGGCTCCAGTTCAGCGGGCCGATATAGCGATGGTTGGGCGGCAGCGGCCGGGTGGGGCTCAGCTCGGGGATGTCGGGATAGACCACATAATCCCCGGCGCAGAAGGTCTCGCGGATCCCCGCGCCCACCGGCGGCTGGCCGAGGCTGAGAGCCGCGAGATTGATGGGCAGGGCCATCATCATCGATCCCACCGGCTTCATCAGAGCCAAAAGCTGATCTCCGGCGGCCCGCCCGAGCAGGCGATAGACCGGATGGTCCACCAGCGAGAACGGCTCGTCCGACCACGGGCTCCAATGGGCATTGATGATGTTGACGTAAGGCACCTGCATCTGCCGGGCGCTGATGGCCAAGGACTGGCGCATGTCACCCACCACCAGATGCGGCTGCACCAGCCGCATGAGGCGCGTGTCCTCGCGCACATAGACTTTGACGGTGTCCACATCGAACAATGGCTGGTTCTGCTTCAGCATCTGGGTGCTGGCAGCGGCGTCGATGGCGGATTTCAAGGCAATGGTGCGGTAGGGGCGCGGCCCCAGCAGCGCGTTGAAGCGCGGGTCGCAGGCCAGCGTCACCGGATAGCCGGCGCCGTGCAGCGCATCCGCCAGCAAGGTCGGGCGGACCACATGGGTCAAGGTCACCGCCTCGCCGATCAGCAGGATGTGCGGTTTCATCGGGGTCTCTCCAACGGCGAAGCGCGTGCGGCAATGGGCCAGGAGCCCAGGCGGCCGCGGCCCTGTCCCATCGCGGAACCGGACACGCGCGGAACTCACCTTGAGCAAAGCCGCCAACTGGTGCGACTATAGCAATCACCAAACGCCACGACATCACCGTTCCCGGCGAGATCCTCACGATGGCTGATTTTGTTCTCGTCCACGGCGCCTGGCACGGCGGCTGGTGTTGGCGCCGCGTGGTTGCCATCCTGGAATCCCAGGGCCATCGGGTGTTTGCGCCCTCGCTGACCGGCCTTGGGGACCGCGCCCATCTGCTGTCCGCCGAGGTGGGGCTGACGACCCATGTGGAGGACATTCTGGCGGTGATCGCCACCGAGGAACTCACCCAGGTGGTGCTGTGCGCCCACAGCTATGGCGGTGCGGTGGCGACCCAGGCGGCCGATCGCGTGCCGGACAAGATCGGCGCGCTACAATTCATCGACGCTCTCCTGCCGCAGGATGGACTGTCGCTGCTGGACCTTGATGCGCCGGACCGCCGGCAGGCCATCCTGTCGCGGGTGGTGGAAACGCCCCACGGGCCGGTGATCCCGCCCGCACCCGCCATCATCTACGCCCTCGCTACGCCCGATGACGTCGCCTGGGTCGACCGCCGCAGCCTCCCCCAGCCATTGCGCAACTTCACCGACCCCGCCGTCGTCACCGGGGCCTGGCGGCAGGTTGCCGTGCTGGGCTATGCCTGCACGACACGGTTCCAGCCGCCCGACTTTCGCGACATCGCGGCGCAATTGGCCAAAGACGGGGGCTTTCGCATCTCGGAGCTGGACTGCGGCCATGACGCCATGATCGATGTGCCGGAAGATGTGGCCCGCCTTCTGCTGAACTGTGCGCAGGCTATGGACCAGGGCCAGCCGGCAGCGGGCGGCGCCGGCTCGGAGGATCAGGCGTGAGCACGGCCCCGGATGCCTCGGACACCGCCGCCATCGCCTTGCCGCCACAGCAGTTTCAGCGGGTTCTGACCGGGCTGCTGCTGGTGCTGGCGCTGAGCGCGCTGGACGCCAACATCGTCGGCCCCGCTCTGCCCCTCATCACCAGCGACTTTGGCGCGCTGGCTGGGCTCACCTGGGTGCTCACCATCTTCCTGCTCACCAGCACCGCGGCCACCCCGCTCTATGGCAAATTAAGCGACATGTACGGCCGCCGCCCGCTGCTGATGGCGGCCGTGGTGCTGTTTCTGGCCGGCTCAGCCTTCTGCGGCATGGCGCAAGACCTGACCCAGCTGATTGTCGGCCGCGCCATCCAAGGCGCCGGCGCCGGCGGGCTGATGACCCTGACCCAGATCACCATGTCCGACCTGGTTTCCCCCCGCCGGCGCGGCAGCTACCAGGGAATCTTCGGCGCAGTGTTCACCTTGGCGAGCCTCGGCGGCGCGCCGCTGGGCGGCATCATCACCGAATTCTGGTCGTGGCGGTGGATCTTCTACGTCAACCTGCCGCTCGGGATCGCGGCCCTGACCCTTTTGTGGCTGGGGCTGCCGCCGGGCAAGCGCACCACCAGCCACCACATCGACGTGCTCGGCATTCTCATCACCATGGCAGCCACCGCCTGCCTGCTGATCACTCTGAACCGGGGGAGCCATGACGGCTGGTTCTCGCCGTCCGTCATCGTGTTCGGATTGGCGACGCTGGTGCTGGCGGCGGTGCTCATGCCGGTGGAACGGCGGGTGAAGGAGCCGCTGATCCCGCCGACGATGCTGCGCAACCGCATCTGGGTCATCGCCACCCTGGTCTCGACGCTGCTGACCATCGCGGTGTTCGGTGCCCTCGCCTTCCTGCCCTTGTACCTGCAACTGGTCAGCGGCCTCAGTCCGGCAGAGTCCGGCTTGGCCATGGTGCCTTCGGCAGCGGGGCTGATGGTGTCGCTGGTGTTCGGCGGCCGCCTCATCACCAAGACCGGGCGCTACAAGGTATTTGCGGTCACGGGCGTCGGCCTTGCCACCCTGACGCTCATGGCCTTGACCGTGGCTACACGGCTGTGGCCGAATCCGGTCCTGATCGGCGCGCTGCTGTTTCCGCTCGGCGCCGGCCTCGGCCTGCTGATGCCCGGCCTGACGGTAGCTTTTCAGAATGCAGTCGATCCCAAGGACATCGGCACCGCCACCTCCACATCCGGCTTCTTCCGCTCATTGGGCGGCGCGGTGGGCATCTCTGTGGCCGGCGCGATCCTGGCCGCGACCGTCGGCGTCAAGGTTCCGGTCGGACAAGGCAACGTGAAGGAAATGTATGACATCGGGCTGCACCAACTCGCGCAATTGAGCGCAGCCGAGCAAGCGCTGGTGATGAATTCCTATCAGGCGGCCATCTTTGCCATCTTCGCCACCGCCAGCGTGATCGCAGCCATCGGCTTGGCGGTGATCCGGCTGCTGCCGGAGCAGGAATTGTCCAACCTCACCGGCAGCCAGCGCACCGCCGCCTAGACCACACATCGGGCACGCGGCGACCCGCTGTGCACTCTCAGGTCAGTCGGACCATCGCGACGGCGGCGGCTTGCGCATCGGTACCTCGCCGTCCACGATCCAGCCGATGTCCCGCAACTGGGCGAGGACGGGCACCAGGTCCGCCTGATCGGCCTTTTCCTCCTGCTGGCGGTTGAACAGCTCCGGCGGCTCGCCGGGCCGGGGCTCCAGGTCCATCTCCAGGGCCGGATCGAGCCGGACGAACCGATCCTCAAGAATGCGGCTCGCCTGGTAATTGGTCGCCTGGAGGTTGGAATCCATCACCAGCTTTATCAGCGCCATGGGCTGATCCATGTTCAGCATCCAGGCGCCGTAGCCCACATCTCCGCCCGGCAGGGCCATGTAGCTGTTGGTCTGCCCCTGCCCCACCGAGAGGATCATGGTGGACGCGATCTCGGCACTGAGAAAGTCCATGGCCATGGTCAGCGCGCACATGCTGGGATTGTTGGCATAGAGGCCGCCATCCACCCGCCCCTGGAACACCGGATGCAGCACCGGAATGGAACTGGAGCGCAGCGCCAGATCGGCCAGCAGCGGCGATTCCGGCAGGCCCTGGATCACCAGATTGTGCCGGATCTCGATGGACCAGTGCCGATGCTGCTTGAGCGCGACCCCATTGTCGATGCAGACCGACGGCAGCACGAGGCGGCGCTGGGCATCCTTCAGGCGCACCTCGCCGAGGATCTGGCGCAGATGCTGATAGAGCGTGTCGTGGGTCAGAAAGGCCGACAGCCCCGACATGCCCGCCAGGGTGCGGGGGGTGAACGGACCGAAAGCTTCGAGCGGATGCCAGAGGCGCCAGAAGGCGATGGCCCGTTCGATCCCTTCCGCCACTGTCTCCGATACGGCAATGATGGAGGAGGTGATCGCGCCGGCAGAGGTGCCGGCGAACACGTCCACGTCCTCCAGCAAGGACGGCGATTCCACCATCAGCCGGCGCAGCATCAGGCAGGTGATCAACGGGCGGGTGCCACCGTCGAGTGAAAGGATCTTCAGAGGCGCCATGAACCCGACATACCTTGCCTATGGCGGCCGCGGCCGGGGATCTCCTTCGGCCACTCGCCCCGTGTCCAGCCCACGATAGCACGGGCCATTCGCCCATACTTTCCGGGAGCCGGCTGGAATTCTCAATGACAAGAATGTAACGATGGTGAGGATGAACAACGGTGTAACAGGAGTGCGCGCATCCGTGCGCAGCTTGCGTTTTCGCGCAACGGGCGAGGTCTGATGCTCGATATCAAGCGTGCCACCCTGGGCGACATATTGACCGTCCACCTCACGGGCCAGCTGAACATGCAGGGGTGCGGGGATCTCAGCAAGGTGCTGGATGCGTGGCTGACCGAGGGCGGCGCCAACACGCTGCTGGATTTCGCCAGCGTCACCTACATCAACAGCGCCGGCCTGAAGCTGCTCTGGCGCCACTCCAGCCTCGCCAATGCCAAGGCGGGACGGGTGGTGCTGTCCTCGGTGCACGACAATGTCTTCCAGGTGTTCGACATCAGCGGGCTGGCGCGTCTGTTCCTGTTCGCCAATAGTTTCGAGGAAGCCCTCGCCTTGTTCCAGTCTTCCAGCCTCGCCAAGCCACAGGGCAATTGAGGGGCGACCCTGCCCTTCACTGCCCTCCGGGCACCAGCCTTTCCTCTCGCCGCGCGAAAGCCTGCTCCATGTCCCGCATCCGCAATCTTCGCCCCGACATGGCCCGCCTGTGGGCCACGCTCGCCCGCTCGGCCGAGATCGGCGCCACGCCGCGCGGCGGGCTGCGGCGGCTGGCGCTGTCGCAAGAGGATGGCGAGATGCGGCGCCAGTTCCAGGAGTGGTGCGAGGCCGCCGGCTGCACCGTGACCGTCGATGCGGTGGGCAACATGGTGGCCCTACGCCCCGGCCGCGAACCGGGTGGCAAGGCGGTGCTGGTGGGCAGCCATCTGGACACCCAGATCAAGGGCGGACGCTTCGATGGCATCCTCGGCGTATTGGCCGGCCTGGAGATCATCCGCACGCTCAACGACCACGCCGTCGAAACCCGGCTGCCCATCGCGGTGGTGAACTGGACCAATGAGGAAGGCGCCCGTTTCGAGCCGCCCATGATCGGCTCGGCGGTGTTCACCGGCGCCAAGAGCGCGCAATTCGCCTGGGACCGCGCCGACAAGGACGGCATCACCTTGGGCGCGGCGCTGGCGGAGATCGGCTTCAAGGGTCATGCGGAGATCAAGCCCGAGGCCTTCGACAGCCTGTTCGAATTGCATATCGAGCAGGGTCCGCGGCTGGATGCGCAGAAGATCCAGCTCGGCATCGTCTCCGGCGCCTTCGGGGTGCGCGGCTTCGTGGTGGAGGTGACCGGCGAGACCGGACATGTGGGTCCCACCCCCATGCCGCAGCGGCGCAACGCTCTGGTGGGGGCCGCCCATGTGACCCTGGCGGTGGAGGAGATCGGCTGGTTGCTGCATCCCACCGGCGGCAAGTCCACCACCATGCGCCTGAAGGCGGAGCCGAACCTGCTGGGCATCCTGCCCGACCGGGTGGAGATGACCTGCGACATGCGCCATCCCTCCGAAGAGGTGGTGCAGGCCCATCTGGAGATGTTCCTGGCCCGCATTCCCGAGCTGGAGGAAAAGTCCCGCTGCCGCATCGCCGTCCGCGAAAGCTGGACCTATGGCGGCATGAGCTTCGATGCCGAATGCACCCGCCTCACCCGCCGGGCGGCCCTGGAACTGGGCTATTCGCACATGGACATGCTCACCGAAGCCGGCCACGACGCCATGCACGTGGCGCACGCTCTGCCCACCGCCATGATCTTCACGCCTTGCGAGGGCGGGCTCTCCCACAATGAAGCGGAGAACGTC
>CALRNP020000181.1:0-12112 GCA_943369575.1 Azorhizobium sp. AG788 | reverse complement strand
ACATCGCAGCTAAACCAGCCCCGTATTTTCGGCCCGCGTTTCACCCCCCACCCTACCCTTCCCCGCAAGGGGGGAGGGGGTGCCCGGCTGTTCTGAGTGCACTCAGAAGCCGATCGTCATGCACGGGCTTGTCCCGTGCATCCACGCCGGGCCGCGTGAGGAACGTTATGATTGGAGCGTGTGGCTGACCGTTCGTGCGATCGGCAGCGATTGTCCAGGCGCGAGCCCGTGGATGGCCGGATCAAGTCCGGCCATGACGCGCGTGGCGGCGTGATGCAATCCGGGCGGACGTGCACTCCCGCCTTCTCTTCTATGTGAGCGACGTGAGCGGCGTGTCGCTCAATCCATTCGGCAGGCGTGGCTGGCGATCTTGAAGGTGCGGCCTTCGCCCAGCAGGTGGGCCTCGAACCCGCCCGCGAACAGACCGGCCACAGCGCCATGGCGCACGTTGAGCCCGCCCGCATAGGCGCCGAGCGCCGGCAGAATCAGGCGGGCGCCGTCGGTGGCGAAGCAGCGGCGGCGGATCGAGCGGCCGCGCACGCTGACCCGCGCCGCCGGATGCAGATGCCCGGCCACTTCCCCCGGCGCACCTGCCGCGCTCGGCTCATGGCGCAGCACCAGCGGTCCCACCCGCACCTCCCGTGACCACTCGCCACCCAGATCCTTTGCCGGCTCCGGGTCGTGATTGCCGGCGATCCAGATGAAGGTCCGCCCCAGTTGCAGCGCCGCGAGGCGGCTGCGCGGGGCGCTGTCCAGGCGCTCAGCGCCCCAGCGGTCATGGAAGCTGTCGCCCAGGGCGATGATGACGCGCGGGCGATGCCCGGCCACCAGCGCCTCCAGCCGGGTGAGGGTTTCGCCGGTGTCGTAAGGCGGCAGCATCTGGCCGCGCCGGGCGAAGGCGGAGCCTTTTTCCAGATGCAGATCGGCCACCACCAGCAGCCCCTCGTCCGGCCACACCAGCGCGCCGCGCGGGTCCAACTGCACGGCAGCGCCGCACAGAGGCAGGAACGGGAGGGGAACAGAATCGGTCCGGGCCAGCATGTCTCTCTATCGCCCGTCGCAGCCGGGCCGGCAAGCGGCGCCTGCCAGCCCGGTCTGCGGCAGCGGCGTCAGCGGAACAGGTGGCGCAGGCCGGAGGGCTGGCAGCGCAGAAATTGCGGCGCCGCATGCACGCTGGCCCCCAGCGCCGACGCCGCATGCCAGGGCCAGCGCGGGTCGTAGAGAATGCCGCGGGCCAAAGCGATGGCGTCGGCCTTGCCGCTGGTGAGGATTTCCTCCGCTTGCGCCGGCTCGGTGATGAGGCCGACGGCGATGGTGGGCAGGCCGGTGGCGGCCTTGATCGCCTCCGCGAACGGCACCTGATAGCCCGGCCCCACCGGGATCTTCTGCAAAGAGGACAGCCCGCCGGACGAGACATGGATGGCGTCCAGCCCGCGCGCCTTCAGCGCCTGCGCGAAGGCGATGGTCTGCTCCAGATCCCAGCCGCCTTCCACCCAATCAGTGGCCGACACCCGCATGATCACTGGAATATGAGCCGGCAAAGCGGCCTTGACCGCCTCATACACTTCCAGCGGGAAGCGCATGCGGTTCTCCAGCGAGCCGCCATATTCATCGGTGCGCTGGTTGGAGAGCGGCGAAAGGAACTGGTGCAGCAGATAGCCGTGGGCGCCGTGGATCTCCACCGCATCGAAGCCGATGCGGGCGGCGCGCCGCGCGGTATCGGCGAAGGCGGTCTTCACCCGCTCCAGGCCGGCGGCATCGAGCGCGATGGGGGTGACGTCCTCGGGCCGGAACGCCACCGCCGAGGGGGCGAACGGCACCCAGCCGCCGGCGCTCGGGGGCACCTGGGCGCTGCCTTCCCACGGCACCTGCGAGGAGGCCTTGCGCCCGGCATGGCCCAATTGGATGCCGATCTTGATCGGCGAATAGGCCCGAATGCGGGTGATGACATCCCCCAGGGCGGCCTCGGTGGCGTCCGACCACAAGCCGAGATCGGCGGGGGAGATGCGCGCTTCCGGCTCGACGCCGGTGGCCTCCAGGATCAACAAGCTGGCGCCGGAAAGGGCCAGATTGCCCAGATGGATCAGGTGCCAGTCGGTGGCGGCGCCGTCCTTGGCCGAATACTGGCACATGGGGGCGATGATGATGCGGTTGTCGAGGTCGAGCGAGCCGAGCTTCAGCGGCGTGAACAGGTCTGACATGGGGAGTTCCAGGCGAGGCGGGGAGGTTTCCCCCTTCATATAGGCGCGTGCGAGGAAAGCGGGAGGTCTCGCTTGGGGCTCCGCCAAAGGGATCCCGCACGCCAGTGCTTGGGTGGCTGTACCGCGGTAATCGCCGCGGACGTTGCACGCATCGTCGTGAGTTAAATAATTTTCAAATCACGTCCCGGCGATATGGAGAGAAGCCGAATTCTCTCTCATAGTGAGCCTAAGTCAATCTACACCTTAAGCTTAGCCATAATAGTCCGGGCTGATGAAGATATATTTATAAATCCTTTTTCAAATTGGAGGGTGTGCCATTGAAATCCGAACCATTTGCTGGTTGCATTTCCACCCTGCCGCGCCTCGACATGTTGATGTGCCTTCACCCCGCGCATGATGCGGAACAGGACCGCGCCATCGGTGCCTTCCGGCCCTATCTGCAGGGCCGCGTGCCCCGGGATCGGCCGGCGATCGAGGTGGGGCCGTCCTTCTCCCCGCTCATTCCCAAGCGGCTGGGGTTCCAGACCCGGGTGGTGGACCATGCGGACCAGGCCACTTTGGTGGCCAAGTATCGCGGCCAGGTGCCCGACGTCGATGTGATCGAGGAGGTGGACGTCATCTGGCACGGCGAGCCGCTGACCGACCTGCTGCCGGCCGGCGACCATGCGGCCATCGTGGCCTCGCACGTGATCGAGCACGCCCCCGATTTCCTGGGCTTCCTCAAACAATTGAGCGCTCTGCTCGCCGCCGACGGCCAGATCCTGATGATCGTCCCGGACCGCCGTTTCTGCTTCGATGCCTTCCACCCCTTGAGCGACGTGGCAAAGGTGCTCGCCGATTACCGGCTGGAGCGCTCGCGCCATTCGTTCGAGAGCTTCTATCGGGTCAGTTCGCAGATCCGCGGCGGTGGGGAATTGGGTTGGGGTCAGGGCGCGGTGCCGACTGTCGACTACATCAGCGGCACCCCGCCCAATTGGCTGAAAACGGTGGAGGAAATGACCGATGCCCCCCATTATATCGACAATCACGAGAACTATTTCACGCCCAGTTCCTTCGCGCTCCTGATTGAAGAAACGCGCTATCTCGGGCTGCTGGACCTGTCCATCGGCACCATCACCCGCACCCGGGGGCCGGAGTTCCTGGTGATCCTCGAAAAGGCCAAGCCGGAGACGGCGCTGGACCAGCCCGCTTTCACCGCCCTGAAGAAAGCCCTGCACCTGAGCATCATCCGCGATGAGGCCGCGTTCATCGCCGCGATGCAGCCGCACATCGATCAACTGCCGTACCCCACGGCTGCCGGCTGAGCGCGGGCGCGGCCTGCGCTGCAACGGCAAGGCTGACCACAGTGTGGAAAAATCCGCGGCGGGTGTCGGGGCGGGGCTGGTGGCCGCGTCCTTGGGCAGGTCTACCAGTGGACTGCTGTGAGGAGTGCTTATGCCGAAACTCATCTTCGTGAACCTGCCGGTGGCCGACCTGCCCCGCGCCGTCGCCTTCTATGAGCAGGTGGGCGCCACGCGGAACCCGCAATTCTCCGACGACACCGCCGCCTGCATGGTGCTCTCCGACACCATCCACGTCATGCTGCTGACCCACGGCAAGTTCGCCCATTTCACCACCAAGCCCATCATCGATGCCAAGGCCCAGTGCGAGGTGATGCTGTGCGTCTCCGCCGACAGCCGGGCGGAGGTGGACGATCTGGTCGCGAAGGCGGTGGCGGCGGGCGGCAGCGGCGACCCTACCGGCGTGCAGGACCATGGCTTCATGTATGGCCGCGGCTTCGAGGATCCCGACGGCCACATCTGGGAAGTGATGTGGATGGACATGGCCGCCGCCTGCGCCGCCCATGCGCCGGCGCAGGCCTGAGCGGGCGGCCGACGGAACGGGAGAAGCTCATGTCCAAGGTGTCCCCCTGCCTGTGGTTCGACGGCGTCGCCGAGGCGGCGGCGGATTTCTATGTCTCGCTGCTGCCGGGCTCACGGATCGATCAGGTGTTCCGCAGCCCGGTCGAGACCCAATCCGGGCCGGCCGGAGGCGTGTTGGTGGTGGAGTTCACGCTCGCCGGGCAGGGCTTCATGGCCCTGAACGGCGGGCGACACTTCACCTTGTCGCCGGCGGTGTCGTTCAAGATCGACTGCGCCGACCAGGCCGAAGTGGACCGGCTGTGGGCCGCGCTGTGCGCCGACGGCAGCCAGCCGGGCCGCTGCGGCTGGCTTATCGACCGCTTCGGCGTCTCCTGGCAGATCATCCCCACGGCGCTGATGACGCTGCTGTCCGACCCCGCCCGGGCGCCGCGGGTGATGGCGGCGCTGATGGCCATGGGCAAGCTGGACATCGCAGCGCTGGAGGCAGCGTGAGCCTCACTCCACGGTCCATTGGCACATGGCGAAATCGGCTCGGCGCTGGCGCATGTCCAGATGCACATGGTTGGCATGGGAATTATCGGCGCCAGGGCCGAGCACGGTGCGAAAGCGGGTGCAGGCACTCTCCTGCACCTCCACGCGGATCTCCCGCGTCGCCGGGTCCGCCTGCCACAAAGCGATCTCCCGCCCGTCCGCCAGGGAGAGGCCCAGCAGGTCGAAGGCATTGCCGCTGGCATGTTCGCTGAGCTGCGCGCCGGCCTGACCATTGCGCGGGCGGCAGGCGTGGCCGCCAGCGCCGGTGATCTTGGCGAGCGTGGTGCCGTTGCGCGCGGCGATGGCGGCCAGATCGACGCCGATCCAGCTGGCCAGCTCCACCGCCAAGGTGCAGCGGACGGTGACGGCGCTCTCCAAAGTGATATCCGGCCCCTCGGCCCGGCGCAGATGGGAGAAGGTGACGGGCCCGGGAATGGCGCAGGCGCCGGTGGCCGCCTGCGCCGCGGGCGGATCCTCCTGAATGACGCCGCCCAGGGCTGTGAAGCTGGCGCGGCAGGCGGCGATTTCCGCCGCATCGGGCGGCGGGATCGCCGGGGCCTCCGGCGCCGTGGTGGCGGGCGGGGCGCTCAGTTCGCGGGGGCGCGGCAGAGGGAGGGGGGCCGCCTGCGGCCCGCGCGCCGCCGCCCGATGCGGGCCGGGCTTCGGCAGCGGCGCCTGCGCCTGGGCAGAGGCGGCACTGAAGGCCAGCAGCAGTCCCGTCGCCATTGCCACGGCCCGGCGCGCCCTCATGCGGCGGGGTGTTCCCTGCAGCGGATGCGGACGGCGGGACGACCGCGCGCGGCCGGATGCCGTGCCACGAGGGCAAACCCCGGCGCGGACGGGCGGACGCAGCAGCGGTCGAGATCCATCATCGGTCCATCCGGTCACGGGGCCGGAGGGAAACGGCGGCACGGCTAAGTTGTTCCACCTGCGCCCCGAGAGGCTTGCGGGCGCCGAGGCTCAGGATCTGCTAGTCGCGCTGCGGATGTGATTCACAGTCTCCATTGAGGAGGCTGGCATGGGTGATTTGTTCCTGCTGAGCGAGCGGCAGATGGCTCGTATCACGCCCTTCTTTCCGATCGTGTCCCACCACGTGGTGTCGGTGGCGCTGGCGGTCGCCGACATGTTCGGCCCGGGCCTTGCTGATCAGGATGCAACTGCGGGCATGTTGATAGGGGGATCATTGCCAGTGGGGCGACGGTTTCCAGCGTCATGTATCGGGCGCGCTGGACCGCGCATTCGTCGTTCTGCTCCAACAGCAGGGCGCCGACGAAGCGAACGATGCCGACGACCTCGGTGCGGGGCTTGATCTCGCCGTTCAGGCGTTAATGTGGGGGGGGGGGAAGTGTGGGGTGGCGCCGCCAGACTTCAGAAAAAGTCTTTTTAAATCAGCGGCTTAAAATTAGATCTGGCGGAGAGAGAGGGATTCGAACCCTCGATACGGTTGCCCGTATACACGCGTTCCAGGCGTGCGCCTTCAACCACTCGGCCACCTCTCCACAGCGCCGGCCTTGCGGCGGCGCGGAACTTTGTCTGGGTCGAAGGTGACGCGCGCGCCCTCATGCGATCCATGACGCCGCCGGGCGAAAAGGTGCCCATGCGACCTTGCCAAAGCGGGAAAAAATCCCGGCGCCGGTTGAAGCGCCGCGCCCTGGCAAGGCGGCGGAATATAGCGGTTCAGAGCGCCCTGGCAAGCCGCTTTCCACCGGGAAATTTACCTGCACCCCATGCGATGCAAGGTTGGCTCCAGATCCGCCCTCCGAGTACCCCTTCACCGGGCCCGAAGGGCGGCTGATATTCAGTCCCGCAGCAGGTCGTTGATGGAGGTCTTGGCGCGGGTCTGGGCGTCCACGCGCTTCACGATCACCGCGCAATAGAGCGAGGGGCCGGGCGTGCCGTCGGGCAGCGGCTTGCCGGGCAGGGCGCCGGGCACGACCACCGAATAGGCCGGCACTTCGCCGATGAAGACCTCGCCGGTGGCCCGGTCGATGATCTTGGTGGAGGCGGAGATGAACACGCCCATGGACAGCACGCTGCCGCGACGAACGATAACGCCTTCAACCACTTCCGAACGGGCGCCGATGAAGCAGTCGTCCTCGATGATCACCGGGCCGGCCTGCAGCGGCTCCAGGACGCCGCCGATGCCGACGCCGCCGGACAGATGCACCTTCTTGCCGATCTGGGCGCAGGAGCCGACGGTGACCCAGGTGTCTACCATGGTACCTTCGCCTACATGGGCGCCCAGGTTCACGAAAGAGGGCATGAGCACCACATTGGGGGCGATGTAGGCCGAGCGGCGGACGATGGCGCCGGGGACGGCGCGGAAGCCGCCGGCGCGGAATTCGGTGGCGGTCCAGTCGGCGAACTTGGACGGCACCTTGTCCCACCACGGCGCCCCGTCCGGGCCGCCGCCGATGAGGCCCATGTCATTGAGCCGGAAGGATAAAAGCACCGCCTTCTTCAGCCATTGATTGACCTGCCAGGCGCCGTCCGCCAGCGGTTCGGCCACGCGGGCCGCCCCCGAATCCAGCAGCGACAAGGCGTGTTCCACCGCCTCGCGGACCTCGCCCGTGGTGGACGAATCGATCTCGCCGATGCGCGCGAAGGCGGCGTCGATGATCGTGGCCAGGCCCGGATCATCCGAGCGGAGAGTGGCATTGGACATTCAATTCCCCTTTTCAGACACCGTGTGGCATGGCCCGCCGCCCTGCGGCGCAAACCTGCCCAACCCCTTGAAAATCCACGCTCCCCGCCGCGCCGGGCGGCAGGAAGCGGGCGGACACCTCTGTCGTCACAAACGCGATTGCCCCGCGACTTACCCGCGTTCCTTCACCGCCACGAATTTCAACTTGGGAAATTCGTCGATGGCGCGGTCCAGCACCCACTGGCTGCGGGCGAGGAACACCAACTGGTCGTCGCGATCCTGGGCGATGGAGGAGCGCGACGTCTCGCTGAAGCGCTCCACCTCGGCGCGCTCGCCGATGATCCAGCGGGCGGTGACGAAGGAGACGCCCTCATAGCGGATCGGCACGCCATATTCCTTCTCCAGCCGCGAGGACAGCACGTCCAGCTGGAGCGTGCCCACCACGCCGACGATGGGGGATGGGTCGGTGATCGGGCGCAGCACCTGCACCACCCCTTCCTCGGCCATGTCGTGCAGGGCTTTCGCCAGCTGCTTGCTCTTCATCGGGTCGGCGAGGAGCACCCGGCGCAGGATTTCCGGGGCGAAGTCGGGGATGCCCTCGAAGCGGATGGTCTCGCCTTCAGACAGCGTATCGCCCACCCGCAGCATGCCGTGGTTGGGGATGCCGATGATGTCGCCGGCCACCGCCTCGTCCACCGTCTCGCGCTCCTGGGCGAAGAAGAAGATCGGGTTGGCGATGGCCATGTGGCGCTTTTCGCGGGCGTTGAACAGCTTCATGCCGCGCTTGAACACCCCCGAGCACAGCCGCACGAAGGCCACCCGGTCGCGGTGGTTGGGGTCCATATTGGCCTGGACCTTGAACACGAAGCCGGAGACGTTGGTCTCTTCCGGCTCGACGATGCGGCCATTGGCGCTGCGCGGCAACGGGCTTGGCCCGAACACGCCAAGGCCCGCCAGCAGTTCGGCGACGCCGGCTTCCTTGATGGCGCTGCCAAAGAACACCGGCGACAGATGCCCCTCGCGAAAGCTCTCCAGCTCGAACGGCGGCAGCACGCCCAACGCCAGGGTGAGGCTTTCCACCGCCTCCTCGACGATGCGCTCGGGCACGCCCTCCAGTTCCAGCCCCAGGAGATCGATGGGGTCCTCGAACTTGACCTCATGCAGCAGCGGGCCACCGCGCTCGGACGCGAAGAAGGCGCGCTTATTGGGCACGTCGATGATGCCGCGGAAGTCGGTGCCCATGCCCACCGGCCAGGTGAAGGGCGTGAGATCCAGCGCCAGGGTAGCGGCGATGTCGTCCATCAGGCCCAGCGGATCGAGGCTCTCCCGGTCCACCTTGTTGATGAAGGTGAAGATGGGAATGTCGCGCAGGCGGCAGACTTCGAACAGCTTGCGGGTCTGGCTTTCGATGCCCTTGGCGGCATCGATGACCATCACCGCCGCGTCCACCGCCGAGAGGGTGCGGTAGGTATCTTCCGAGAAGTCCGAATGGCCCGGCGTGTCCAGCAGGTTGAACACGATGCCGTCGCGCTCGAAGGTCATGACCGAGGAGGTGACGGAGATGCCGCGCTGCTGCTCGATCTCCATCCAGTCGGACCGCGTGCGGCGGCGCTCGCCGCGGGCGCGCACTTGGCCTGCCTGGCGGATGGCGCCGGAGGCGAGCAGCAGCTTTTCCGTCAGCGTGGTCTTGCCCGCGTCGGGATGGGAGATGATGGCGAAGGTCCGGCGACGCGTGAAATCAGGAGCGTTCGCGCCGGCCTCGGCCGGGATGGGTGCGGTCGGGTCGAGCATGGCGGGGGTTATAGGGGGAAATGGGGCAAAGGGGGAGAGGGGGGGCACTCGGCAAAGATCGGATATAGGGCATCGAAAGCCCGCTTCGGCTGTTCGAGAGGGCGTTCCGCTTTAGTCGGTGCGGCCCCAAAGGGCCTGCTCCCGCTTCCCCATCCGCCTTTGCCACCGCACGCCTATGCAAGTTCTCTCTACCCTGCCCGCAGATTGGGTCCATCCAAGAAGCCATCCGGCTGCCAAGTCAGTAGCCTGAACTCTATCGCGACTGCCTCTAGATCGGCTCGGGCGCAAGTCAACTCCGCTGCAAAATTGCTACCGCCTTCCATTACCGCCAACACCGCGACATCGGGTCTGAGGCGACGGGCTAATTCGACCAGCTTTCCGATATCCGCCTTGGTCACCACTGACCAGGAGGATTTCACTTCGCAGAGCAGAGCTTTCCCATCCGCTACTGCCAGTAGGTCGGCTTCAGCGTCCGGCTGGTTCTTATCATGAGCTTCTTCTGTGTAGAAAAAAATCGTAGGTCCTGCGTAATAAAATGAAATTTTGGATTCGCGACGTAGTAAATCAATAATCCAAATTAATGACAATACGCTTGTATCACGTAGTGATTCAATAAGAAATTCATTAGGCTTAAAAAGCCAATCGATTTGTATTGGGGTAGATTCTGGTGTTTTACATATAGAACAAGTTAATTCTATGCCGATAGAGGTCAGTTCCGCCCAGTTCTGATGATGACATTCCCGGCAAATCCAGCGATGGCCCTGAAAAATCATTCGCCGCCGCCTCATATCGATCAGGCATCTATCGAGACTTTCAGCTTCATGCGCATCCCAGTCGAAGCCCGAGTCGTCTTTTGGGGGGCGGGGGTGATTTTCCCAGAATACCGTACGGTAGGTTGCCCACTTTTCCTTGATCTGACTAAACGCCACAGCCTCTTTAGGCGCCTTAAGGCTGGCAGCCGCCCGAACGATCAGGTGCGCTAATGCTCGACGCTGGTTTTCATCCCGAAGATTAAAGGTCGACTGAGTTGGATCCGTGCGCTTTTTTAGCGCATTGATGGTCAATTCAACCTTTTCACCGGGTGGATTCGGCGATCCACCGAGTTGCTTAAATAAATCAGTCAAGAAAGGGTGCAGCAGGAACTGCGCCGCATTGTCGAGCCCTTCAGTTAGGCCAAGAACCCCAGCAAGGTAGCGCGCTTCGTTCGAGGGCCTTGCATACCGCACTTTTTGCAGTGGATTTACCTGACCCAACGAATGGTCATTCTGTGCCCATCTACCATCTTCGGAGAGAGCATAATAAAGCGCATTCGTGCCACTCGGTACCTCGATGCTGTCGATTGGGACGGTGGCCCTTACGAAAGCCGTAAGCCCTCCCTCACGTCCCCGTCGTTGGGAGGGTGGGGTTTCGTGAGGGGGCAGATTAGCGCGGGTTACCTTAAACGCGCCGCCCAGTCGCCAGCGACGTGGGAGCACCCATCGATTAGGTCTGCCGAAGCCGGGGCCTGTCTCATTCAGTTCGATATCAAAATCTGATGCCCAGTATCCTTCGATGAAATTCTGCTGGGATGGGGCATCCGAGAGGTGGTCGGGGGCAACAAGCGGCGGTCGCAAGCTGGGCGAAGTCCAGACGAACCGCGTTCGGTCTGGGCGCCGAAACACGCTTCCGGCGAATCGACCGACTTCCCGGGCGCTCTCGAGTTCATTCCCGCCTGGTACTATATCATCGAGGGACTGCACAGCCTCGACACGGACGTTGCCCCAAGGCCGCGTCCCCATGATTAAGGCTCTGGCCTCTCCCAGCCGAGCTGTCCCGATAGATGTCGATCGTATAACCAAATCAGGCGGCCCTCCCGACCCACCATTAACTTGGTTGCGGTACTTTAAAAATTCTCCAAGAAGAGATAAAAATTTGTAATCATCAAGTTGTTCTGCGTCGACCCTGAGACAAAATATATCCGTGTCAAGCCATGATGGAAGCAAAAGTCTAGCGTTCCAGTGAAGGATTCGATCCGAAAAACTACTGCCAACGACGAGATTAAACGCCCTGCCCCATCGCGTAGTCCTAATGTCCAGTTTTTGTGAAAAAATGATAGAAGAAATTGATAGGCTGCTGATTTTGCGATTTATAAAAAGATCAAATGCTTCCAATTCGCTCGATATAATATCAAGCGCTTTCGTGCTGCCGATTCTGCTGTCTGCGACAGTATCTGAGTTAACGATCGTTTTTAGTGTCGCTGCTTTCGTCGCGTCAGGGGGGAAAACACTGGTTCCGAACGATTTAGTGTAGGTTCCAAAATTGTCGCTCAAGAACCGGCTAGGCGGCTGGCCAAAGTGGCAATCAAGAATCCTGACCGGGGCACCCGGCTCTTGCGACCGACTATATCGAGCATTCCGAAAAATAGTTGATAGCGACGTAAGTGGCTGGAATTCATAGTCGGGCTTGAAGTCAGAACCATCATTAACCGTTCTTCCGATACTACGATGGAATATGTAGGTTGCTGGATTAAGTCGCTCATGTAAATCCAGGATCGCCTCGGGCGAAAGCGTGATATAGGAGTAAACGATGTCTGGATCATATACTTCTAGCCAGGGCCAATAGGCTGGAGCGATAATGTCGCCGTAGCAGGGCACAATAAGACTGAAACGACCGCCCCATCGAGCGTAACTGTCAGCGAAAATTCCGTCGAGCACTAGGGCAGCATGCTCGCCATCGGAAACGAGAAATGCGACCCGTATCGGCCGTGGTCGAACATAGGCTTCTAGTTCGTTTATCAATTTTCAGATTCGACTTCGTTCAACCATTTTGCCTTGATTTTTCGCACAGGCGTGCAGCCGTAGCTTAAGCACTCTATCGGATTACTGCAATGTCCAGTCGCTCCCGAAGGGGCCGCCCCGTTGAAGGGCCCGTTGCCATCGCTCCCATGGTCGGAGAGGGACAGCCGCCCGCTCCGTGCTTTGCAACCAGAGCGGAGGCGTCGGCGATGACGTCCGGCCGGCGGGCGGTGGGCACCGAGCCGTCGGGAGCGGCGTGTGGGGCCGGTGGATGCGGCCCGGTTTCCGCCCTTGCGCGGCGCGCGCGGG
>CALRNP020000180.1:0-12160 GCA_943369575.1 Azorhizobium sp. AG788 | reverse complement strand
CGCCACGCCAGCGGCCCTGCAGGCGGACGTGGTGCATCCGGAGGAATTGTTCGGGGATTGGGATCTCAGCCGCACGGCGGGCACGCCGGTGTGCCGGTGGACGCTCTCCGACACGTCGGTGACTGCGGGGGCATTCGCGGTGCAGGTCGCGCCCGGCTGCGAGGCGGCGCTGGCGGCCTTCACCCCCATCACCTGGCGCCTGGAGGGGGGCAATGTGCTCGTCACTTCGGGCTCGGGAGGCGGCACATTGCGATTCGCCCGGCAGGAAGATGGTGGCTGGGCCAGGGTACCCGAGCGCGGCCGTCCACTGCTTATGTCGCGCCCCTGATACGGTTAACGCGGCCAAGCCACCGCCTCCATAGCTTGCACTTGACCTCGCGTGATTGGAATCCGTCTGGAATGTGGCGAAAATGCAACGCTAGAATCCAGCATTCATGCGGGTCTGCCTATTGTCTAAGCATTTCTTGCCTCATTTTTCGCATTGGACAAGATCGGGAAAGCTGATTTCTTCGGGTCAGATTTGATCTGAGGGGGTTTGCGTATGAACAAGTGGGCAGCCATTGCAGCGAGTGTCGCTTTTGCAGGTGTGGCTTCGGTGAGCGCGGCCTCCGCCGCGGATCTGAGCGTGATGCCGGTGAAGGCCGTGGTGGTTGCTCCCGAGCCCCCGCCGTTCGACGTTGCGTTCGGCCTGAAGCTGACCAGCGACTATGTGTTCCGCGGCCTCACCCAGACCGACGGCAACCCCGCCGTTCAGGGTTATGCCGAACTGCGCGCCTGGGATTGGCTCTATGCGGGTGTGTGGATGTCGAATGTCGACTTCCCGGCCAGCGCTGGCCTGACCGACCCGACGGCGGAAGTGGACTTCTACGCCGGTATCCGCCACACCTGGGGCGCTTTCACCGGCGACGTCGGCTTCGTGTACTATTACTATCCCGGTCAGGCGGCTGTCGGCAGCTACGGCGGCGGCTTCCCGTCCAACAAGATCAACTATTGGGAAGTCTACTTCAAGCCGACCTATGTCTTCAATGACGTGGTCACTGTCGGCGGCAACCTGTACTACGGCGACAGCTATGCCGGTTCGGGCGCCAACGACATCTACCTGTCGGGCACTGTGAAGATCAACCTGCCCAACTACACCTCCAACAAGGATGTTGGCTGGTACCTCTCCGGCGAACTCGGCTACCAGTGGCTCGGCACCACCAGCCTGAGCAATCAGTACATCCTGGCCGGCAACAGCAACTACACCCTGCCGGACTATGCGACCTGGAACGCCGGCATCGCCTTCACCTACAAGGCGATGACCCTCGACCTGCGCTACTACGGCAGCGAGTTGAGCGAAGGCGCCGGCAACACCTGCTTCACGGTGACCGGCCTGAACAATGGTTGCGGCAATCGCTACGTGGCGAGCATCTCGTTCGACACCACGCTGCTCGGCCTCAAGTGAGATTGACCTGACGCTCGGCGAAGACCCAGAATCCAAGCCCGAACGTCGCCAGTACCAGACGCCGCACCCCCCGGGGTGCGGCGTTTTTTATTGTCCAGGTGGTCACACCCGCGTGCGTGGCACGCGGGTTGGGCGGTTCGCAGGCTTGCCGGTGTGAGGCGACGCGTGACCGGCGGTGCGAAGCGGATGACGCACGCGGGCCATGTACCGGCATTCAGCGCCACACCCCGCGCCGGCTGGGCCGCAAGCTTGGCCGTGAGCGTCACGGTGTGCACGCCTGTGTCGCTTCGGTTGAACGGAGGGAGAGGCGGGTTCGGTCCGCAGGGTTAGAGTTTTTCAGTGTTTCACGGAAACGCTGAAAAACTCTAGGTTATTGTCCTTACGCATTTTCTTCACGCGAACCGGGGGCCACTTCGCTCGAAAATGCTCTAGCGTCCCGGCGCCGCTACATCAGCCGCAGCCCCTTCAGGCTGGCGTGGCCGTCCTTGCCGACGATGATGTGGTCATGGACCTCGATGCCCAGCGGCTTGGCGATGTCGATGATCTTGCGGGTCATGTCGATATCGGCGCGCGAGGGCGTGGGGTCGCCCGAGGGATGATTGTGGCACAGGATCAAGGCGCTGGCGGAGACCTCCAGCGCCCGCTTCACCACCTCGCGCGGATAGACCGGGGCGTGGTCGACGGTGCCGGTCTGCAACACCTCGTCGGCGATCAGCTGGTTGCGCTTGTCCAGGAACAGCACGCGGACCTGCTCGCGATCGGAAAACGCCATGGAGGCGCGGCAATAATCCAGCACCGCACTCCAGGAGGAGAGCACCTTGCGGCCCTTCATCTGGCCCTTGGCGAAGCGATGCGCCGCCGCCTCCACCAGCTTCAGCTCGGTGATGATGGCGTCCTTCACCCCTGGCATTTCCGCCAGCAGGGTGGTGGGAGCGGCGATCACCTCGGCGAATGAGCCGAAGCGATCCACCAGCGCCTTGGCCAGCGGCTTCACATCCCGCCGCGGCACGGCGCGGAACAGGATCAGTTCCAGCAGCTCATAGTCGGCCAAGGCCTGGGCACCGGCCTGGCGGAACCGCGCCCGCAGCCGGTCGCGATGGCCGTGGAAGTGCGGCGCCTCCTCAAGACCCTCGTCCGGCTCCCCCGCCATGGCATCAAGCCAGCTGGTACGGCGGCTTGTGGTAGCCCTTGGGGCTGATGGTGAAGATCTCGACGCCGGTCTCGGTCACCCCGACGGTGTGCTCGAACTGGGCGGACAAGGAGCGGTCACGGGTCACGGCGGTCCAGCCGTCGGACAGCACCTTCACATGCGGGCGGCCGAGATTGATCATCGGCTCCACGGTGAAGATCATGCCGGGCTTCAGCATCGGGCCCTCGCCCTTGCGGCCCACATGCACCACATTGGGCTCGTCGTGGAACACCTGGCCGACGCCATGGCCGCAGAAATCGCGCACCACGCTCATGTGCTGCGGCTCGACGAAGCTCTGGATTGCGGCGCCGATGTCGCCCACATGCCCGCCCGGCTTGATGGCGGCGATGCCGATCATCATGGATTCATAGGTCACGTCCAAGAGCCGCTCGGCCCGGCGGGGAATCTCGCCGATGGCATACATGCGGCTCGAATCGCCATACCAGCCGTCCACCACCAGTGTGATGTCTACATTGACGATGTCGCCTTCCCGCAGCGGGCGCGGGCTGGGCATGCCGTGGCAGACCACATGGTTGATGGAGGTGCAGACCGAATAGCGGTAGCCGCGATAATTCAGGGTCGCCGGATAGGCGCCATTGGCCACGGCGAAGTCGAACACCAGTTTGTCCACCGCATCGGTGGAGACGCCCGGCCCGATCATCTCGGACACCGCATCCAGCGCTTGCGCCGCCAACTGGCCGGCCCGCCGCATGGCGGCAAAGCCCTCCGGCCCATAGAGCTTGATATGGCCGGTCTTCCTGAGCGGCGCGCTCGCCGCTTCCACATAGGTCATCTGTCTATCCTGGCCGTCGCGCCGACGGCGTGTGCGCTGGGTCTCTTGCCCTCAGATTTAGGCCAAGCGGCGCGCAAAGCAAGTCACAGACTGCGCTTGCGGCACCTTGCCCGCCGTCATGGCGCCGCCAGCAAGCGCTGCCGCAGGCGGTCCATGGCGCGGGTGAAGGCGCCGGTGTCGTCCAGCGCGCGGGCGATGACCAGCGCCCCCTGGATCGCCGCCACCGCATCCTCCGCCATGTCCTGTGCGACGGCAGGCGGGTGCCTGGCCCGCTCCAGCGCCAGCGCCAGCGCCGCGCGCCAGGCGGCGAAATAGCCGGACAGGCGGGCGGCGAAGCGGTCGCGGGTCACGCCGAGCGCGAAAGCGCCCACCAGGCACACCCGGTTGCCCGAGCGAAAATAGCGGTCCACCGCCTCCAGCATGTGGGTGATGGCGGCGGCAGCATCCGCCTGCGTGCGCAGGGGCGCGAACACCTCGGTCTCGAACCAATGGTCGATATGGTCGAGCACGGCGGTGGCCATCTCCTCCTTTCCGCCGGGAAAGAAGTGATAGAGGCTGCCTTTGCCGAGCCCGGTGCGGGCGGTGATATGAGCGAGGCTGGCGCCCTCGAAGCCGTGTTCGCGAAACACTTCTCCAAGGGCGGGCAGCACATCCGCGCGGCTATGAACCAGCTTGGCCATTCTGCCAGCGATCAGAGCCCGAGTTCGGTCAGGCCGGGATAGTCGGCGGGGCGGGGGCCTTTCTCCCAGAGGAATTTGCGCTCGGCGGCGGTAATGGCGACGTCATTGATGCTGGCTTCGCGGCGGCGCATCAGGCCGGCCTCGTCGAATTCCCAATTCTCATTGCCATAGGCGCGGATCCAGTTTCCGGCGCCGTCGTGGCACTCATATTGGAAGCGCACGGCGATGCGGTTGCCGCTGAACGCCCAGACTTCCTTGATCAGGCGATAGTCCACTTCCTTGGCCCATTTGCCGGTGAGGAAGGCGACGATGGCCGGGCGGCCCTGGAGGAATTCCGAGCGGTTCCGCCAGATGCTGTCGGGCGTATAGGCGAGAGACACCTTCTCCGGATCCTGGCCGTTCCAGGCATCCTCAGCCATGCGGGCCTTCTGGGCGGCGGTCTCGGCGGTGAAGGGCGGCAGCGGTGGGCGGGACATGGCGGCGCTCCTGTACTGATTGGTCGTCAATGTACCAAACGGTACAGCGTCGGCAGGATCTGTCAACTGCCGGCGGTCGAGCGTGCGAATGCCTCAGTTTTCGTGACCTTGCGCAAGGCGCCGGCGTGGGGATGGTGAAAAGTGCCGACTTGGAGCGCTTGGCCCCCTTCCGCCGGGAGGAGGGCACACCCACATGCGCAACGGTGGGGCGCTCCAGTGGGGCGCGCCGCTGCGATGGCCGGCAGACCGGCATCGCATCCAAGCGAGCCCAGCGTGCTTCTTGAAGGCGCCGGGACGCCGAGGAGGGAAGAGATGAATTTCGAAATCTATACCGAACGCGCGCGTGGCTTCGTCCAGTCCGCCCAGTCGCTGGCGGTGCGCGAAGGCCAGCAGCAGTTCGTGCCCGAGCATCTGTTGAAGGTGCTCCTGGATGATCCCGAGGGCCTGTGCGCCGGTCTGGTGCAGCGCGCCGGTGGCAATCTAGCCCAGGTGCGCGACGAGACCGAAGCGGCCCTGCGCAAACTGCCAAAGGTCGAAGGCGGCTCCGGCCAGGTCTATCTGAGCCCCGCGTTGGCGCGGGTGTTCGAAGCCTCCGAGCAGGCGGCCAAGAAGGCGGGCGACGGCTTCGTCACCGTCGAGCGCCTGCTGCTGGCCTTGACCATCGAAAAGGAAACCGAAGCCGGCAAGATCCTGGCCCGCGCCGGGCTGACGCCCCAGGGCCTGAACAGCGCCATCGAAGCGCTGCGCAAGGGCCGCACCGCCGACAGCGCCACGGCGGAGAACGCCTATGACGCGCTGAAGAAATATGCCCGCGACCTCACCCAGGCGGCCCGCGACGGCAAGCTCGACCCGGTGATCGGTCGCGACGAGGAGATCCGCCGTACCATCCAGGTGCTGGCCCGCCGCACCAAGAATAATCCGGTGCTCATCGGCGAGCCCGGCGTCGGCAAGACCGCCATCGTGGAAGGTCTCGCCCGCCGCATCGTCGATGGTGACGTGCCCGAAAGCCTGAAGAACAAGACCTTGCTGGCCCTCGACATGGGTTCGCTCATCGCCGGCGCGAAATATCGCGGCGAGTTCGAGGAGCGGCTGAAGTCGGTGCTGCAGGAAGTCACGTCTGCCGAAGGCGGCATCATCCTGTTCATCGACGAGATGCACACGCTGGTGGGTGCGGGCAAGACCGATGGCGCCATGGATGCGTCCAATCTGCTGAAGCCGGCTTTGGCCCGCGGCGAGCTGCATTGCGTCGGCGCCACCACGCTGGATGAATATCGCAAGCATGTGGAGAAGGATGCGGCTCTGGCCCGCCGCTTCCAGCCGGTGTTCGTCAATGAGCCCACGGTGGAAGACACCGTGTCGATCCTGCGCGGGCTGAAGGAAAAGTACGAGCTGCATCACGGCGTTCGGATCACCGACAGCGCCTTGGTGTCGGCCGCCGTGCTCTCCAACCGCTACATCGCCGACCGCTTTCTGCCGGACAAGGCCATCGATCTGATGGACGAAGCCGCTTCGCGGTTGCGCATGCAGGTGGATTCCAAGCCGGAAGAGCTGGACAAGATCGACCGCGACGTGATGCGGCTCAAGATCGAGCAGGAGGCCCTGAAGAAGGAGACCGACCAGGCCTCCAAGGACCGCCTGAAGCGGCTTGAGAAGGAGTTGGCGGATCTCGAGGAGACCTCCAACACGCTCACCTCCAAATGGCGGGCGGAGAAGGACAAGCTCGGCGAAGCCACCACCTTGAAGGCCAAGCTGGACCAGGCGCGGGCGGATCTCGCCAGCGCCCAGCGCCAGGGCGAATATCAGAAGGCCGGCGAATTGACCTATGCGGTCATTCCCGAACTGGAGAAGCGCCTGGCGGCGGTGGAAGAGGCGGGGCAGACCGGCAACATGGTCGACGAGGCGGTGACGCCCGATCACATCGCCGGCGTGGTCTCGCGCTGGACCGGCGTGCCGGTGGACAAGATGCTCACCGGCGAGCGGGAAAAGCTGGTGCGCATGGAGCTGGAGCTGGCCAAGCGTGTGGTGGGCCAGTCCGAGGCGGTGGCTGCGGTGTCCACGGCGGTGCGGCGTGCCCGTGCCGGCTTGCAGGATCCCAACCGGCCCATCGGCTCGTTCCTGTTCATCGGCCCCACCGGCGTCGGCAAGACCGAACTGACCAAGGCCCTGGCTAGCTTCCTGTTCGACGACGAGACCGCCATGGTCCGCATCGACATGTCGGAATATATGGAGAAGCACTCCGTGAGCCGGCTGATCGGGGCGCCTCCGGGCTATGTGGGTTATGAGGAAGGTGGCGCGCTCACCGAGGCGGTGCGGCGCCGGCCCTATCAGGTGGTGCTGTTCGACGAGGTGGAGAAAGCCCATTCCGACGTCTTCAACGTCCTGCTCCAGGTGCTCGATGACGGGCGCCTGACGGACGGGCAGGGCCGCACGGTGGACTTCCGCAACACGCTGATCATCATGACCTCGAACCTCGGGGCCGAATATCTGGCCGATCCGCGCCAGCCGGTGGGCTTCGGCCTGCCCGGCCACGAGCCGGACACCGTGGTCTCCGACGAGGAGGCCTACGAACTGGTGATGAATGCGGTGCGGCGTCACTTCCGTCCCGAATTCGTCAACCGGATCGACGAGATCGTGATGTTCCACCGCCTGAAGCGGGACCAGATGGGGGCCATCGTCGAGATCCAGCTGGGCCGGCTGGCCAAGCTGCTGGAGGATCGCAAGATCGTCCTCGATTTGACCCCCGCCGCGCGGGCCTTTCTGGCGGACAAGGGCTACGACCCGGCCTATGGGGCGCGGCCGTTGAAGCGGACCATCCAGAAGCTGGTGCAGGATCCCCTGTCCGGCATGCTGCTGGCCGGCGATGTGCCCGATGGCTCCTTGGTGCATATCGACCTGGAAGGCGACCATCTGGTGTTCCGCCCCGAGCAGCGGATCGACGAGGCGGCCTGACCTCCCGCCGCTGACGAGACTGCATTCTGAAATGGCGCGGGATCACGCGATCCCGCGCCATTTCTGCGTCGGGGCCCGCTCAACTCAGACTTGCAGCAATTCGTGCTCTTGTTCGGGCCGGGCGACGGCAAACCGGCGGGGACCGAGTTCCCGGAACAGCGCATGCATTTCGGCGATGAAGTCGATGAGGAAACGGGGTTTCTGGTCCCCATAGGGATCGACCACGATCAAGGTGGGTGGCGGCAGCGGGTCGGCGATGGGCCGGCGGCAGAGCAAGGGCGCATCGGCCATCACCGATGAGATCGGCCGCATGTTGAGGATCGCCAGCCCAAAGCCGGACGCCACCGCCGCGCGGACGGTTTCATAGGTGCGGGCGCGAAAGCCGATGCGGCGACCGAGACCGGACATGTCGATGATGGAGGAGAGATAGGCGCCGGTCTGCGGCAGATCCAGCAGGATCAGCGACCGCTCCGACAAAGCGGACAGCGGCACCGCATCCAGCGCGGCGAGGGGATCGTCGGCCCGCATCAGCACATGGGCCGGCATGCGGCAGATGCGGGTGATGTCGCCATTGAAAGGCGGCCCCATTTCATAGGTCACGGCGGCATCGATGTGGCCGATGTCGAGCCAGTGGCGCAATTGCTGTTGGTCCGCCTCCATCAAAGTGATGTCCATGGGCCCGGTGCGCGCCACCAGGCGGCTGAGTACCTCCGGCAGAAACAGCGGCCCAAACGGCACGAAGCAGCCGAGCCGGATGCCGCGCGGCGGCCCTTCGGCCAGGGAGCCGATCTCGCGGACAAACTCTGTCTCCGCCGCCAACAACCCTCGCGCCGCAGCGACGAAGCGCTCACCCGCCGGCGTGGTGCGCATGCCCTGGGACGGGCGGCGGGTGAACATGCGCGCACCGATATCGGCTTCCGCCAGATCGATGGCTGCCAGGATGGAGGATTGCGAGATCGACAGATCCCGCGCTGCCGCCTGGATCGACCCAAGCCGGGCGACTTCAGCCACATAGCGCACCTGCCGGAGTGAGAGCGCCACGGCATTCCTCCATGAAATAGATGAAGTTCATCAGACTAATACATTTTGTGAAAGCCGAGGGGAAGGCCATTCTGCCTCCTAAGGGAGCACGAAAGGCGCGTGCTTCGTTTTCGAGCAGGAGCTGTCGCATGCGTGAGGTCTCGTCGGCTGTCGCTTCGGATGAAGGCCCGCAGGTCGCGGCTCTCACGCAGGCCTTCCGCACCGGCGCGCGCTCCCCGGTGGAACTGGCGCAGGTGGCTCTGGCACAGGCCGAGGCGATCAATCCGCTGCTCAACGCCTTCCTCACCATCGATCACGACCGCGCCTTGGCCTCTGCCCGCGCCTCCGAGGCCCGCTGGCGGGCCGGCACACCGCTCTCCCCCATCGACGGCATTCCCACCACGCTCAAGGACATCGTCTGGGTGCGCGACTGGTCGGTGCGCTACGGTAGCGCCACCACCCCCGCCGCGCCTTATGCGGAAGATGCTCCTTCGGTGCGGCGCCTGCGGGATGCGGGCGCGGTGTTCATCGGCCTCACCACCTCGCCGGAATTCGGCTGGAAGGCGGTGACCGACAGCGTCGCATTCGGCATCACCCGCAATCCCCATGATCCCTCGAAGACCCCCGGCGGCTCCTCCGGCGGCGCGGCGGTGGCGGCGGCCTGTGGCGCCGGGGTGCTGCATCTGGGCACGGACGGCGGCGGCTCGATCCGGGTGCCGGCCAGCTTCTGCGGCATCGCCGGGCTGAAGCCCACCTTCGGCCGTGTGCCGGCCTATCCGGCCAGCGCCTTCGGCACGGTGGCCCATATCGGCCCCATGGCCCGCCATGCGGAAGACCTGATCCCTATGCTGGCGGCCATGTCCGGGCGGGATCTGGCGGACTGGGCGCAGGGCGCCGGCGCCTTGGCGCTGTTGGAGGCGCAATTGCCCACCGGCTTTCCCAAGGGCGCGCGCATCGGCGTGTGGTCCGAGCCGCCCTGCGGCACCGTGGAGCCGGCAGTGGCAACTGCCTTCGCGGCGGCGCTCCGGCGGCTCGAAGCGCTGGGGGCCATCCTGGAGCCCATCACCCTGCCGTTTGCGGATCGGGTCACCGACATCTTCGAAAAACACTGGTACACCGGCGCCGCCAAGCGCCTGCTGGGGGTGCCGGAGGCCATGCGCGATGGCGTCGATCCCGGCTTCCTGGAGATCGCCGCCGAGGGCGCGCGGTTTTCCGCCGTGGACCTCATCAGCGCCCAGGCGGAGCGCAATGCGTTCGGCATGGCCATGGATCAACTCAGCGCGCGGTTCGATTTCATCGTCTCGCCCGGTGTCGCGGTGCTGCCGTTCGCCGCCGGAGATCTGGTGCCGGCGGACAGCGGCCTGAAGCGCTGGCATCTGTGGGCGGGTTTCAACTTCCCCATCAACCTCAGCCAGCAGCCGGCGGCGGTCATTCCGCTGGCGCCGACGCCGGAAGGCCTGCCCACCGCCTTCCAGATCATCGGCGCGCGCGGGGCGGATGCGGCCGTGCTGGCCGCCGCCGCCGTCCTCCAGTCGGCGCTGGCCGGAGCGGGGCACTGAGGGCGGCACGCTTGTTGCCTTGTCTCGGACGCTGTCATCATGACGCCGCGCAGCGCAGATTTCCGCCGCCGCGGCCCAACAGGAAGCCTGGTCCATGGATGCCATCGTAAATCCCATCGCAACTGAGCCGGCGACCAACGCCCGCACCGACCTGGCCGCCGCCTACCGGCTGCTGGCGCACATGAAGATGGACGACAGCATCTTCACCCACATCTCCGCCAAGGTGGGCGAGGAGGAGCGCTTCCTGCTCAATTCCTATGGCACCCGCTTCGACGAGGTGAAGGCCTCCGAATTGGTGACCGTGGATCTCGACGGCACCGTGCTGGACGATCCTTTGGGCCACGGCATCAATGCTGCCGGCTTCGTCATCCATTCAGCCGTGCATGCGGCGCGACCGGACATCGGCTGCGTGCTGCATACCCATACCGTGGCCGGCGTGGCCGTCGCCTGCCTGGAAGAGGGGCTCTTGCCGCTCAACCAGTGGGCGCTGCAATTCCACGATCGCATCGCCTATCACGACTTCGAAGGCATCGCGGTCAATCCGGCCGAGCGCGAGCGTCTGGTGGCGGATCTCGGCACCAAGAAGGCCATGGTGCTGCGCAATCACGGCCTGATGACCTGCGGACGCACGGTGGGGGAAGCCTTCGTGCTGATGCACAATCTGGAGCGCGCCTGCCAGGCCCAGATCGCCGCCATGGGCACCGGCCGGCCGCTGCGCCTGCCGTCGCGCGCCATCGCCGATCTGACCGCCTCTCAATATGAGAAATGGGACGATCTCCATGCCGCCTCCGGTCTGGCCGACCCCGAATGGGCGGCCTTCCTGCGCCTGGCCGCCACGGTCGCCCCAGACTTCAACCAGTAAGCCGATCCATCAGATCGCCTCGAAGTGATCACGCACTCAGTCCAGCTTTTCTGAAAACATCCGCACACGCCGTCTCATAATAATCCCTTCCAGAGGACCCGGCTGTCATGAAAGCAAAGCTTCTCGCTACCCTTGCCTCCTCCTTGGTCCTGGCTGCCGTCCTGGCCGGCCCGGCTGCCGCCGATCCCAAGGAAGGCGGGCGCGCCAATGTGGTGATCCAACCCGAGCCCCCGGGCCTGATGGTGGGCATCCTCCAGAATGCGCCCACCCAGATGGTGGCGGGCAATATCTATGAGGGCCTGCTGCGCTATGACGAGAAGCTGCAGCCCAAGCCTCAGCTCGCCACCTCCTGGACCATCTCCCCGGACGGCAAGACCTATACCTTCAAGCTCCAGAAGGGCGTGAAGTGGCATGACGGCAAGCCCTTCACCGCCGCCGACGTGGTGTTCTCCGCCGACGTGTTCCTGCGCAAGACCAACCCGCGCACAAGAGCCTCGCTGGCCTATGTGGAAAGCATCACCGCGCCCGACGACGAGACCGTGGTGTTCCAGCTGAAGGAGACCTTCGGCCCGTTCATCCGCATGTTCGAAGTGGGCACCATGCCCATGGTGCCCAAGCACATCTATGAAGGCACGGACTTCCTCTCCAATCCCGCCAACAATACCCCCATCGGCACCGGGCCGTTCAAGTTCGCGGAATGGGTGAAGGGCTCGTACATCAAGCTGGTGAAGAATCCGGATTATTACGAGAAGGGCAAGCCGCATCTGGACGAAATCTATTGGCACGTCATTCCCGATGCCGCTGCCCGTGCGGTGGCGTTCGAGACCGGCAAGGTGGATATCCTGCCCGGCGGCTCGGTGGAGAATTTCGACGTGCCGCGCCTCGCCAAGACCAAGAATGCCTGCATCACCGACAAGGGCTGGGAATTCTTCGCCCCGCAGGCCTTCCTGTGGTTCAACCATCGCGGCGGCCTGTCCAGCGACGTACGCTTCCGCAAGGCGGTGTCCTACGCCATCGACCGCGACTTCGCCCGCGATGCGCTGTGGAACGGCATGGGCTCGGTGTCCACCGGCCCGTTCGCCGAGAGCACCGCCTTCCGCGATGAGAAGGCGCTGGTGAAGTACAATTACGACCCGGCCAAGGCCAAGGCGCTCTTGAAGGAGATGGGCTACAAGGGCGAGCCGGTGC
>CALRNP020000179.1:0-12164 GCA_943369575.1 Azorhizobium sp. AG788 | reverse complement strand
CTGCGCCCTTGCCGCAGGGCGGCAGTGGTGTGGGCGCTGGTCCCTGGCTCCTGGTGGGCGCCGGCAACGGCCTCGCGACGCCGCTCGCCGAGCGCCTGGAGGCATTAGGCGCGCGCGTCCGCGCCTTGAGCGATGGGCAAGCAGATACGCTGGCTGCGGTTCTGGCGGATACGCCGGTGCTCTCCGGCATCGTCGATCTGCGCGCGCTGGATCTTGGAGAGCGCGACGTGGCGGGCGCCGCCGAACGCGCTGCCACCGACCTATTGCGGCTGGTGCAAACGCTGATCGCCGCTGGCCGGATCAGCGATGTGCCGCTTCTGGTGGTCACCCGTGGCGCCCAGGGCGGCGTAAGTGCCGGCCAGCCTGGAATGGCGAGCGGGCAGGGCCTTGCCGCGGCGCCGCTGTGGGGTCTTGTGCGGACGGTCTGGCACGAATATCCCGACCTGCCGTGCACGGCGCTGGACCTCGATCCGGCCATCGCGCCGGACGAGGCGGAGCGGATCGCCGCCGAACTCACCGCCGCCGATGGCGAGCAGCAGGTGGCCTATCGCGACGGCCAGCGGCATGTGGCGCGCCTCACGCACCATCGCAGTGACGTCAAGCAGACCCGATTGGAACTGCCGGACGGCCCCTATCGCATCGACAAAATGCCGGAGGGCGGTCTCGACCGGCTGCTGGTGGTGCCCCACGCCCGCCGCCGCCCCGAGGCGGGCGAGGTGGAGATGGAAGTTCTGGGCATGGGCCTGAATTTCCGCGACGTGCTCAATGCCATGGGCCTTTATCCCGGCGATGCCGGTCCGTTCGGCGGCGAATGTTCCGGGCGGGTGCTGCGGGTGGGGCAGGGCGTCGCCGGCGTGGCGCCGGGCGATGAGGTGGTCGCCCTGCATTTCGGCACCTTCGCCAGCCACATCACTCTGCCGGCGGCGGTGGTGTTCAAGGTGCCCGAGGGCATGCCGGTGGTGGAGGCGGCGGGCCTGCCCATCGTCTATCTCACCACCTGGTATGGCCTGCACCATCTCGCCCGCATCAAGGCCGGCGACACAGTGCTGATCCACTCCGGCTCCGGCGGCGTCGGCATCGCCGCCATCCGCATCGCCCAGATGATGGGCGCGGAGATCTTCACCACCGCCAGCCCGCACAAGCACGATTTCCTGCGCGCGCTGGGCGTCGGCCACATCATGAACTCCCGCGACGTAGCCTTTGCCGACGAGATCCGCCGGTTGACCGATGGGCGCGGCGTTGACATCGTGCTCAACAGCCTTGGCGGGGATGCCATTCCCGCCAGTCTCTCGCTCGTGGTGCCCGGCGGGCATTTCGTCGAGATCGGCAAGCGCGACATCTGGAGCGTGGAGCAGGCGCGCGCGCTGCGGCCAGACGTGGCCTATGCCATCGTCAATTTCGACATCACCGCCGTGGAGGAGCCGCAGTTGGTGCGCGACCTGCTGGCGGAGGCGCTGGAGCTGATGTCCAGCGGCGCGCTGGGGCGGCCGATCACCTCGGTTTATCCGGTGGAGGACGCGCTGGATGCCATGGCGCTGATGCAGAAGGCGCGCCACACCGGCAAGCTGGTGCTGGCGACCCCGGCGGCGAGCGGCGGGCGCAAGGACTTCCAGGCCGACGCCACCTATCTCATCACCGGCGCCTTCGGCGGCATCGGCCGGCTGGTGGCGGGCTGGATGGTGGAGAAGGGCGCACGACACCTCGCCCTCATCGGCCGCCGCCCGCCCGCCGCGGATGTGCAGGCGCAGATCGAGGATTTGCGGACCGCGGGCGTGCAGGTGGAGGTGTTCGCCGCCGACGTGGCCGACCGGGCGGCGCTGGCGCAGGTGTTCACCGCCATCGACACCCACATGCCGGCGCTGCGCGGCGTGATCCATGCGGCCGGCGTGCTGGAGGATGGCGTGCTCATGGCGCTCGATCCGGCGCGGCTTTCCAGCGCCTTCGCCGCCAAGGTGCAAGGCGCATGGGCGTTGCATGAAGCGACCCGGCAGCGTCCGCTGGACCTGTTCGTAATGTTCTCCTCGCTCGGCTCGGTGCTGGGGGCGCCGGGGCAGGCCAATTATGCCGCCGCCAATGCCTTCCTCGACCGGCTGGCGCATGAGCGTCGCGCCCAGGGATTGTCGGGCCTCACCATCAATTGGGGCGGCTGGCAGGACACCGGCATGACCACCGGCGAGGCCATCGCCGCGCATCTGGCCAAAGGTGGCAGCATTCCGCCGCAGAAGGGCTTGCAGATCCTCGGCCAGTTGTTGCGGGAGACTTCCGTGGAGGTGGGCGTGGCGCCGTTCGATTGGCGGCTCTATTTCGAGGGCCTGCCGCGCCGGCTCTCGGTGCTGGCGGAAGTGGAGCGCGAACTGGCGCAGGAAGCGGCGGCGGCGGAGACCTTCGCCACCTTGCGCAAGGCCCTGCGGGCCGGCGATGCCGCCGGGCGCGAGGCTCTGCTGCTGGGCTATCTGCGCGGCGTCATCGCCCGCCTGCTGCGGATCGCGGCGGACGAGACGCTGTCGCCGGACCAATCGTTGCAGGATCTGGGGCTGGATTCCCTGGTCAGCATCCAGCTGCGCAACCGCATCCGCACCGAGCTGGAGATCGACCTGCCGGTAGCGGAGATGATCGAGGCCGCGAGCCTCGCCGCCTTGGTGGCGGTGGTGGCGGCCAAGCTCGCGCCGGCCTCGGGCGGGGCAGGGGCGGAGCCGGCGGGCATCATCCCGCTGGGCCGCGCCGAGGCGCCGCTGTCGTTCGCGCAGCACCGCTTGTGGTTCCTGTCGCGGCTGGACCCGGGATCGGCCTTCTACACGGTGACCTTCTCGCTGGTGCTAGAAGGTTCGCTGGATGCGGACGCCTTCCGGCAGGCGGCGGCGGAGATCGTCCGCCGGCATGGCACCTTGCGCACCCATTTCCCGCTGGTCGATGGCGAGCCGGTGCAGCGCGTTGCGGCCGACCTGCCGCTGCCTCTGGCGTGGGTGGACCTCTCGGGCCTGCCCGAGGCCGAACGCGCGCAGGAAGCGGTCCGCCTGGTGGATGCGGAAGCCCGCCGCACCTTCGATCTGGCGCACGGGCCGCTGTTCCAACTCACCGTGCTCAAACTGGGCGCGGAGCTGCACCGGGCCATCGTCGCCATCCATCACATCGTCACCGATGGCTGGTCGGCGGTGGTGCTGATCCAGGAACTTGGGGCGCTCTACCGCGCCTTTGCCCGCCGCCAGCCCTCGCCTTTGCCGGAGCTGCCGGTGCAATACACCGACTTCGCGGTGTGGCAGCGGGACTGGCTGAGCGGGCCGCGCCTCGACGAGGATCTGGTCTATTGGCGCGCACAGCTGGCCGGTCCGCTGCCGGTGCTGGATCTGCCCACCGACCGGCCGCGCACCGCCGCCGCCATGCATCGCGGCGGCGCGCTGAGCGTCATGCTGCCGAAGGACTTGGCGGACGGCCTGAAAACCCTGGGACGCGGCGCCGGAGCGGGCCTGTTCGCCACGCTGATGGCCGGGTTCCGCATCCTGCTGCATCGGCTCACCGAGGCGCCGGACATCGTCATCGGCTCGCTGGTGGCCAATCGCGATCGGCCCGAGATCGAAGGCCTGATCGGCTTCTTCGCCAACATGGTGGTGTTCCGCGGCGATCTCTCCGGCGATCCCACCGTGCGGGCGGCGCTCGTCCGTGAGAGCGAGACCGTGCGCGGCGCGCTGGCGCACCAGGAGGTGCCGTTCGAGAAGCTGGTGGAGGAATTGCAGCCGGCCCGCCAGGCCGGGCGCAACCCCATCTGCGACGTCATCCTCGTGCTTCAGCGCGGCGTGCCGCAGCCGGATGGCGAGGCGCAGGATCTGCGGGTCGCGGCGGCGTGGGATCTCAACAACGGCACCGTCCGGTTCGATCTGGAGGTGCATGTCTGGGATACGGAGGAGGGGCTCTCGGTCTCCTTCATCTACAATGCCGATCTGTTCGACGCTGCCACGGTGGCGCAGCTGGAGCGGCAGTTCGCGGCGGTGCTCGCGGCCATGGTGGCGACGCCCGATGTGCCCGTCTCCCGCCTGCCCCTGGCTGCCGCAGCGCCGATGGATCCACTGGCCGAGACGCTGCAACTGATCGAAGGCTTGAGCGACGAAGAGGTGGACGCACTGCTGCGCGAGATGGCCGACGACACCATGCCGGAAACCCCATGAGCCGCCGGCCGTGACCAGCACCGAGACCCCCACCGACACCGGCAGCAGCGCGGGCGGAGCGGGCGTGCCCGCCGGCCTCACGCCCGAGCAGAAGCGGGCACTGCTGGCGCGCAAGATGGCTCAGAGCAAGGGCCGCGCCGCGCCACCGGCCGAAGACGTGGTGGTGCTGTTCGAGCGTCAGGCCGCACGCACGCCCGAGGCGGTGGCGGTGCAGATCGGCGACGCGCGGGCGAGCTATGGCGAACTGAACGCCCGCGCCGATACCGCGGCCGCCGCCTTGCGCGCGTCAGGGGTCGGGCCGGGTGCCGTGGTGGGGCTGGCCATGGAGCGCGGGCTTGCGGGCCTTGCCGGATTGATTGGCATTTTGAAGGTGGGTGGCACCTATCTGCCGCTGGAGCCGGACGATGCCCCCGCCCGTCTGGCGCGGTTGCGGGCCGGCGTGCCATTCGTGCTGGCGGACGATGGCGTTCACGTCGGCGCCGCCGGGTCGCCCATGCCGCCGGAGCCGGCATTCGCTTGGGTGGCGCCGGACGCCGTGCCGGTTCCGCTGCCCCGCGCGGCGGTGGCAGAGCGGGTGGCGTGGCTGCGGCGCGGCTTCGACCTGGGCCCGGGCGATATCAGCCTGTGTGCCGGCACCTTGCATGATCTCAGCAGCATCGCCGCTTTGTGGTGGCCGTTGACCTGCGGCAGCCAGGTGGTTCTGGCGCCCGCCGCGCCGGATCCACAGGCGCTGGCGGCGCAGGTGGCGGCAACGGGGGCGACGTTCGCCGTGCTGCCGTCCGCCGTGCTGCCGCGGCTGGGGGAGACCCGCCTGCGGTTGGTCTTCCTGCTGGATGATCCGCCCGCCGAGACCCCGCTGCCGGCCGGGCCGGCGCTCTTCACGCTCTGGCAGTTTGCCGCCGCCGGAGGGCCGGTGTTGGCACAGCCGGTGGGCGAGGGGCCGCCACGCCTCGGGGCGCCGTTGCAGATCCTGGACCGCAACGGCCAGCCGGTGCCGGCGGGCGGTATCGGATCGCTGGCGATCACGCCGGTGCCCGGCGGGGCGAGGATCGCGGTCGCGGCGCGGGCGCGCCAGCGCGCCGACGGCCGCTTCGAGCGCCGGCCGGATGCGGAGCGCAGTGCGCTCGTGGCTGGGGTAAGCTTTGCTCTGGCCGGGGTCGAGGCCGAATTGCGCTTGGCTCCCGGCATCGCCCAGTGCCACGTGCTAGCCCGGACGACGGCCGCCGGACAATCGGAATTGGTGGCCTATGTGGTGCCGGAGGCTTATCCCAGCCCGGACCCATGGGCGGCCCATGCGGCCGAACATCTGCCGCTGTGGCAGCAGCCCGCCGCCTGGGTTTCCGTCAGCGCCTTGCCGCTGACCGAAACCGGCGCCGTGGATGATGCCGCGCTGGCGTCCTATCCGGTGCTGGATGCCGGTGTGAGCGATGCCTGGCACGCCCGTCTGACTGCCAGAGACGGGGTCGCGGAAGCGGCAGTGGTGGCACAGGTGCAGACGGTGGAGGACCGGCAGGTGCGCCTCGCGCCTCATCCGCCCGAGCCCCGTCCCTCGGCCCCCAGCATGCCACCGAGCGCCAGCGGCCCGCTCGCCCTTGCCGATGGCGGCCCCTTGGTGCTCCCTGCCGATGCGCCGCGCACCCTGACCGACGCTTTGCTGCGCACGGCGGCGCAGGCGGGCGAGACCGACATTGTGTTCCAGGGCGCCGATCCGGCCGCCGCGCGCGCGTTGCGCTATGCCGACCTGCTTCAGGAGGCGCGCCGCATCGCCGGTGGCCTGCGAGCGGCGGGGCTGCGGCCGGGGGATGTGGCCATCCTGCAGATCCCGGACCTGCGGGCGCATCTTCCCGCCTTCTGGGGCTGCGTCCTTGCGGGCGTGCAGCCGGTGACGGTGGCGGTGAGCGCCTCCTTCGCGGAGCGCACCGCGCTGGTGGGCAAGCTGCTCAATGCCTGGGAGGCGCTGGGGCGCCCGGTGCTGCTGGCGCCCGCCGCCCTCGGCGCACCGCTCGCGGGACTGGGGCGGTTCGCCGACGGTTCGCCGAAGGTCCTGGGCCTGGAGGACCTCGCCGTCCACGCGCCGCTGGAGACGGTGCATCCGGCGGCGCCGGAGGACGTGCTGTTCCTGCAACTGAGCTCCGGCAGCACCGGCACGCCGAAATGCATCCAGATCACCCATGGCGGCGTGGTGGCGCATATCCATGCCACCCGCATGGTGAACGGCTATGGCGCAGACGATGTGTCCCTGAACTGGCTGCCCATGGACCATGTGGTGCCGATGCTGACCTGGCATCTGCGCGACCTCTATCTGGGCTGCCGGCAGATCCAGGTGGAGACCGCGGCGGTGCTGGCCAATCCGCTGCTCTGGCTGGATCTGATGGCGCGCTATGGCGTCACCCGCAGTTGGTCGCCGAACTTCGGCTTCAAGCTGGTGGCGGACGCATTGGCCGCCGCGACCGGCCGCGCTTGGTCGCTCGCGGGGGTGAAGACCCTGATGAATGCCGGCGAGCAGGCCACCTTGCCGGTAATCGCGGACTTCCTTGCACGCACCGCGCCGTTCGGCCTGCGGCCGCAGGCCATGCAGCCGGCCTTTGGCATGGCGGAAGCCTGCACCTGCATGACCTATGAGACGCCGTTTGATCTCGATCGCTCGGTGCGGTGGATCGACAAGGCTTCCCTGGGGGGTGTGCTGCGGTCGGCCGCGCCGGAGACGCCCGAGGCGGTGGCGTTCGTGAGGCTGGGGCCGCCGGTGCCCGGCGTCGCCATCCGCATTGTTGATGGGGCGGGTGCGCTGCTGCCCGAGGGCGTCATCGGCCGGTTCCAGATCAAGGGCGGCGTCATCACGCCGGGCTATCGCAACAATGCGGCGGCGAATAGCGAGGCTTTCGTCGGCGATGGCTGGTTCAACAGCGGCGATCTCGGCTTCATCCAGGACGGCTCTCTCACGCTCACCGGGCGCGAGAAGGAACTGATCATCGTCAACGGCGCCAATTTCTACTGCTACGAGATCGAAGATGTGGTGAATGCGGTGCCGGGGGTGCAGCCCACCTTCGCGGCGGCCTGCGGCATTCCTGATCCGGCCAGTGGCAGCGAGGCGCTGGCACTGTTCTTCTCGCCGCGCCCCGGCGCCGATGCAGCGGCGGTGGCCGACGCTATCCGCGCCGCCGTCACCGCCCGGCTGGGGCTGGCCCCCATCCATGTGGGCGCCATCGCGCCGGCGGACTTTCCCAAGACCACCAGCGGCAAGATCCAGCGCATGCAGTTGCGCAGCCAACTGCTGGCGGCGCGCGCCGCCACCGAGGGCGCGCGGACAGTGCCGGCCTGGTTCCATCGCGAAATCTGGGTGCCGCGCATCCTCGACGCCGCATCGGCCCCGCCTCGCGCGCTGCTCCTGCTGGGCGGGCCGCCGGATGCCGCCGGGCCGCTGGCGCAGGCCTTGGAGCGGGCCGGGGTGCGGGTCATCACCGCTACGGCGGTGGAGGATGACGGGGCGGACGGGATTGCGGCGCTAGTGTCCGCGCAAGCCAGCTCGCTGGATGGCGTGGTGGATCTGCGGGCGCTGATGCCGGTCCCGGCCGGGGAAAGCCTGTCCGCCTTCAAGGCGCGGGCGGACGTGGAACTGTCCCGTGCTCTGGCCCTCGTGCAGGGCCTGGTGCGCTCGGAGGGAGCGCCGCCGGCTCTCATCATGGTCACGCGCGGCGGCGTCGACAGCGATCCTGCCCGCACCGCCTTGCGCGGCCTGCTGCGCACCGCGGCCCAGGAACGGCCGGGCCTCGCCTGCCGGCAGCTGGATGTGGCCGGCGACCTGGACGACGCCATGATCGGGCGTCTCGCCCAGGACATTCTCGCGCCCGATGGCGAGCCGGAGGTGGCCCTGCGCCCGGCCGGCCGCTTCGTGCCCCGCCTGGAGGCTGTTGATCCCGAGCGGAAATCCGAGGCGGCGCCGATCCGCCTGAAGGTGGGTGGGCGCTATCTGATCACCGGCGGGCTCGGCGGCATCGGGCCGGCGCTGGTGGGTCATCTTGCGGCGCGCTGCCGGGCGCAGGTGCTGGTGGTGGGGCGTGCGCAGGTGGACGCTGCCGCCCTGGCGGAGTTGGCGCCGGGGAGCCTCTACCTGCGGGCGGACGTCACCGATCCGGTGGCGCTGGAGGCGGCGATCGCCGCGGCGGAAGCCCGCTTCGGTGGTCCGCTGGATGGTGCCTTCCATTTGGCGGGCGTGGCGTCCGAGGGGCCGTTGGCCAATGAGACGGCTGCGGGGCTGGCAGCGGCCTTCGCGCCGAAGGCCGTTGGCGGCCGGGTGGTGCTGGAGGCCATGGCCCGGCGGCCGGGCGGCTTCGTCGCGGTGTGGTCATCGGTGAATGCACTGTTCGGCGGCACGGCGGCCGGCGCCTATTCCGCCGCCAACGCCGCTTTGGCCGGACTGACGGCACCGGATGGGGTGCGCCTGCTCTGCCTGCACTGGAGCCGCTGGCAGGATCTGGGCATGAGCGCGGACACCGCCACCGACGGAGAAGACTACGGCGCGTTTGCCGCCGCGCGCGGGTTCCGCACCCTGCCGGTGGCCGATGCCTTGGCTTCGCTGGAGGCGGCGTTGGCGCTGGGCGTGCCGGCGCTCAGCATCGGGCTGGATGGCCGCCATCCTGCCATCCGCGCGCGCAGCGCCCAGGTGGCGGCGCCGCTGTTCGGGCTCGCCGGTTTCCTGGTCCGCCGCCCCGGCGCGGATATGGCAGCGCCGGCCCCTGAAGCTGTGCGCGACCGTTTCGGCACGTCGGCTCCCTGCACGCTGCGGGAGGTTGAGGCTCTGCCCCGCCATGGCGACGGGAGCATCGATACTGAGGCGCTCGCCCGTCATGGCGGCGCGTTGGTGGCGGCGCGGGCGCGCGATCCGGTGGAGACGCAGTTGGCGGCGCTCTGGAGCGAACTGCTGCATCGCCCGAGCCCGGCGCCGGACGACAATTTTTTCACCGCCGGCGGCCATTCGCTGGTGGCGGCGCGGCTGGTCTATCGGGTGCGCGAGGTGTTCGGGGTGGACCTGCCGCTGCGCATCCTGTTCGAGGCGCCAACGCTGGCCGGCATGGCGGGCTGGATCAGCACCCATCTGCCCACGGGCGAGGGGACGCGGCTGATCCCCGATTGCCTGGTGCCGGTGCAGCCGGAAGGCGACAAGCCAGCGCTGTTCTGCGTCCATCCCGCCGGCGGCAGCCCCTGGTGCTATCTGTTCCTGGCCGAGCATCTGGGGCGCACGCAGCCGGTCTATGGCTTCCATGCGCCGGGGCTGGTGGACGACAAGCCGCCGCTCACCACGGCCGAGGCCATGGCGCAGCTTTATGTGGAGGCTATGCGCGCGCAGCAGCCCGAGGGACCTTATCGCATCGCCGCCTGGTCCTCCGGCGGGCCGGTGGCGTTCGAGATGGCGCGGGTGCTCGAACAGGCGGGCGAAACCGTCGCCACCCTCGCTTTCCTCGATTGCGCGGTGATGGAGACCGACAATCTGGTGCGCTCGCGCGATCCGCTGCGCCATGTGAAGGGCCTGTGGCGGATCGGCACTTTCGTCTCGCAGGTGCGCCTGCCGCGCTCCTATGGGGAGGTCGTGGGGTTGGCGCGCCTGATCGGCCTCAGTTTGCCGGCTTCGCTGCGGGATCTGCGCCTGGATCGGGCATTCTGGGCCGGCGTCGGGCGGTCCGTTCGCATCTTCAATCTCAACACGACCATGGGATATCGCTATAGTCCCGCGCAGCTGGCCGGTGACGCGGTTCTGTTTCGCGCCGGCTCTCCTCTGGGCGCGGAGGATCCGCTGGAGGCGGAGTTGCGCCGGCATGTGTCCGGCCACGTGGTGCGTGTCGATCTCGAGGGGAGCCATATGTCCATGATCCTCTCGCCCGAAGGGGCGGCGGCCCTGGCCGCCCGCCTGAAGCCGTTTCTCGACGGTGAAGCCACGGACCTGGGCGCGCCGCGCCCGGCTGCCGCCGGCTCACCCCCTGCCTGAGCGAAGAGGAGACCGGATATGGCGTATCGCATCCTATCGTTGGACGGCGGCAATGGCGGAAAGGCCGGCGTGTTTCTCTCCACATTGGAGCGCCGGGCAGAGGTGCTGGGCTTCAGCGCCCTGCGCCAGATTGATCTGTTCGCCGGCACCTCCACCGGGGCGGTGAATGCTTTGCTGCTGGCCTGGTTCGAGGACCCGATCCTCGCCTTCGAGGCGGTGCTGCGCTTCGACGATGAAGTGCGCGAAGGCCAGACCCCATGGTCCATCGCCGGCACGGTGCTCGGCAACAATGCCGCCATGTCCACCGCCCGCATCAAGCAGTTCTGCGATGATGTGTTCGGCGTGGGGGCGACCCTGGCGGACGTCAAAAGCCCGGTGGTGATCACCACCGTGCAACTGGATGACGAACTGGCCGGCGAGGACCGCAGCTGGAAGCCGCGCACCTTCACCAATCTGCCCGGCGACATCGGGCGGGTGGAACTGATCGTCGACGTGGTGCTGCGCACCATGGCCATGCCGCTGCAATATCCGCTCTACCAGGGCAGCACCGAGAGCGGCCCGGCCTATGTGGACGGCGCGGTGGTCTCCAACAACCCGGCCATGACCGCCCTGACCACAGCTCTGGCGCAGCAGAAGCGGCTGGGCGACATCAGCCTGCTGTCCATCGGTTCGCCCCGCAACCTGGCCGGCAAGACCCGCTATCTGACGCCCCCGCTGACCGCCGGCAGCGCTGATTGGGGCTATCGGCAGTGGCTGCTGGATCCGTTCAAGCCGCTGGTGCTGATGGATCTGTTCCTGCAGGCGGGCGCCGCCGCCACCAACGCCCACTGCGCCCAATTGCTCGGCGCCCGCTTCCAGCGGGTCGATCCGCCGGTGTTCTCCGGCCCGGTCTGGGACGCGCCCGAGGCCAATGTGGTGCTGGACGGCACTGTGGAGTGGCTGAAGGGGCATGGCTGGAAGGTTCCCGCCGCCGCGCCCGTGAGCGCCGAGTAAAGCGCAGCCGGTCTGCGCGCCTTGTCCACCGCATGACGCTCTCGGCCTGCGCCGGGAGCGGGCACCCGTCCTGAAGCAGAAGGCAAGGCCATGACCTCGGCAGAACCAGTGAATGAGGCGGCAGCGCCTGCCCGGCTCTTTGCCTACCCGAGCGGCGATGGCATCGCCCTGCTGGGACGCGAGTGGGGCGAGCCCGCTGCCCCGGTGACGGTGGTGCTGCTGCATGGCCTCACCCGCACCTCCCGCGACTTCGAAGCCTTGGCGCAGGCCCTGGTGGCGGATCCCGATCACCCCACCCGCGTGGTGGCGTTCGACTATCGCGGCCGGGGTGGTTCGGGCCATGCGCCCTGGACCAGCTATACGCCCATGCAGGAGGCGGCGGATGTTCTGGCCGGCCTCGATCATCTGGGCATTTCCCGCGCCGTGGTACTGGGCACTTCGCGCGGCGGGCTGGTGATGTTCGTGCTGGGCTTCCTGCGGCCGGCGCTGTTTGCCGCCGCCATCTTCAACGACATCGGCCCGGAGGTGGATAAGGCCGGGGCGGTGCGCATCGCCGGCTATGTGGGCACGCCGCTGCCGGAGAGTTGGCCGGTGGCCATTGCCGAGTTGAAGGCCAGCCAGGGCTTCATGTTTCCGCGCCTCGACGATGCCGGCTGGGAGCGCTACGCCCGCCAGATCTATGGCGAGGCGGCGGGCAAGCCGTGCCTGTGCTACGACGCGGCGCTGGGGGAGGGGTTCAAGGGCTTCGATCCCACGGCCCCGCAGCCGAACATGTGGCCGGGCTTCGATGCCTTTGCCAACGTGCCCGCCATGGTGGTGCGCGGGGCGCTCTCCGATGTGCTCTCGCGCGAAACCGTGGCCCAAATGGCCGAGCACCATCCCGGCCTGGTGATCCATGAGGTGCCCGACGAGGGCCACGCGCCGCTGCTGTGGGACGCGCCCTCGCAGCAGGCGATCATCGGCTTCATCCGTTCCGTCGGCTGAAACCGGCTGGTCGTTCAGGCCGGTAGCGCCGCCAATTCCGCCGTCTC
>CALRNP020000178.1:0-12209 GCA_943369575.1 Azorhizobium sp. AG788 | reverse complement strand
AACGGCCAGAAGATCTGGACCACGCTCGGCACGGACGCGCACTGGATCTTTGTGCTGGCCCGCACCGATTCTCAGGCGGCGAAGCAGAAGGGCATCAGTTTCTTTCTGGTGCCCATGGCCACAGCCGGCGTGAGTGTGCGCCCCATCCTCAACATCGACCGCCACAGTGAGTTCGCCGAGGTCTTCTTCGATCAGGTCCGCATTCCGGGCGACGCGATCGTCGGCGAGGTGAATGGCGGATGGACCATCGCCAAGAACCTCCTGGGCTTCGAACGGCTGTTCCTGGGCTCCCCCAAGCAATCGGAGGGCGCGCTCGACCATCTGGAGCGTCTCTGCGCCCGCATGGGCAACTGCGACAGCCATGCCGCCATGCTCAGCGCCCTGCGCATGGAGTTGGAGGACCACAAGTCCTTCTTCGCGAGCTTCGCCGATCAGGTCCGGCGGGGTGAGGCGCTGGGACCGGACGTCTCCATGCTCAAGATCAACCAATCCCAGCTCTATCAGAAGATCACCGACCGCATCTTGGAGGTGGCGGGCGAATGGGGGGGCCTTGCCGATCCGCTGGCCGATGCGACGGCGCTCTCGCCCGGCAGCACCTTCCTGCAAGCCCGCCCGTCCTCGATCTACGGCGGCTCATCCGAGATCCAGCGCAACATCGTTGCAAAACAGGTGCTTGGCCTTGGATAAGCGCCCGCCCGCTTTGACCGCATCAATATTCAAAAGGGACATGTCATGACCGTCGATCTGGGCTTGGAGGGCAAGGTTGCCATCGTCACCGGGGCGGGTGGCGGCATCGGCCGCGCCATCGCCATTGCGTTCGCCAAAGCAGGTGCCCGCGTGGTCATTAACGACATCGGCGTCTCCCTGGGTGGAGCCGGCGAGCGTTCCAGCGCCCCGGCCGACGAGACCAAAGCCATGATCGAGGCTTTGGGCGGTCAGGCCATCATTTCCAGCGAAAGCGTGTCCGAATGGCAGGCCGCCCGGCGCACCGTCGAGATAGCGATGGACGGATTCGGCCAGGTGGACATCGTCGTGAACAATGCCGGCATCCTGCGCGACACCATTTTCCACAAGATGGAGCCGTCGGATTGGGATGCGGTGATCAATGTCCATCTGAACGGCAGCTTCTACATGAGCCGGGCCGCCGCCGAACCTTTCCGCGCGCAGGGCAGCGGGGCCTATGTACACATGACCAGCACATCCGGCCTGGTCGGCAATTTTGGCCAGGCCAATTATTCCGCCGCCAAGCTCGGCATCGTCGGGCTGTCGAAGTCGATCGCGCTCGACATGAGCCGCTTTGGCGTCCGCTCCAATTGCGTCGCCCCCTTCGCATGGAGCCGCATGACCCACTCGATCCCGGCCACGACGCCGGACGAGCAAGCGCGCGTCGACCGCCTTAAGAGCATGACCCCCGAGACCAATGCGCCGCTCGTGGTCTTCCTGGCCTCGGCGGCCGCGGCGGGCATTACCGGGCAGGTGTTTGCCTCGCGGCTCAATGAGATCTTCCTCTTCAATCCCATGCGACCGATCCGCAGCGTCCACGATGCCGCGGGCTGGACACCGAACTCCATCGCCGAACATGCTGCCCCTGCCCTGAAAGCCGGCTTCGCGCCGATGGACCGATCCGCCGATGTCTTCTCCTGGGATCCCATGTAAGGTGACCGTAGGCGGCACTCTCAGGCCCGGCACTCCCCGCCCTGGCAAGGATCTGGCGGCACAGGCGCTGATCTGCGTGGCGGTCGCCATCGGCATGACGGGTGTCTTCCTCAGGCACCCGTCCGTGAGCATCGCTGGTGGCCTGGCGCTGGTCGCCTTTCTCTGGCTGGGCCGTCGCCGCCTCGGGCCGGTGGCGCTGGTGCCGCTCGGGCTCTCGACCTTGGCCCTCGCCGGGGCGCTCTGGCGCGGCGTGCCGCTCGATACCCTGCCCCACGCCATTGACCGGGCCTTGTTCCTGACCGCGCTTCTCAGCAACCTGGCCTTCCTGCGCCAGGCCGCGGGCCGCTCGCCCGACGTGGTGAAAGCGGGTGTCTTCTTGACTGGACAGTCACCGGGACGCCGCTACATGGCGCTGTGCTTCGGTGGTCATTTGTTCGGTACGCTCATCAATCTTGGCGGGCTGGCGATCCTGCTGGACATGGCGGCGCGCGCCAGCCGCACCCAAGATGGAGCCATTCCCGCAAGCCTCCAGGACCTGAAGCTGCGCCGGATGACGACGGCCATCGTGCGCGGCTTCACCCTCGTCGTGTTCTGGTCGCCGCTCGGCTTCGCGGTCAACTCGCTGCTCCTTTCGATGCCGGGGCTCAATTACGCCGTCTTGGGTCCGGTGGGCCTGGCGGCCACTGTTCCGGTGTTCGCGCTCGGCTGGCTGTTCGACCGCATGATCGCCCCGGCGGGTCCCGCCAGGCTTGCGGCAGCACCGGTACCGGCCGGCGGCCCGGTGCTGCGGCTCATCCTGCACGTGGTCCTGCTGGGCCTCCTGGTGCTGGGGCTGCATGCGGCGACCCCGCTGTCATTCCAGGAATCCCTGCTCCTGGCGGTGCCGCTCTACACTTGCGTCTGGCTGGCCCTCCAGGGCGGCGCAGACGGTTCCGTGGCATCCATACGGACCGGCCTTCACGCTGCGATCGGCGCCTTGCCACACGCGGCGGCTGAAATCGGCGTGTTCGCCTCCGCCGGCCTGCTGTCCGTCCTGCTATTGAACGTGCTGCCGCTAGAGACCGTTGAACGCGTGGCGACGGAGCTCAACCTGCCGCCCGCAACCACGGCGATGATGCTGGGATTGACCACCTTCGTGCTGGCGATCGTCGGCGTAAATCCTATCATCACCGCATCGGTACTGGGCGGCCTTGTCGCGCGGCTGGATCTCAACGGCCTCTCGCTGACCGCCGCGGCCTTTGCCATCATGGCTGGGTGGTCGAGCGTGATGGGGGCATCACCGTTCATCACCACCGTCGCCTACGCCGGCGCGATCATCGGCCGCTCGCCGGTCACGGTGGGCCTGCGCTGGAACGGCCCCTATGCACTGACGCTGCTCGCCCTGTCGCAACTGGCGGTGGCCGGAGCCATTCACATGGGGTGGCTCTGATGGCTGTCACGGTGACCTTCAAATCCACGCAGCACGGCTCCCGGCTGCGCTGGGCAGCGAGGCCATCAAAGGTGGCGGCGCGCACCGGCGAGGTCTTGAAACGCAAGCTCCAACTCTTTGCGACTGATCGCCGGATTAGCAATCTTCAAATGCTCCGCTGCGGTGGGGATGCAGTCCAGAGCAACGGTCTGAACGAAGCTCCGCAGGCGACGCATGTTCAAAATATTCATGCCTTATGGCCGATATCCGTCCATTTCACTTGCAATATAGATTTGAACAAACGAAATTCTGCCAAGAGCAAAGTTCCCAAAAAGGGAACGTTAAACAACCACGCCAAAACACATTATTTTCCTGGGGAGGAAAACATGAACTATATCAGCACACGTTCCATACGGTCATTTTTTGCCCTCGGATGCGCTTTGCTAGCGGCAACAGCCACAGCCCGAGGCGAAGAGGCGCCAAAGTTGCCGAAGACGATGATCTGGTCCACCTATGACGTGGGCTCGGCCGGCTATGCCGAAGCCTCGGCCATCGCCAATGCCCTCGGTCAGAAATTCGGCACCCAGATCCGAATTCTGCCGTCGGGCAGCGGCATCGGCCGCTTGCAGCCGCTGCTCAAGGGGCGTGCGGATTTCGGCTTCCTTGCCACCGAGGCCTTCTTCGTTTCCGAGGGCATCTACGATTTCGCCAAGCCGGACTGGGGACCGACCCAGCTCCGGACCCTAGGTGGGCGCCCCGCCTCCATCTCCATGGTGACCGCAGCGGATGCGAATATTCACGCCATCGCGGATGCCAAAGGCAAGCGGGCGGCCTTTGTCGCTGGCAATCCGTCGGTCAACATCAAGTGCGAAGCGATCCTCGCCTTTGGAGGGCTGACCCTGGACGACGTCAAGGTGGTAATGTTCCCCACCTATGCGGCGGCCATGAGTTCGATGACCAAGAACGAGTCCGATTTCACCTGCACTACGCCGACCACGAGCCAGCTCTACGAACTGGCGGAATCGCCCCGCGGCATCAGGTGGATCCCGCTCGATCAGAATAATGCCAAGGGCTGGGCGGCGATGCGCAAGGTCCTGCCGATCATGCAGCCCTTCGAGGAAGATATCGCCGCCGGGCTGAAGAATGGCGAAAAGGTCATGATGGCGGCGTACCGATATCCGGTGGTGACCACCACCAAGGAGAAGTCGGCCGACGAGGTCTATGCCTTCATCAAGGCGCTCGACGAGACCTATGACCTCTATAAGAGCGGCACGGCCACCATGGGACGCTGGTCGCTCGCGCAATCGGGCCATCCGCCGATCGACATTCCCTTCCACGAAGGCGCGATCCGCTACCTGAAGGAAAAAGGCATCTGGACGCCCCAGGATGAGGCCTGGAACGAAGCCCGCATCAAGCGCCTCGATGCCCTGGTGGTCGCATGGAAAGCCTTTCTGCCCAGCCATGCCTCCCTGCCTGCCGACGAATTCGCCAAGGCCTGGCACGCCCGCCGCGATGAAACGGTTGCCACGCTCGCAGAGTGACGCCCCGGCGTCATGACGCGTGCACGGGTACGCGTGGGCGTTCGCCTCCCGCGCGGAGCGACGTATTCTTCAAGAGGCATCCATCCATGGCAACAGAGCAGCAAGCTTCGTCCGGGACCACCGGCAGTCACGCCATCGAGCCCGTGGTTGCGCCCGGCGGCCGCCCCTCCGGCTTCGCCTTGGTGGCGACGCTGGTTCTCGGCGGCGGCGGCGTGCTGATGGCGCTGAACCAGGTTTTTCTCCTCAACCTGTTCGGCTTTCAGCCCCTCGGCAACAGCTACATCTACTATCTCATCGGCATCTTTCTGTCGGTGGCCTTCATCTATATCCCGGCCCGCAAAGCCGATGCGGCGGCGCCGCGCTGGTATGACTGGACGCTTTGCGTCGCCGTGCTGGCGGCATGCGGCTATCTCGGGCGCCATGGCCTCGACATCATCCAGCAAGGCTGGGAATATGAGGCGCCCCTCCCGGCCGACATTGCTTCCGCGGTGATCGTCATCGCGGCCCTGGAGGGCGTCCGCCGCGCCGGCGGCCCAATCCTGCTCGGGACGGCATTCTTCTTCGGCTGCTATCCCTTGTTCGCCGATTACATGCCGGGGTTCCTGTGGGGCACCTCCTTCACGCTGCTCGGCACCGTGCGGGCCCATGTTCTCGGGGTGGAAAGCATCATCGGCATTCCCATGCAGGTGGTGGCGGAACTGGTGATCGGCTTCGTCATTTTCGGCTCGGTGCTGACCGTGACCCGTGGCGCGGAATTCTTCATGGACCTCGCGGCCGCCCTGCTCGGCCGCAGCCGCGGCGGACCGGCCAAGGTGGCGGTGCTGGGAAGCGGCATCCTCGGCTCGCTGTCGGGCAGCGTGATCTCGAATATCCTGACGATCGCGCCATTCTCGATCCCGACCATGAAGCGCATCGGCTATCCCGCGGTCTATGCCGCGGCCATCGAAAGCTGCGCCTCCACCGGGGCGACGCTGATGCCGCCGGTAATGGGGACCGTGGCCTTCATCATGGCCTCATTCCTCGGCGTGCCCTATGCGGATGTCGCAACGGCGGCCTTCATTCCGGCCATGCTGTTTTATGTGGCGCTGATCTTCCAGGTGGACATGTTCGCGGTCCGGAACGGACTGAAAGGCACGCCGCCAGAGGAAATTCCGCCGCTCGGGAAAACCCTTCTGCATGGCTGGCCCTATATCCTCGGCCTGGTGGTGCTGGTCTATGTGCTGCTGGTCATGCGACAGGAGACCTATTCGCCTTATGCGGCATCAGCGGTCCTGCTGGTGGCGACGGCGTTTCGCAAGCATACCCGCCTGACGCTGGAGCGTGCCAAGCTCCTGCTGCTCGACATCGCCAAGGGGATCGGCGGACTGGTGGCAGTGCTCGCCGGCATCGGCCTGATCGTCGGGGGCCTATCCTATACCGGCGTGGCTGGTGCCTTCTCGCGTGAATTGCTTCTCTATGCTGGCGGCAATGTTCCGCTCATGCTGCTGGCTGGGGCGGTTACAAGCTTCGTCCTTGGCATGGGGATGACCGTCTCCGCCTGCTACATCTTCCTGTCGGTGCTGTTGGCCCCGGCCTTGATCGCCGCGGGGCTGAACCCGCTCGCCAGCCATCTCTTCATCCTCTACTGGGGCATGCTGAGCTACATCACCCCGCCCGTCGCGTTGGCGGCGATCACAGCCGCCAGCATCGCCGGCTCCTCGCCCATGCGCACCGGCTTCTATGCCATGCGCCTGGGCGGCATCCTGTTCATCCTGCCATTCATCTTCGTCTACGATCCGGCGTTGATCATGGTGGGAAGCTGGACGGGGATTTTGAAGTCCGTCGCCTTCAGCCTCATCGCCATCTGGGCCATGACCGCGGCGCTGGAAGGATGGCTCTATGGTGGTGGCCGCCTCGGTCCAGTGCTGCGGATCGCCATGGGCATCGCGGGCATCCTCGTCCTCCTGCCGGAGCTCTACACCAGCCTCGCCGGCTTCGCGCTGATCCTCCTGGTGAATGCCATCGTGCATTTTTCGCCCGCCAAACGGGCCGAGGTGCTGCTATGATCGACAAGCGCGTCGCCGACCTGACAGCCGCCGTGGCCGCCGTTCACCACGGCGCGGTGGTGATGATCGGAGGCTTCGGCACCTCCGGTATTCCCTATGGCCTGATCGGCGCCCTCGTGGCGCAGGGCGCACGGGATCTCACCATCATTTCCAACAATGCCGGCGAGGGCGAAGCGGGCATTTCCGCCCTCCTGCGCGAGGGCCGGGTGGCGAAGGTCATCTGCTCTTACCCCCGCACGCCCGGCTCGGTCTGGTTCGAGCGTCGATACGAGGCCAAGGAGGTGGAACTGGAAGTGGTGCCGCAGGGCACGCTGGCCGAGCGCATCCGCGCCGCCGGCGCAGGATTGGGGGGCTTCCTGACGCCCACGGGCTTCGGCACCCCGCTCGCGGAGGGTAAGGAAACCCGCATCATCGACGGACGTGGCTACGTCTTCGAACAGCCGCTCCACGCCGAGTTCGCCCTGGTCCGGGCTGAAACAGCGGATCGATGGGGCAATTTGCGCTATCACGCCACGGCGCGGAACTTCAATCCGGTCATGGCGACGGCGGCGCACGCAACCATCGTCGAGGCCCGTGAGGTCATCGACGGGGCGATCCCGCCTGAAGAGGTCGTCACCCCCGGCATCTTCGTGACATCCGTAACCCGCTATGCGGTGCGCCCATGATCAAGCTGACCGACGATGATGTTGCCCGCCGTCTGGCGCAGGACATTCCCGATGGCGCCTATGTCAATCTGGGCATCGGCATGCCCAATCGCGTCACCCTCTTCGTGCCCGAGGGCCGGGAAGTGATGTACCATAGCGAGAATGGCCTGCTCGGAGCCGGCCGAACGCCGCAGCCCGGTGCTGAGGATCTCGAACTGATTGACGCCTCGAAGAAGCTGGTGACAACGATCCCCGGTGCGTCCTTCTTCGACCATGCCACGAGCTTCGCGATGATGCGCGGCGGCCATCTGGACATCGCCGTCCTCGGCGCCTACCAGGTGGCGGAAACCGGAGACTTGGCCAATTGGGCTACGCTGGATGAAAGCCATCCGCCCGCCGTCGGCGGCGCCATGGACTTGGTGGCCGGCGTGCGGAAGATCTTCATCATCATGCGACACGTCAATCGCGACGGCTCGCCCAAGCTCCTCAAGCGCTGCACCTATCCCCTAACCGGACGCGGCGTCGTGAGCCGCGTCTATACCGACCTTGCTGTTCTTGACGTGACACCGGATGGCTTCCAGTTGGTGGAGTTGACGCCGGGCAACACCCTTGATGCGGTGCAGTCGATGACGGCGGCGCGGATACTCGCCTGACCCCGAAGCCGGTTCAAAGGCGAGGCACAAGCGGCCGGTATGCCTGCATCGGCTACTGCCACATACCGCGCAGACGGGCTCCCACGTCGATCCGGACGTTCTGGACGGCGTTGCTCCCCGTCTGCGCGGGTCCGGCCTTTGGCCAGGATACATGGTCGAAATGCGGAAGGACCGATTTGGGGATGAACCGCGTCCGAGCCGCGTAGACGTGCCGGTCTCCCCTGGCCGGCTGACCGTGGACGAAGAAGCGCTGCGGCGTAACGAGATGCAGCGCATCCTTGGCCCGCGTCATGGCCACGTAGAGCAGCCGTCGCTCTTCCTCCAGTTCCTCGCTCTGCCCGGCGCCGAGATCGCTCGGGATGCAGCCATCGACCACGTTCAAGACGAAAACGGACTTCCACTCCTGCCCCTTGGCCGAATGGATGGTGGAGAGGATCAGATAATCCTCGTCCAGCAGCGGCACGCCCGCCTGATCGCTGGTGGCATCCGGCGGATCGAGCGTCAGTTCGGTCAGGAACCGCTCGCGCGAACCATAGCCGGCCGCGATCTGCTCCAGTTGGGTGAGATCGGCCGCCCGCATACTGGCATCCTCATGGATGCGCTCGAGATGCGGCTCGTACCATAGCCGGGCCAGTTCGATCTGTGCAGGCCAGACGGCAGTGGGCATCCTCTGGAGTGTCTCGACCAGTTGGCGCCAAGCCTCCCCCACCTTGGCGGGTGCCTGCACATCCGAGAGGGCTGAGATCGGGTCCGACGCGGTGGCAATCCGATCAAGGATCTTTTGCGCGGAGGCCGGGCCGAGACCTGGCAGCAATTGCAGGAGGCGGAAGCCGGCGATGCGGTCGCGGCCGTTCTGGGCGAAGCGCAGAACCGCCAGCAAGTCCTTCACGTGGGCCGCATCAAGGAACTTGAGGCCACCGAACTTCACGAACGGGATGTTGCGACGGGTGAGTTCCACCTCCAGCGGGCCGGCATGACTGGAGGTGCGGAAGAGCACAGCCTGCTGCTTCAGGGCGGTGCCGACTTCCCGGTTTTCGAGAACGCGGTCAGCGATGAAGCGGGCCTGCTCCATCTCATCACGCACGCTCACCAGTTCCGGCTTCTCCGCTGACGTCCTCTCGGTCCAGAGGTTCTTGGTGAAGCGCTCGCTGGCAAGGCCGATGACCGCGTTCGCAGCCTCCAGTATCGGCTGGGTCGAGCGGTAGTTCCGCTCCAGCGTGACCACCTCGGCCCGAGGGCGAAAGTGGTCCGGAAAATCGAGGATGTTGCGCACGGTCGCCGCGCGGAAGGCATAGATGGACTGGGCGTCGTCCCCGACCACCGTCAATCCTTGGCCGTCGGGTTTGAGACCCAGCAGGACGGAAGCTTGCAGGCTGTTCGTGTCCTGATACTCGTCCACCATCACATGATCGAAGCGCGCGCCCATGTGCCGGGCGATCTCCGGCTCGGTGACAAGCTGCGCCCAATAGAGCAGCAGATCATCATAATCGAGCACGTTCTGCGCCTGCTTGGCCTCCACATAGGCGCCGAAGAGCTGCTTGAGTTCGTCATGCCAGCCGACACACCATGGGAAGGCCCGCCCCAGAACCTCGGCCAGAGGTCGGGTGGAGTTCACCACGCGGGAATAAATCGCAAGGCAGGTGCCCTTGGCGGGAAAGCGGGATTGGGTCTTGGAAAATCCGAGCTCGTGCCGCACGAGGTTCATGAGATCGGCGGCGTCCTCCCGATCGTGGATGGTGAAAGCCGGATCAATACCCATCTGCTCGGCATATTCCCGCAACAGCCGCGCACCGATACCGTGAAACGTACCTGCCCAGGTCAAGGCATTCGACAGAGCGCCGCCTCGTTCGGCCAGCACCCGGTTGCAGATGCGCTCGACCCGCTTAGTCATCTCGGAGGCTGCGCGCCGCGAGAATGTCATCAGCAGAATGCGGCCCGGATCGGCACCGGCAACGATCAGATGCGCCACGCGATGCGCGAGGGTGTTGGTCTTGCCCGATCCGGCACCGGCAATGATGAGAAGGGGCGGCGCAGCCCGAACCGTGCCTTCGATCACACCATGTTCGACGGCGCGCCTCTGCTCGGCATTGAGCCCGTCCAGATACGCCGCCGCTGCGCCCACTGATCCCAATCCCTAACCCAAATTCAGCAGGCAGACTCGCAGATTCTGGTTTTGTTCGCAATCACGCGACCAGGGAGCTCCTCCAGCCCGACGGTCGCTGACGATCACCAGAGGGACTGAACCACCTCCCAGGCCCCTCGGATCGTGTCTCGCCCGAAGAGAACGCACCCATTGGGCCTTTGCAGGCATGCTGCTAGGGTCCTAATCTGTCGCACCGGAAACGCCGTCGATGTGCAATCTGTACAGCGTCACAAAGGGCCAGCAGGCCATCCGTGAATTGGCCAACGCCATGCGGGACACGACCGGCAATCTCCCGCTGCTGACCGGCATCTTTCCGGATCAATTCGCACCGATCGTGCGGACTGCCGCAGATGGGGTCCGGGAATTGGCGATGGTCCGGTGGGGCATGCCTTCATCCGGCTATGCGCAATTGGAAGCCACGAAGAAGCGTGCGGCGAAGCTGGAGGCGAAGGGAAAGGCTTTCGACTTCAAGGAGCTATTGCGCCTCGAACCGGACAGCGGGACGACCAATGTGAGGAACACCGGCTCCAGGCACTGGCAGAGGTGGCTTGAGCCATCGGCCCGATGTCTCGTGCCTTTCACGAGTTTCAGTGAACACAACAAGGTCTTCGGAGGAGATGTCTGGTTCGCCTTGGACGAGACGAGGCCTCTGGCCTTCTTCGCGGGGATCTGGGTGCCCTCGTGGACCTCTGTTCGAAAAGTGAAAGAGGGCGAGGTCACCATCGACCTTTTCGCATTCCTAACGACGGAAGCGAGCGAACCTGTCTTATCGGTCCACCCAAAGGCGATGCCGGTCGTTCTTGCCACGGAGCAGGAACGCGAGATCTGGATGGCGGCGCCCTGGGCGAAAGCGTCAGCCCTCCAACGGCCGCTGCCGTCCGACACCCTCCAGATCGTCGCCCACGGCCGTAAATGGGATGGCCCGGAAACGGTGGGAGGCTAACCAGGACATCCCAGCCTCGTGCTCCTTCACGATGCAGATAATCTGCTCCTTGGTGAAACGGCTGCGCCTCATGTTCTGGTCCTCTCATTGGGCCAGAACGAACTTCAGGCTGAATCAGGAGGAAGGGACAACGTCACGCTGGGACTCAGCCCCCATCAGCATGAAATCCGTGCTGGCCCCTTGAGAGTGAGGTGCCGCCGCTTCACGACACAGACAGCCGCGCTGCGCTGTCCGACGACGGACAGGAAGCAAACGTGCTCGGGGCAGTGGAGGCCTCAGAGCTGTTAATAGTAACGGAACCTGCATTTTTTGCAGGTTCCGTTACTATTAACAGCGGCACACGAGCAGCCCACCGGCATCCTCAATGGCCTCTTTTTGCGGCCAGGCGGTCAACGCAGGTGATGAAGGAGAGCCACGTGCCGGCAGCGGCATTGCGCTCCGGTCGGGAGTCTGCGCGGGAACGAGTGGTCCAAGGGAACGTGGGCCAAGGCCCCCGCCTACAGAAGGTGCCCACATCAATCTCGTCGAGGGTTCCCCTCGCGGGTGAATATCGAGAGTCCTATACTTCGCTCCCGCGGCGGGCCTTCTGATGAGAGGACCATCGCCCAGCGGCGGCGCCTCCAGGCCAGCATGGTGCACATCAACGGCGCCTTCTCAGATTTACCGCCCCTTCGTCAGCTACACGGGACTGAATAGCCCCTAGATTTTTGGACGCCTTCTTCCCTAATTTTGAGGCAAGGAGGCCATGATGGGGCCCAGACATTTCACGGACGATTTCAAGCGTGACGCGGTCGCGCAGATCACGGAGCGGGGCTACCCGGTTGCAGAGGTGTCCAAGCGGCTCGGCGTTAGCCAGCACTCGCTTTACGCCTGGAAGCGGAAGTTCTCGAAGCCACCGGCCCCGGCTGGTGTTGACCAGGCTGCAGAGATCCGCCGTCTGAAAGCGGATCTGGCGCGGGTCACCGAGGAGCGCGACATCCTAAAAAAAGCCACCGCGTATTTCGCCAAGGATGCAAAGTGAGATACGCGTTTGTGGCCGAGCATCGCCGCCAGTTCCCGGTGCGGGCGATGTGTCGCTGCCTGCGCATCCAGCCCAGCGGTTTCTATGCCTGGCTGAAGAATCCGTTGAGCCGGAGAGCTCGGGAGGATGCGCGCCAGATCGAGCTTCTCGATAAG
>CALRNP020000177.1:0-12285 GCA_943369575.1 Azorhizobium sp. AG788 | reverse complement strand
CCGCAGGGGGGCGCGTAAGCGGCCAGGTGGGAGAAACCTCAACCCACGAACTGGTAGCCGATGTAACGCTTGGCATCGATGACGTCTTCGCCGAGCTTCAGGCGCAGCTTCTTGCGCAGCTTGCTCATGTGGCCTTCGATGACGCTCTCGTCCACGTCATCATTGAAGATGCCGTAGATGGTGTTGAAGATCTGGGTCTTGGTCACGCGCCGGCGGCTGTTCTTGACCAGATATTCCAGGATGTGACGCTCGCGGCGCGGCAGGGGCAGCGGGCTGCCATCCACTTCCGGGTCACGGCCATCGAAATAGACCCGCAGGCGGCCGGTGGTCTCGGCGGCGGTGGCGGAGTTGACCCGGCGCCACACGGCGTCCGAACGGGCCACGATCTCCCGCACATGCACCGGCTTGCGCACCACGTCGTCGATGCCGGCGGTGAAGAGTTCCAGGGTCTGCTGGAGGGACCGCACGTCAGCCAGGGCGATGATCGGGGCGCGGCTGTGGGTGCGGATCATTTCGGGAAAGCTCGGGCGGCTGTCGAAGTCGCCGAGCAGGAAGCCCTGCACTGCACCGATGTCCTGGTCGGACGCGGTGTTGAGCCATTCCTTGAATTCACCGAACCCGAGGCCCAGCGAAGAGAAGCCTTCGCGAGAAAAGCTCGAAACGTAGCCTTCTGCAACCGTAGATCTGTGATCAACGACGACATACATGTCTGCATCCCCCAAATCAGGTACTGCGCTTGCAGCACAACCTGCAGATTTCAAAATACGAAGCGCGGATTTGCGGGGTCCGTTGCTTCGTTGAGAAATGGTTACCGGGGGGATGGTTCCGCAGCAATCTCAATAGATTCACGAATGGACCCAGATTCCATCCAAATTGGGTTCAGTTCGTCGGCTGCGGAGGCGGTTTGATCTGGATTCCCCGCAAATGCTTCGCGCGCCAGGGGGCAAGGTCGATCCAGTGCGACGGAGAGGCGACATCCTCAACCAAATTAGCGCCGATATGGTCGGAACTGCCGGCGAAAAAAAATGTGGGCAGCGCACCTTCGCAAGGGCGAGGCAAGCTGAAGATGGGCCGGCCTGCATTGCGGGAGTTACCGGGCAACCGCCGGAGCCTGACTGTCGCGGCTTTGTCGTAAAGCGTTGCCGAGTCGGCAAAAAAACGCCCGGCGCAGAGCCGGGCGATATTTGAAGTTTGGCTGTGAGGATCCTGGAGTGCACTGCAACCCAGGGTCGGCAGCCTGTATCAGGAAGCGCCCAGTCGTGAGGGAGAACATCCGCTCGGTGAGCCGGAAGGGTGGACGCTGCGGCGCCCAACCTCATCAGGCCTCAAAGACGGTATCGATCTTCCCCTTGAGGGTCTGGGCGTTGAAAGGCTTCACGATGTAGTTGCTGACGCCGGCCTTCTTGGCGGCGATCACGTTTTCCGACTTCGCTTCCGCAGTCACCATGATGAACGGGATGGTGCTGAGATCGGCGTCGTCGCGGACGCGTTTCAGCAGCTCGTATCCGGTCATGGGCTCCATGTTCCAGTCGGAAATCACGAGGCCGTACTGACGCTCCTTCAGCTTGGTCAGAGCCTCGGTCCCGTCGGATGCCTCGTCCACATCTTCGAATCCGATCTGCTTCAGCAGGTTGCGGATAATCCGGACCATCGTCTTATAGTCGTCGACGACGAGAACCGCCATTGAAAGGTCAACCGCCATGGCACACTCCGTTAGCGGGTAGCAAGGTCAATACTAACCGAGAGGTGACTCATCGGCTGGGCAGAATGGTTTTAGCTGGCAACACCTTGCGCGAAGCTTGCAGGGCTTCCAAAGGGGGTCTTCCCGGCGCTGCTGGCTATGAACTATAAACGACCATCGTACATTGTCGTATGCGCTGCAAGGAGGTTCGGATGTCGGTTAGCCGGCGGCCGTTTCGTATCGAGGGCTCGGACCGAATGAGCAGCGTCTTTGATGCTGTCGGCAGCGGTCCGATTGGTGTCTCCGTCGAGGGACAGCTTGATCGTATTCTGGCCGAAATTTCGGAAGTTCGCGGCGAGATCGCCAAGTTTAAGGAGCGCGACCCCGAAGCTGATCGTGAGCGCGATCGGCATGCCCTATGGGCCGGGATCGAGACCATCCAGGATGCGATCCGCAACACCAAGATGGAAATCGCCACGCTCCATGCGGAGGGAACGCGGGGCGAAAGCCTGTTTCGCGCCACCGACGAACTGGATGCGGTGGTTCAGGACACCGAGGAGGCAACCGAAGCCATTCTGTCCGCGGCTGAAACCATCGACACTGCGGTGTCGGTGCTCATCGGGCGCCTGTCCGGCGAGGAATTGACCCTGGCCGAGGAAATTCAGGCGCAGACCATCAAGACGTTTGAGGCCTGCAACTTCCAGGACATCACCGGCCAGCGCATCAAGAAGGTGGTCAAGCTGATCGACTTCATCGAGGCGCGGGTGAAGCGCATGACCGACATCTGGGGCGGTGCGGACATGGTGGCGCAGAATGCCGGCATCGTTGCGCGCGAGGGCGACGAAGCCCTGCTCAACGGTCCGGCTTTGTCCACGGACGAGAACGTCGTCTCCCAGGACGATATCGACTCGCTGTTCGCCTGACCGCCCAGCGGCCAGCGACATTTGACCCACGCGGGCCGGCGCAATGCGTCGGCCCGCTTGCATTTGAGGGGCCTGTGCACCCGCGTGCGGGCCGGATTGTGCCGATGCTGTCTGGGGGAAGCCGGCCTGCAGGGGCAGCGCCCTGCGGCTGGGAGTGCGCGCCAGTGGCAGATCGCGCACAGAGGCCACCCGCGCCACGGCATAAGGCGGGGCGTTGCGCCCTGCACATCATCTTATTTCTGTCGATGTGGCGCCCGACGGCCCGGCCTGCGGCTTAAGCGGTCGCCATCCGGGCGATGGCGGGGCATCCGAGCGCGCGCTGTCGATCCACAGGCGTGAGCCGCGCCGGCTCGTTTCGAGGGCCACGCGCTTGCCGGTTTGTGTCCCCCCAGCGGGCGGCGTCGCTCAACCGGCCGGTGGGGCCGGGTCGGGGGCGTCGCAGAAGGCCTTGGCGGTGGGGGTCCAGGCGCCGACGCCGACGGCCACCAGATTTTTCATCACCCGGCACACATAGCGCTTCTGGCCGGCGGTGTTCTTGGGGCCGGCATTATAGCGGGCCACCGCCATGGTCCAGGTGCCGTGACGCTGCTTCAGTTCCTTGAGGAAGCGCGCGGCCTGATCCACGTTCTCACGCGGGTCGAACATATCCTCCAGGGATTTGAACTCGGCCCGGTGCCAATAGAAATTGGCCTGCATGCAGCCGATGTCGATCAGCTTCACGCCGCGGGCATTGGCCTCCTTGAAGCGGGCCAGCGCCTCGGCCAGCGTCTTCGAGAGATAGTCCTTGCCCTCGATATAGAGGGTGAAGGGGTGCATGGAGCCTTTGACGCCGGTTTCCGTTAGCCCCACCGCATAGAGGATGGGCAGCGGAATCTGGTATTTCGCCGCCGCCCGCGCCAATTCCTTCTCGCAGGCATTGGGCTGGACGGTCTGAGGCGGGGCGGCTGAGACCGAGCTAGACGCGGAAACCGCCGCCAAGGTCAAAAGCACGGCCAGGGCTGCGCGCTTGATCATCTCGGGATTGTCCTTTCTGTCGATCATCCTCGGGGCTGCGGCCGTTCTGGTCGCGGCCGCTCTGGTCGCGGGGAGTCTCCGTGTCGCCGGCCGCGGGCTGCTGGTCGGTGAAGGGCCGCCCGGCATCCTGCCCGGTCAATTGGGCAAGGCCGGCGCCGTCGCCACCCACGATGGTGATGCTGTCGGCGGTGATGCCGGAGGCGGCCAGCAGATCCAGCAGCGCCGATTGATCGCGCTCCAGCATCTTGGCGGTCTCCGGATTGCTGGCGCGCAGGCGGATTTCCAGGCCGTTGTTGCTCAGGCGCATGCGCACATTCACCGTGCCCAGGTCGTCAGGCGACAATTGAATGTCCAGCAGGCGCACCGGCCCGGCGATCAGATTGGCCGTGGGGCCCGCGACGCTGGCGGTGGCGCCCATGGTCCCGGCTTCGGCGGCAATGGCGGCGCCGATCTGGCGCAAAGTCGCCAGGGCCGGAGCGGGAGCTGCCGGCTGGCTCGATCCGCCGATGGCCGCAACGCCGGTGACCGGGGCCTCTTCAGCGACGGCTGACGCAGCAGCATCACCCGTCCCTTCAGTGCGGGTGGCGCCGGCATCCTTGGATCCGGTCCGCGCCGACCCGGCTTCGGCCTCCCTAGAGCGGCCGGCCTGGCGGGTGTCGCCGCTGCGGTCGGTTTCGCGGGCGGGCGTGCGGGGCGTGATGCGCTCCGTCCCGTCCGTCTCGCTGGAGGCCTCGGTCTCCGCAGTGCCGGTGGCGGGCGTCGTGGTGCCCGAAACGGGCGTGGCCGCGCGGGTGGCGGCGGTGCTGCTGGCCGCATTTGCCAGAACCCGCGCGCTGGCCGCTGTCGTGGCGGTGCGCGGATCGGCACTGGCGGTGCGGGCCTGCTCGGCCGCGGATCCATCGGTGGCGGCGGCGAGGCGGGTGTCGGTCGCCGCGCCGGCGGCCGACGGCGCGCTGGCGCCATTCAGCCCCAGGGTGCGGATCGGCGCAAAATGGGTCTCGCGCGAGAGAATGGTGATGCGCATGGGCTGCGCCGCCGCCATCGTATTGGCCGTTCCGGCCGTTCCCCCGAGCGTCTCGCGCCCGGTGGCCGTCGGCTCGCCGCCGGTCTGAGCCGTGGCCGAGGCAAGAGCAGCAGGCGGGATTTGCAGCGGCATCGCCAGTTGCGCGCCGGCAGCGGCATTCGGCAGGGCGGGATCGGCCGAGGCAGCATCCTGCGCGCTGCCATCCTGGGCGGCGGTCTCTGCGGCGGTGCCATCCTTCGACGCAACCGTGTGGCCGGTGGTCGTGAGGGTGTCGTCCGCATCGGTCCGGCCGAACAGAAGCGCGGTCAGGGCCTGGTTGCCGGGCAGGCGCCGCGCAGCGGTGTCGGCGGATTTGTCGTCCGCGCGCCGCTGGGTGGCGGCCTTTTCGGCCGTTGCGGTATCGACGCTGATCTGGGTGGTGGTGGCGTCGGCTGCGGCCTCGGTGATCGCCAGATCCTGCTGGTCCTGCGCGGCCTGGGCATTGGCGGCATCGGCGGCCGACAGCAGCTGCGCGGCGGTGGCCGCGAGGGTCTGGCGGGTTGCGGCATGGGCTGAGGTCCCGGCGCGGGCCGGCTTCCCGGACTGGGCGAGCAGGTTCGCGGCGGTGCCATCGCTGGAAGCCGCGGCATCGCCTGCGTTCGCGGCGCGTCCGGCGCTGTCGCCCGCTGCGGCCGGCGTCCGGCTCTTGCCGGCGGAGGCCAGGGCATCCGCAAGGGTTTGGAGCGAGGTGTCGCCGCCAGTGGCGTCGGTCGTCGCGGCAGCATCGGTCGCGGTCGCGTCAGTGCCGGCGGCGGAGCGGCCGGCATCGGTGATCTCACGGCCGATGTCGCGGAACATGTCGGCGAAGCGGTTGCCGCCGGCCTCGTCGCCGCCATCGGGGTCCACCGACTTGCCGGAGGTGGCATCCGCACCGCGCGCCTGGGGCAGGGCCAGGGTGATGTTGAATGCGCTCATCGGGGGGCCTCTTTCAGCAGAGCATCGATCTTGTCCAGGGCGCCGCGGGCTTTGCTTTCGATGGCATTGGGCTGCGGCGCCTCGTCGGCCTTGGCGGCCGCAGGCGGGGGCGGCGGCGGTGGCGGCACCGCGACCGCGCGCTGGTCGGCGGCCGGGGGCAGCCGGGGAACGAGCCCGGGGCCAGGGGCAGCGGTCAGCTTCATCGGATCGGCCTTGGCCGGGGTCGCGACGGCGGCCACCACCTTGGTGGTTTCCCCTGCGCTCTTGACCAGTTCGGCCGTGGTGATGGCGGCATCCAACAGCATGATGTCGTCCTGCGGCAGACGCGAGCGCACCGTGGTGCGCAGGTCGGCGAGGGCGGCGTCCACATCCTTGCTGGAGGCGGCGCGAACGGCGCCGCGATAGACCCGCGCCCGCTCGAAGTCCGGCGACACCGGCTGGGCTTCCGCCAGCACCCGCTCGGCGGCCATGGCGGCGGCCACCAGCTTGCCCTGGTTGAGGGCGCCGCGGGCAACCATCAGATAGACCTCCACCCGGCTGTCCCGGTCGAGCGGCTGGAGCAGCGCGGTCAGGCGGGGGAACTGGGTGGCGTCATTGAGAAAGGCCATGCGGGTGAGGGCCGCAGCGAAGCGCTGGCGAAAGTTGCCCGCATAGACGGAGTAGCGGAAGCGGAAGAGATATTGCCGGGAGAGCTGCTCGAACTGGTTCACATCGCCGATCTGGGCGGCGACCAGGATCTCGCGGCGCAGGGCGGCTTCTTCCACCAGGGTGCCGGGCATCAGCAGGCGGGCCACGTCCAGCATGGCCATGGCCTTGCGCGGATCCTTGCGCACGGTCACCGCCGCCTGGGCCAGCGCGATCTGTCCGCCAAGTGCGTCCGGCAGGCGCAGGGCGTCGATTTCCCCGAGATAGCGTTCGGCATCGTCCTCGCGGCCTTCCACATAGGCCAGGGCCCCGCGCAGCAGCCGCTCGTCCACCGCCGGCAAGGGCTTGAGCTTGAGCAGATTGCGCAGTTCGGCCGGGCCGCCGCCGCTGAGGAAGAAGATGACGGCCGCGCGGCCATTGCGCGGGTCCTGCCAGACTTCCGGATCAGTGTCGCGGAACGCGTTCTCGATCTCTGTGATCAGCGTGCGCTGGGCTTGCAGGGCGTTGGTATCGCCCGAAGCGATGAGGTCCTGCAGGCGCTGGAGACGGCGCACCATTTCATAGGGGGCCGGCCCGGTGCGCTTGCGCTCGACGGTGGCCACATCGGCGGGAACCGGCGGCGGCGTATAGGGCGCGGCGGCATCGGCCCCGGCCTTGGCGGCTGGCTTGGCGGATTCGCTCGCACTGGCGGTGCCGGGAGACACGGCGGACACCAGGCCGACAATGGCCGAGGTCACGGTGGGAATACGCTGGAGCATGGCGTCGGCCACCATGGCCGGATCAGGCGGCAGCACGGGTCCGGTGGCTTCGTCAGCCGCCTTCTCCTTGCGCACCGTCGGGACGGCGGCGGCTGCCTTGGCGGCATCGTCCAGCGTCGCCGGGGTCCGCAGGGCATCGGAGGTGACCGGGTTCGGCATCTCGCGCTGGATCGGCGGCAGTTCCGAGGCTTCGGACCGCACCGGGTCCACGGCCAGATCGACAATCCGCTGGGGTGCCGGCGGCGCCACCACGACCGGGACCGGGGCAGGAGCGGGAGCGGGAGGCGCCACCTTCTCCGGCGCCGCGGGTGCGGCGGCGGCAACCACCGCCGCGGGCGCCGGGGCGGGCTTGCGCGGGGCATTGGGCGAAATCGCGATCGTGCGAACCTGGATCGGCTTGATGGTGTCGGAGGCGGTTTCCACCGGGCGGGGCGTGGGCAGCGGAATCGCCTGACGGGCCATGGGCGGCACCAGCGGCTCGCCGCTCGCCGTCACCACCACTGCCGGGGTAGGCTCCGGCGCTGCGGCAGGCGCCTGGACGGGAACGGGCTGAACGGTGACCGGCTGGACGGCAATGGTCTGTGTTGGCGCTGCGGCAACCGGAGCGGGCGCAGGCGCGGCGGTCGGCGCATCGCTCGTCCGTGCAACCGCCGAGGCATTCGCCTCGAGGGCGGCTTCCGCCTTAAGGGCGGCTGCGGGGTACTGGAGCAGCAGCAGGGTGGGCTCGAAAGTCACCTTCGGCCGGCGTGGCGGCAGCGGCACCGATGCCGGCATCGGCGCCAGACCGATGCTGTCGACCTCGGCGGACACCGGGGTCAGCACCACGTCGCTGACCACCGGGCGGCGCGCGGGCAGGGGCGCGGACGCCTCATCGGGCTGCACGGCTTCAGTGGCCGGCCGCGGGCGCAGGAAGGACAACAGGTCGAAATCCTCCGCCCGTGCCGACGGCGCGGACATCAGGATCGACAGGGCGACGAGCGGGGAGAGGGGGCCGCGGCGCATCAGTTGGGCACCTTCAACAGAATCTCGATCCGGCGGTTTTCGGCGGCCAGCGGATCCGCCGGGTTCTTCAGGTTGCGGTCGGCGAAGCCTTCGATGTTGTTCACGCGCGGGTCCTGGAGACCGCCGCGCACCAGCATGTAATAGGCCATGTGGGCGCGCGCGCTGGACAGCCGCCAGTTGTCATAGGTTTCGGAACGGTAGGGCCGTCCATCGGTATAGCCGCGCACGACGATCTCGCCGGGGCGCTTGGCCAGGGCCTGCGCCACCTTCTCCATCGCCCGCACCAGACGGCCATCGGGAACGGCGGAGCCGACCGGGAACATGGAATAGTTCTGGTCATCGGTCAGGCTGACGACCAGCCCTTCCTTGGTGGCGCGCACATCCACGCGCGGGGCGCGGACATCGCCCATGGTGCTCTGCACTGCCGCAAGCACTTCGCTGCGCAGCTTGTCGGCATTGGCTTGGTCGGCCTTGAGGGCGCCGGCATTGGCATCGCCCTTGAGCTGCTCGCCCTTGGACATGTCGCCCTTGGCGGCGGTGCCCTTGGCATTGTCGCCGACGGTGGCGGTGCCCTTGGACTGGTCGCCGCTGGCGGCCGTGCCGCGGGCAGTCTCGCCCTTGACCGCTTCACCCTTGCCCACGTTGGGCTTGGTGCCGTCGGGCTTGGTCACGACAACCATCGCGCCGCCCTGGGTGGGGGCCGCGTCGGGGGCGGCGACCACGGTCACATCCACACCCGCTTCCGAGGGGAAGTCGCCAATGCCGCGCGCCGCTGAGACCGCCGCGTCCGGTCGTGCCTGGGTCGGCGCATTCAGGCTTTGCGGGCCGGGCTTCTCAGTCTTGAGCTTGCGGGCGGCCGTCATCTGCCAATAGACCGGGTCGAACGGATCGCGGGTGGCATCGCCGGCGCTATTGCCGGGACGGCCGGTCTCGCCCACGGCGGCGTCCGGGGTGCTCATTTCGGAGGGATCGGCCTCGCCCGCCAGCTTGGACAGCACCGCGTAGGGGTCCTGGAACGCGGCGCGGTCCTTGTCGCCCTTCTGGGTGTCGGAGCCGGGGCCGGTCCCGGCGCCCGCGGTCTGCTTGAGCGCGGACTTCTGCTCGCCATCGGCGGAGGTGCCCTCGGGCTTGACGTCCTCGGGCTCGTTGAGGCCCTTGCGCTCGGTCATGCTCTCGGCGAGATGCACCGGGTTGAAGTAGCTGGCGATCGCCTTCTTCACGTCCTTATCAGTGACGTTGATCAGCCACATGATGAGGAAGAACGCCATCATCGCGGTCATGAAGTCGGCATGCGCCACCTTCCACGCGCTGGAATGGTGCTCGTGCTCTTCTTCTTCGTGACGCTTGATGATGATGATTTCGGCGTGATCGCCCTTGTCGGACATGATGCGCCTCAGGCCAGTGCTTCAGTCAGATGGGTGGTCCAGGCGCGCAGCTGGGTCTCGATAATGGTGTCGTCGGCGGCAATCCGCACATCGACCGCATCGCTGGTCTGGAATTCGATGCCCCCGGCGGCGTGGCGTGCCCGCAGCACGTCCAGCAGATCGTCCGGCCCGCTGATGCGCAGCAGCGGCGCCTTGGGATCGGACAGCAGCCGGGTGATCATGGCGGACATCTCGCTCAACGCCTGCATGCGCACCGCCTCCGACAGGAACGGCACCAGGATGCGGCCGAGCGTGTCGCAGATGCGCGCCTCCATGGCTTCATGGGCGCTGGCCAGGCTTGCCTGGAGCGTGTCGGCGGTCTCGGCCGCCCATTGCTGGCGCGTCAGCGCCAGATGGGCGTCGAAGGCTTCCGCATCGCGGGCGCGCTCGGCCTCGAACTCCTGCCGGGCGCTGGTTTCCGCTTCGGTGCGGGCGGCTGCCACGGCGGCGGCCAGGATGGCGGCATGGTCGGGGCCGGCGGGCTTGGCCGGACGGGCCGGGGTGGCGGCTTCCGCCTTGTCGTCGGACGGAGCAACCGCGGCGGGCTTGGCCGGCGCCGGCTCCTGATGCAGACCCTGCAGACCGGCAGGCCGCGGCGGGTGCGGCGTGCCGAAGTGCGGCAGGTGAAGCCTCAGAGCCTTCGCGCTCATACCTTCACCTCCTGATGCAGCCACTGCCTCAGGATCGCAGCGGCCTGCTCCTCGTCATACTCCACGATCTGCTCCAGGCGCCGCTGCGGCGAGCGGTTGACCTTGCTGGTGACGTCGCCGATCAGATTGACCGGGCCGGAGTCGCCGCCGGCGAAGCTCGGCAGAGTGGTGACGCCGTTGAGCGTATCCAGAGCGGGCGCATCCAGCGAGGCCATTTCGGACGCCGGGGCGGCCAGCATGGCGGCCTCGATCGCTTCGGCTTCGTCGGGCTCCGGCCGGGCCAGGATGGCGCGCAGGGCGGGACGCAGGCCGAACCAGATCAGCAGCACGGCGACGATCAGGATGGTGAGGGCGTTGACCAGGGTGCCGGCCTGGCGGAACAGCAGTTCGCTCCAGGTCAGCGGCGGGATCGCCTCCATGGCATTGCCGCCATCGGCGAACGGCACCGCCACCACCTTCAGCTTGTCGCCGCGTTCCTTGTCGAAGCCGGCGGCAGACGCCACCAGTTGCTCGATCTCGAACGTTTGGGTCTCCAGCGGAACGGCGTCCGGGCCCTTGGCAGCGGTGAGCCGGTCCTTGTTCACCAGCACGGCGATGGACAGATTCTGCACCTGGAAGGCATCGCGCACGGTCTGAGTGGTGCGCGAGGAGATTTCGAAATTGGTCAGCTCCTCGCGGCGCTGGTTGTTCTCGCTGTTCTCATTGCCATTGGCCGGGGTGCCGGGGGGCGGCGGAATGTTCTGCTGCACCGTGGTGTTGGGCTGGGTGGACTTGTTCTGGGTCGAGCCGGCTTCCTTCACCACCCGGGTCGAACGCTCGGCGCGCGAGGCGGGATCGAAGGTGGTCTCGTTGATGGTGCTGCGATCGGTGTTCAGCCGCGCGGAGACGCTGATCTCGAAATTGCCCAGGCCCAGGAACGGCGTCAGGGTGCGGCGGATCTTTTCCTCGGTCTCGCGATTCACCTGCTGCTGCAGCAGCGCCTTCTTGCCGGCGGCGGCATTGACGCCATCCTCGCTGGACGACAGCACGGCGCCCTCGGTGTTGAGCACCGTGACGTTGTCCATCTTCATGCCGGGAATGGCGGAGGCCACCAGATGGCGAATCGCCTGGGCGGTGGAGCCATCGGAAGCATTCTCGGTGCGGATGACCACGGAGGCGGAGGCCGACTGCTGGTCGCGCCGGAACGACCCGCGATCGGGCAGCACGATGTGCACCCGCGCGGCCTTGATGCCCTTCATGGTCTGGACGGTGCGGGCGATTTCGCCTTCCAGGGCGCGGACCTTGGTGACTTCCTGCATGAAGGAGGTCAGGCCGAACGAGCGCACGTCGTTGAACAGCTCGTAGCCGGAATTGGAGCTCTGCGGCAGGCCCTTGACCGCCAACAGCATGCGGGCGCGGGCAGTGTCGGAATGGGCGACCAGGACCGCTGCGCCGTCGGAGGAGACGTCGAACGAAATACCCGCGTCCTTGAGCGCGCCGCCGATGCGGGCGACATCGTCGCGGTTGAGGTTGGCGTAGAGCGTCTCCCGCTCCGGCTGGCTGAGATACATGGCGCCAAGCCCGATCACCGCCACGACGGTGAGAGCGATCAGCCCCAGCGCCACCAAACGGCGGGCGCCCAGCTGACGGAGGTTCGAAAGGAGCCGTTCTAGCTGCTCTCGGGCATTCATGCGCGCCGCCTCATGGTGATTGCCTTCCTGGCGAGACCTCGGCGAAGCCGGTATCTCGAGCGGATCAGGGACAGGCCAGGTGCCGCGGAGAGCGACGACAGGTCCCGGTGGCAATCTTCCGCTTTAACCTTGCATGGGCGTTGCAGGAAAAAACCACGCCCCGTTTCCGAGGCGTGGTTTGGGCTTCCGGCTTGGTACGCCGCCGGAGAGCGGGTGCGGCCGGAACATCGGCCGCACCCTTTGATGTCATCGCCGCCGCCTTCTTCCCCGTCGCCGCAGCGGCTTAGGGATGAAGGTGATCAGGGATCAACGGAACAGCGTCATGACGTTGGAGGTGCTGTTGTTGGCGATGGACAGGGACTGCACGGCCAGCTGCTGCTGGGTCTGCAGGGCCTTCAGCTTGGTGGACTCTTCTTCCATGTTGGCATCGACCAGGGCGCCCACGGACGAGGTGTTGATGTCCATGAGGGTCTGGGCGAAGTTCTGCTGGGAGGTCAGGCGGGTCGACGTGGTGCCGAGGGCGGTCGAGCCGGTCTGGAG
>CALRNP020000176.1:0-12438 GCA_943369575.1 Azorhizobium sp. AG788 | reverse complement strand
CGCGCCACTTGGCGCCCTTCAGGTCCTCGATCTTGGTGACCGGGGTCTTGGAGAACAGGCCCTGGGGCGGCCAGGCCACCGTGTAGAGCAGCTTGAGGCCCTGGGAGGCCAGCTTCTTCTCCACCGCCGGCTTGGAGGCCAGATAGAGCTTCATCGCCGCCGGATAGGAGGTGGCGAGGAAGGGCACCACGTCGATGCCGAAGATCGGGTCTTCATTCTCATGCAGCGACATGATGACTTCGCCGGCCTGGGCCTGGCCGGTCATCACCGCGCGCTTGATCTCGGGCGCCTTGAACAGCGAGGCGCCGGGATGAATGGTGATCACCAGCTTGCCGCCGGTGGCCGCCTCCACGTCCTTGGAGAACTGGGTGAGGTTCTCAGTGTGGAAATTGTCGGCCGGATAGGCGGCCGGCAGGTTCCATTTGGTCTGGGCCGAGGCGGTGCCGGCGGCGAGGGTCGCAAGTCCGCCGGCGACGAGCGCGGCGGCAAAGGAACGAAGGCGCGTCATGAAGGCCTCTCTTGTGGGTCGTTGGGCAGCGGCACTCAGCCCGGAAACACATAGCGCGGGAGCACCAGGGCAATTTCCGGGAACATGGTGATGATGATGACGGCGATGTTGAGCAGGACGAAGAACGGGAACGCCGCCTTGGCGACCGTCCAGGTGTCGCGGCCGCTCATGTTCTGCAGCACGAACAGATTGAAGCCGACCGGCGGGGTGATCTGCGCCATCTCCACATGGATCACGAGGTAGACGCCGAACCATACCAGGTCGAACCCCGCTTGCTTCACCATGGGCAGCACGATGACGGCCGTGAGCACGATCATCGAAATGCCGTCGATGAGACAGCCGAGGATAATGTACATGACCGTTAGGGCAAGGGCGAGTTTACCCGGCGTGAGGTTGAGCCCCTGCACCCACTCCGCCAGCGCCACCGGAATGCCGGTATAGGCCATGGCGGCGGTGGTGAAGGCGGCGCCGGCGATGATCAGCATGATCATGCACGACAGCCGGGTGGCGCTCATCAGGCTCTGGACGAAGGTCTCCCAGGTGAGCGTGCGGCTCCAGGCGGCCAGCGCCAGGGCGCCGAGCACGCCCCAGGCGGCGCATTCGGTGGCGGTGGCAAGGCCCAGCACCAGCGACAGGAACACGCCGAGGATCAGCAGCAGGCAGGGCGCCAGCTTGGAGGATTCCCGCAGCTTCATGCGCAGCGACATGGGCGGGTCGCGCGGCGGCGTCTTGCCGGGGTTCAGCAGCGACCACAGGATGATGTAGCCGCTGTAGAGCCCCATCACCAGCAGGCCCGGCAGGAAGCCGGCGAGGAACACCTGCAGCACCGAGACGTTGGCGGTGACCGCATAGACCACCATGGGAATGGACGGCGGGATCAGCAGCCCCAACGTGCCGGAGCCCGCGAGCGAGCCCAGCGCCAGGCCCTTGTCGTAACCGCGCTTGTCCAGTTCCGGCAGCGCGATCTTGCCGATGGTGGCGCAGGTGGCGGCGGACGAGCCGGACACCGCCGCGAAGATGCCGCAGCCGATCACGTTCACATGCAGCAGGCGGCCGGGGAGCCATTGCAGCCAGGGGGCCAGGCCCCGGAACATCTCTTCCGATAGTCGGGTCCTGAACAGGATCTCGCCCATCCAGATGAACAGCGGCAGCGCCGCCAGGGTCCAGGAGGCCGAGGCGCTCCACACGGTGGTGGCGAGCACCTGGCCGATGGGGACGTTGGTGGTCAGCGTCATGGCCGCGAGGCCCACGAGGCCGAGGCCGATGGCGACCCAGACGCCGCTGGCGAGGATCGCCACCAGCAGCATTAAAAGGATGATGGAGAGCGGGACGAGCCCGAGGTGTTCAAACATGTCAGACGCCCCCGCCGGAGGCGACGCGCTCGACCAGTTCCTCGGGCGTCAAGGGCGGATCCTTCTCAAAGCGCGGACGGTTGCCGCGGGCCACATGGACCAGTTCATCCAGCATGGCGATCAAGAGGATCACCAGGCCGAGGGCGTAGCCGCTCTGCGGGATCCACAAAGGCACGGCGATCACGCCCTGGGACATGTCGTCGAAGCGATAGGAATCGTAGGTCAGCTGCACCGCGTTCTTGGCGAAGTAGAAGATGAAGGACGAGCCGACCACCAAGGCCAGGATCTCGAAGAACTGGCGCGTGCGGCCGTGCAGCCTCTCCAGCAGCAGGCCGACCCGGATCATCTCGCCCTTCTTGAAGGTGTGCGCGAGGCCGAGGAAGGCCATGGCGGCCATGCACCAGGCGGCGAAATCATCGCCGGCGGGAATGTTGATGGCGACTTCGCGGCCGGCGGAAAGGCCGATCATCAGACCGAAGATGGCGAGCAGGAACAGGCCGGCGAGGATGCCGGAGGCGAGGTAGAGCGCATCGAGGGCCCGCCGGATCATACGCCGCGTCCTCCGCGCCACGGAAACGGCTTGCCGCCTGCCGTATGGGAACTACCATGATGCGCGGCGGCGGCCCGAAGCGATGTTCGGTGTCGAGAGACTTCGCGGGTCATTGGATCCTCTGGCGGAGAGCCACGCGCTCCAGGGCGCTTGATGGCATTTTTGGGGCATCTCGATATTTTGTCAACGAAACGTTGACGAAGAAATCACCCCGTGTCTTGGTTGCGGCTTCCGATGCCCCATGCGTCGGCTGTTTCCGGGTGCCCGGGCGGCTGGTGCGGTGCAGCAAAGATCGTGCCACGCGCCTGTCCGTCGGTGCGCGCAATCAGGAGTGACGCCATGACGACCGATCGAATTGCCACGCCGGCAAGCTGGGAATTCTGGATCGATCGTGGCGGCACCTTCACCGATATCGTTGGCCGTAAACCCGACGGTACATTGCTGGCTCACAAAGTCCTGTCGGAAAATCCCGAGGCCTATAAGGACGCCGCCGTCCACGGCATTCGCGAGCTTCTCGGCCTGCCGGCGGGGGCGCCCATTCCCCAAGGGCTGGTTTCTGCCGTGAAGATGGGCACAACGGTCGCCACCAATGCTCTCCTGGAGCGCAAAGGCGACCGGACGCTGCTGGTGACCACCGCCGGCTTCAAGGATGCGCTGAAGATCGGCTATCAGGCCCGGCCGAAGATCTTCGCCAAGAAGATCGTCAAGCCGGACATGCTGTTCGAGCAGGTGCTGGAAGTGGCCGAGCGGGTGCGCGCCGACGGCACCGTGGAGCAGGCGCCGGATCTGGCCGCCGTCCGCATCGCCCTTGAGGCGGCCAAGGCCGATGGCATCGAGGCAGTCGCCATCGTCTTCATGCATGGCTATCGCTATCCGGCCCATGAGGCGCAGGTGGCCGGGCTCGCCCGCGAACTTGGGTTCGCGCAAGTGTCCGTCTCCCATGAGGTGTCGCCGCTGATCAAGCTGGTGGGACGCGGCGACACCACGGTGGTGGATGCCTATCTCTCGCCGATCCTGCGCCGCTATGTGCGCCAGGTGGCGGATGAATTGGGCGCCGGCGCCGCCGGGCCGGATGAAGCCATCCGGCTGATGTTCATGATGTCGTCCGGCGGGCTCACCGCCGCCGATCTGTTCCAGGGCAAGGACGCGCTGCTGTCCGGCCCGGCCGGCGGCGTGGTGGGCGCGGCCAAGACCGGCGAGCTTGCCGGCCTCGACCGCATCATCGGCTTCGACATGGGCGGCACCTCCACGGACGTGTGCCATTTCGATGGCGAGCTGGAGCGGGCCTTCGATACCGAGGTGGCCGGCGTGCGCATCCGCGCGCCGATGATGCGCATCCATACGGTGGCGGCGGGCGGCGGCTCGATCTTGCATTATGACGGCGCCCGCTTCCGCGTCGGCCCCGACAGCGCCGGCGCCAATCCGGGACCTGCCTGCTATCGCCGCGGCGGGCCGCTGGCGGTGACCGACGCCAATGTGATGCTGGGCAAGCTGATCCCAGACTTCTTCCCGAAGATCTTCGGCCCGGCTCAGAACGAGGCGCTGGATGCGGACGCGGTGCGCGGGCGCTTCGAGGCCATGGCGGCCGAGATCGGCGACGGCCGGGCGCCGGAGATGGTGGCGGACGGCTTCGTCACCATCGCGGTGGAGAACATGGCCAATGCCATCAAGAAGATCTCGGTGGAGCGCGGCTATGACGTCACCCGCTATGCCCTGAACTGCTTCGGCGGCGCCGGCGGCCAGCATGCCTGCCTGGTGGCCGATGCGCTGGGCATGACCAAGGTGCTGATCCATCCCTTCTCCGGCCTGCTCTCGGCCTATGGCATGGGTCTCGCCGACATCCGCGCCCACCGCACCAAGGCGGTCGGGGCGCTCCTGGATGCGGCGGTCCTGGCCGAAGTGGAGGCGATGCGCGCGGCGCTGACCCTGGAGACCGTGGCGGAACTGGCGGGGCAGGGCGTCACCGGCGCGGCGGCGGGCAACGAGGCCAAGTTGCACCTGCGCTATGAAGGCACCGACACCGCGCTCCCGGTCACCTTGGCCGACCATGGCGCCATGATCGCCGAGTTCGAGGACAAGCACCGCGCCCAGTTCGGCTTCGTCTCGCCGGAAAAGCCGGTGGTGGCCGAAGCCCTGGAGGTGCAGTCCTTCGGCGGCGGCGCCGGCATCGCCGAGCCCGACCTGCCGCTGGACGGGTCCGATCCCAAGGTGACGCGCACGGTGCGCTTCTTCTCGCGCGGGGCCTGGCATCAGGCCCCCGTGGTGCTGCGGGCGGATTTCCACCCCGGCATGGCGGTGCAGGGGCCGGCCATTGTCATCGAGCCCAACCAGACCGTGGTGGTGGAGCCCGGCTGGCGGGCGCAGGTGACCGCCAAGGATCACCTGCTGCTGGCCCGCACCGAAGAATTGCAGCGCGCCGGCGCGGTGGGCACCAAGGCCGACCCGGTGATGCTGGAGGTGTTCAACAATCTGTTCATGTCCATCGCCGAGCAGATGGGCGTGACGCTCCAGAACACCGCTTATTCGGTGAACATCAAGGAGCGGCTGGACTTCTCCTGCGCGGTGTTCTCCGGCACCGGCGAACTGGTGGCCAATGCCCCGCACATGCCGGTGCACCTGGGCTCCATGGATCGCTCGGTGGAGACGGTGATCCGCGAGAATGCCGGCAACGTGCGCCCCGGCGACGTGTTCGCGCTCAACGCCCCCTATAATGGCGGCACCCATCTCCCCGACATCACCGTGGTGACGCCGGTGTTCAATGCGGACGGCTCGGAACTGCTGTTCTGGGCGGCTTCCCGCGGCCACCATGCGGACGTGGGCGGCGTGGCGCCGGGCTCCATGAGCCCGCTGGCCACCAATATCGAGGAAGAAGGCGTCTATATCGACAATTTCAAGCTGGTGGACCAGGGCCGGTTCCGCGAGGCGGAGCTGCTGGCGTTGCTCACCGGGGCGAAATATCCGGTGCGCAATCCGGTGCAGAACATTGCCGATCTCAAGGCGCAGATCGCCGCCAATGAGAAGGGGGTGCGCGAACTCAACAAGATGATCGCCACCTTCGGCCTGGATGTGGTGAAGGCCTATATGGGCCACGTGCAGGACAATGCCGCCGAGAGCGTGCGCCGGGTGCTGGACCGGCTGTCGGATGCCTCCTTCAGCTATGAGATGGACCAGGGCACGGTGATCCAGGTCAAGATCACCGTCGACAAGGCCAAGCGCGAGGCGACGGTGGACTTCACCGGCACCTCGCCGCAGCAGCCCACCAATTTCAACGCCCCCGAGCCGGTCACCCGCGCCGCCGTGCTCTATGTGTTCCGGGTCATGGTGGAGGACGAGATCCCCATGAATGCCGGTTGCCTGCGGCCGATCCGCATCGTGGTGCCGGATGGCTCCATGCTGTCGCCGCAGTTCCCGGCGGCGGTGGTGGCGGGCAATGTGGAGACCTCGCAGGCGGTCACCAACTGCCTGTTCGGGGCGCTGGGCGCCATGTCGGCCTCCCAGGGCACCATGAACAACCTCACCTTCGGCAATGACGCCTACCAATATTACGAGACCATCTGCTCCGGCTCGCCCGCCGGTCCCGGCTTCGACGGCACCGACGGCGTGCATGTGCACATGACCAACTCCCGCCTGACCGATCCGGAAATCCTGGAGACCCGCTTCCCGGTGCTGCTGGAGGATTTCCACGTGCGGGAAGGTTCCGGCGGCAACGGCCAGTGGAATGCGGGCGGCGGCACCTATCGCCGCATCCGCTTCCTGGAGAGCATGGAGTGCGCGCTTCTGTCCTCGCACCGGCGGGTGCGTCCGTTCGGCGTCGCCGGCGGCGAGCCGGGCCAGGTGGGCGAGGGCTATGTGCGCCGGCTCGACGGTCGCCTGGAGCCCATGGCGGGCTGCACCCAGACCGTGCTGGAAGCGGGCGAGGCGGTGATCGTCGTCACCCCCACCGGCGGCGGCTATGGCGATCCGGCCCTGCGCGGCCAGGGGTGAGCGGAGAGGGCTGAAGGCCCTTGCATATGATCGCCGTTCCCGCCGCACGGCGGGGGCGGCGCCGCATCACCGGGAGCGCAGACCAAGGCCGGCCGGGCACCGGACTGAAATGTCGCATCGGGGCGGGGAGAGACACGGAATCCAAACCGGGGAATTCCGGGGAAGTCCGTGTCTCAGACAAAGCCTCGGCGCGGGTTACTGGCGCAGGCGCTCCAGCACCACCACGCCGGGATAGCCGTCCGGCACCAGCCCGGCGCGGACCTGGAAGTCCTGCACCGCCACCCGGGTCTTCTGGCCCAGGATGCCGTCGGGATTGCCGACATCATAGCCCAGCTGGGACAGCCGGGTCTGGATCTCCACCCGCTCCGCCCGCGACAGCGCCCGCTCATCCGCCGGCCAGGAGGCCACGAACGGATTGCCGCCGCGCAGCCGGTCCGACAGGTGGCCGATGGCCAAGGCGTAAGCGTCGGCGGGGTTGTATTTCAGGATAGCGCTGAAGTTCGGCAGCACCAGGAAGGCCGGCCCCTTGGCGCCGGTGGGCAGCAGCAGGAAGGCGGTATCCGTGGGCCGCGGGAAGCCGCCGCCGCCCGGCCGCCGCACGCCCAGCGAAGCCCATTGGCCGAGCGTGTAGCGCTTGGTGCGGTCCACATAGCGATAGTCGAACCCAGGCGGCAGAACGACTTCATAGCCCCAGGTCTTGCCGAACGACCAGCCATCCAGCTTGAGATTGTTGGCGGTGGAGGCGATCACGTCGGGGATCGAGTCCACCACATTGCGCTTGCCGTCGCCGTCGAAATCCACGGCGAAACGCTGGAAGCTGGTGGGCATGAACTGGGTGGGGCCGAAGGCGCCGGCCCAGGACCCCTTCAGATGGTCGGCGGGCACATCGCCCCGGTTGAGGATCTGCACCGTGGCGACGAACTCGTCGCGGAAATAGTCCTGGCGGCGGCCGATGCAGGCCAGCGTCGCGGTGGAGCGCAGCACCGAGCGCGAGCCCATGCCGTTGGGATTGCCATAGTCGCTCTCGATGCCCCAGATGGCGGCAATCACATAGCGATCAACGCCATAGGCCTTCTCCACCTTGTCGAAGATCGGCTTATACTTGGCCAGGATTTCCTTGCCCTTGGTGACGCGGCGGTCGCTCACCAGCATGTTCACATACTGGCCCAGCGGCTTGGAGAATTCCGGCTGGCTGTCGAGATAGTCCATGATCTTCATGTCGGGCGTCAGCCCGGCGACGATCTGGGCATAGTTCTGCGGCGGCACGCCCTTGGCCTGGGCGAGCGGCGCCATGGCGGCGATGCAATTGGGGAAATTCGCCTCCGCCTGCGCGATCACCTCCGGCTGCATCAGCGGATGGCCGGCACGCGCTGGCGCCGGGGCTTGCGGCGCCTGGAAGCCGGAGAAGATCGAGCCGGTCTCCTGGGCCTGAGCGGCGGCGGGAACGATGCTGAACACCGATGCCGCCAGCACCACTGCCGTCGCCCATCCCGCGCGCGCGTTGCTGTCGTGCGCCATGTTCGTGGTCGTCCCGGTCTTCGTCACCGCCATCACTCCGCCCTCTGTGCCGCGGCCAGCCGCGGTTGAGATGTCCAGGAGGCTAATGGGCAGCGAATATGGTTGCGCCACGGTTAACGTAGGGCAAGTTTATGCCGATGTCGCGCCCACGCCAGCGTGCACAAAGGCGTGGGTTGGCACCAGGGTGCCTTAAGGTCAGGTATTGCGGCGGCGATCGAGGCCCCGTTCCCACTCCAGCGCGGTGCGCACGATGGTCGGCAGGTCGTCCAGCTTGGGCGTCCAGCCCAAGGCGGCGCGGATCTTGTCGGCCTTGGCAACCACGGCGGCAGGATCGCCAGGGCGGCGGGGCGAATAGGTGACGGCGAAATCCACGCCCGAGATGGACTTCACCGCCTCGATCACCTCCAGCACCGAATAGCCCCGGCCATAGCCGCAGTTCATCACCGCGCTGGCGCCGCCCTGGCGCAGATAGGTCAGCGCGTCCAGATGGGCGGCCACCAGATCGCTGACATGGATATAGTCGCGCAGGCAGGTGCCGTCCGGAGTCTCATAATCGGTGCCGTACACCGCCATGCCCGGCCGCTTGCCCAAGGCGGTCTCGCAGGCGACCTTGAGCAGATGGGTGGCCCCGGCGGTCGACTGGCCGGTGCGCCCGGCCGGATCGGCGCCGGCGACATTGAAATAGCGCAGCGCCACATAGCGCAGCGGGAAGGCGGCCGCCGTGTCCTCCAGCATCCACTCGCTCATCAGCTTGGAGCGGCCATAAGGCGAGATCGGCGAGAGCAGGGCATCCTCGGCCACCGGATCGTTGCCCACCATGCCGTAGACGGCGGCGGTGGAGGAGAAGATCAGGTGCGGCACGCCGGCGGCGACCACCGCCTCCAGCAAGGCGCGGGTCTTGACCGTGTTGGCGTAATAATAGCCCAGCGGATCGGCCACCGACTCCGGCACCACGATGCGTGCGGCGAAATGCACCACGGCGGTCACGTCATGCGCGGCGATCACCTGCGCCACCAGGGCACTGTCGGCGACATCGCCGTCCACGAAGGTGGCGCTGGGATGCACGGCCCAGCGGAAGCCGGTGGTGAGATTATCCAGCACCACCACCGCTTCGCCCGCATCCACGAGAGCGAGAACCATGTGGCTGCCGATATAGCCCGCCCCGCCCGTGACCAGCACCGCCATTGCACCCGCTCCCCCTTGCTGTGGACGGCGAACCTGCGGCAGCGGGAGAGGCCCGTCAATCCGGAGCGTGACAAAGTCTTGCCCTAGAGAAACCCATATAGTTTGCAACTCTTTTGGGAGTTCGCAGTTGCTTTGCGAGGAGTCTCCGACCTGTGTTAGGAGGCTCCTCTCTCCCGCTGCCGCGTTCATCCGCAACCAACGGTGTCCCTTCCATGCCCAAGCCGCTCCGTAAAGCCATTCTGCCGGTCGCCGGTCTCGGCACGCGCTTCCTGCCCGCCACCAAGGCGGTGCCCAAGGAAATGCTGACCGTGGTGGACCGCCCGGTGGTGCAGCATGTGGTGGACGAGGCGCTGGCCGCCGGCATCGAGCACATCGTCTTTGTCACCGGCCGCAACAAGGCGGTGATCGAGGATCACTTCGATCGCCAGTTCGAGCTGGAGAAGACCCTGGCCGATCGCGGCAAGACCAAGGAACTGGAGCAGCTCGACCGGGATACGCCCAAGGCCGGCACCACCTCGTTTACCCGCCAGCAACTCCCCCTCGGCCTCGGCCATGCGGTGTGGTGCGCCCGCGACCTGATCGGCGACGAGCCGTTCGCGCTGCTGCTGCCGGACATGCTCCACCTGCCCAACGGCAATGGCACCGGCTGCCTGTCCTCGATGGTTGAGGCCTATAACCGCACCGGCGGCAATGTGGTCTCGGTCTATGAGGTGCCGGACGACCAGACCCATCAATACGGCATCGTCGGCACCGGCAAGCAGGTGGGCGGCGCCTCCTGCGAGATCACCCAGATGGTGGAGAAGCCGGCCCTGGGCACGGCCCCGACCAATCTGGCCATCTCCGGCCGCTATATTCTCCAGCCTTCCATCTTCGACCTGCTGGCCAAGCAGGAGCAGGGGGCGGGCAATGAGATCCAGCTGACCGATTCGATGCTCAAGCTCATGGAGCGGGAGCGGTTCTTCTCGGTGGAGTTCGACGGCACGGTTTATGACTGCGGCTCGAAGATCGGCTTCCTGATGGCGAATGTCGCCTACGCCATGTCGCGTCCCGATATCGCTCCGGAGTTCCGCACCGAACTGGCCGCGTTCCTTTCGCAATGAGGCCGGTTCTGGCGCATGACACATCAGGGGTGCCGCTGCGGTGCCTTGACCCGGTGTCCTTTCCCGTCTAATCGCCAGTCTATCTTAAGAACTGCCCCTGGCGCGGAGCCGAACGCATGCTCCATTCCCCGCATCGTCGCGGCGTGACCCAAAAGCCCCGTCTCAATGACGAGATGCGGTTTCTGCAATCCTGGTTCCAGAGCCCGCTGAAGACCGGCGCGGTATCCCCCTCCGGGCGGGCGCTGGCCAAGATGATGGCGAGCTATCTGGATCCCCGGCAGGACGGCCCGGTGATCGAACTGGGACCGGGCACCGGCCCGGTGACCCGCGCGCTGCTGGCGCGCGGTTTCGCCCCCGAGCGCCTGTTCCTGATCGAGTACAACCGTGAATTCTGCGGCCTGCTGCGCAAACGCTATCCGGGCGTCACCGTCATCCATGGCGATGCCTATGCCATGTACGACACCCTGCATGATCGCCTGCCGGGACCGGCGGTGGGGACCATCTCCTCGCTGCCGCTGTTCACCAAGCCGCCGCAGGAACGCGACCGCATGGTCAATGAGGCATTCGACCTCTCCCGCCCCGGCGCGCCGTTCGTGCAGTTCACCTATGCGGTGGTCTCGCCGATCCCGCTCAAGCCGGGCGAGATCCATGGCGAGGTGTCGCCACGGGTGTGGTGGAATCTGCCGCCGGCGCGGGTCTGGGCCTATCGCCGCCCGTCCGCCTGACGCGACGGGGTGCCAGGCAGCCGGCGGGTTCTGCCCCGCCGTGCCATCGGCGCCCCCATTCCGGCTGAGGCCGGAGCGGCGCGTCGTCTCATGAGCCTTGAGGTTTCATGACCCCCTTCCTCTATCTCAGCCATCCGCAGGTCCAGGTGGACCCGGCCGTGCCGGTGCCCGACTGGGGCCTGTCCGCCCAGGGCCGCGCCCGCGCGGCTGCATTCGCCCGTGAGCCGGCGCTGATGGCCTATGGCCGGCTGGTGTCCTCTGCCGAGACCAAGGCCAGGGAAACCGCCCTCATCCTCGCCGAGGTGCTCGGCCTGCCGGTGGAGGTGCGCGCGGACCTGCACGAGAACGACCGCTCCGCCACCGGCTATCTGCGCGAGGCCGAGTTTCAGGAGGTGGCCGACGCCTTCTTCGCCCGGCCGCTGGAGAGCGTGCGCGGCTGGGAGCGGGCCATCGATGCCCAGGAGCGCATCGTCGCCGGGGTGATGCTGGCCTTGTCCGAAGCGCCGCAAACGCCCACACTCTTCATCGGCCATGGCGGCGTCGGCACGTTGCTGCTGTGCCATCTGGCCGGCACTCCCATTTCCCGCGCGTATGACCAGCCACCCGTGGGCGGCGGGTGCTGGTTTCGCCGGACTGCGACCGCGGCGCCTGATCGATGGCGCCCCCTGGAAGAGGCTCCCGCACCGTGACCGATATGTCCTCCGACGTCCGAGACCGCCTGATCGTCGCCCTGGATTTCCCCACCGTGGCCGCGGCGGAAGCCATGGTGTGGCAATTGGGCGATGCGGTGAGCTTCTACAAGATCGGCCTGGAACTCACGGTGGCGGGCGGGCTGGATCTGGCGGACGATCTGATCGGCGCCGGCAAGAAGGTGTTTCTCGATCTGAAGATGCACGACATCGGCCACACGGTGGAGAAGGCGACCGCCGCCGCCGCCGCGCGCGGGGTGTCGCTGCTGACCGTCCATGCCTATCCCCAGACGCTGGCCGCGGCCGCGCGGGGGGCAGCGGGCAGCCAGCTGGGCGTGCTCGGGGTCACCGTGCTCACCTCCTATGACGAAGCCGATCTGGCCGCCGCCGGTTATGCGCGCGGCGTGTCGGAGACGGTGCGCATGCGGGCGATCCAGGCCCGCGAGGCCGGCGTGGCGGGGGTGATCTGCGCTCCCACCGATGCCGAGATGGTGCGCGCCGCCGTGGGCTCCGATTTCCTGATCATCACGCCCGGTGTTCGGCCTGCCGGCGCCGACGTGGGCGACCAGAAGCGCATCGCCACCCCGCGGGCGGCGCTCCAGGCCGGGGCGGACCGCATCGTGGTCGGCCGTCCGGTGACGGCAGCGGCTGATCCGGTGGCGGCGGCCCAGGCCATTCTGGCGGAATTGAACAACTGAAGGCCTCATCCGCCGGATCAACGGCGGCGGGGCGCGGGGAGGCACGAATGGCTCAGGACGCAGCAAGCGAAGTCACGCCCAAGGGCTATTGGGTGGCCGCCGTCGATGTGACGGACGAGGTGGGCTATG
>CALRNP020000175.1:0-12473 GCA_943369575.1 Azorhizobium sp. AG788 | reverse complement strand
ATCCGGCGGGTGGTGGCCATCATCCCCCATGATCTGCTTGCCAATGATGCGTTGGCGCGGCTGCTGATCCTGAAAGGGGAGGCCGCCGCCGGCATCGCCGGTTTCGCGCAGGTGGTGCGACGGGCCGAGGGGGATCCGGCCGCCCTGTTCGCCATGGCCCGGCTGCTGCGGCTGAGTGGGGATCTGGAGACCGCTCAGGCGTTTGCCGATCAGGCGGGCGAGCGGGCGCCGGACGACCTCGCCGTGCGCCAGCTTCAGTCCCACCTGCGCCTGGCGCTGGGCCGGGTCGCGCAGGTCTGGCCGGAACATCCGGAGCAACGCGCGCCCCTGCCGGAGGTGCCGGTTGTGTTCGTGCCCGAGGGATTGCCCGCGGGCGAGGTGGTTCTGCTGGCGCGCTTTGTGGGCGGCCTATGTTCCCAAGGCGGGCGCGTGGTCTGCCATTGCGAGAGCGCGCTGCTGCCGGTGCTGGAGGGGATGGTCGGCATGGCCGCCATCGATGCCCCGCCGCCTGCGGACGCCATCGCGCTCCCGGCGCTCCCGAACCTGCGGGGCGTGGGCGCGCAGGACCTCCAGCGCCCGCCTTATCTGGCGGTGGAGGCCGGTCGGCGCGCGCGCTGGGGCGCGGCCATGGCGCATCTGCCGCGGCCGTGGATCGGCCTTGCCTATGACGGAAGCCCGCTGGGATTGCCTCTTGCGGCGTTGGCCACGGCGCTGGCGGGGCAGGGCACATTGGTCTCGCTGGCGTTCGGCCGCGAGCGGTCGCAACTGTCGGCTTGCCCGCAAGTGGTGGACGCCGGTGCGGATATGGCCGATGCCCGCGATCTGGCCGCGATCATCTCGCACATGGATCTAGTGGCGGGAAGCGCGGACCTCGCCATGCACATGGCCGGGGCGATGGGGGTAATGGGGATGGCTCTCGTCCCCGCCTCCCAGCCTTGGGCCTTCGCGCATCGGGACGGGATGGCCCTGTGGTATCCCAGCATCCGGGTGGTGCCGCAATCCCGCGCCGGTGACTGGGCAGCCCCGCTGCGCGACCTTGCGGCGCGCGCCACCGATCTCCCGGTCTCGGTCAAGGACGTCGCCCCATGATCTGGCAGCCGCTGAAGGAAGATCCGAGCCTGCTGGAGGTGCAACTCTCCGCCTGGGTGCGGGCGCTGATCGCGGCGCATCCCGCGGGAGGGCCGGAGGTTCCCGCCTGGCACAGCATCCCGATGGAGGATGGACGCAGCGCCCAGCTTCGGCTTGCCGTCGCGCCGCAGATCCGCACCAAATTCGGCGTGCGTGCGGTGATCACCTACGGTGTGACGGGGCAGGTGGTCATTGGCGCGGAGGGGTTCGCCTGTCAGGGCGAGGGGGTTCTGGACCTGAAGACGCGCGCGGTCCTGGATGTGCGGTGCACGCTGTCACCGCTCGGTCCGCTGGATCTGGGCTGAGAGGGTCGCGCCGCTGTCATGTGCGCAGAAGCCGGTAAACCGTGCCGGACTGCGCAGAAAGCTGCGCAGTCGGTTCAAGCAAAATCTGGTCGAGCCTCAGCAATTATCGGGCTGGAATGGAGCCGATAACCGTTGAGGCAAATACAAAAACGGCAATATGACAAATTCGTGAAATAAAACTGGCATCGGACTTGCGGAGTGGGTGGCACCGGCGACAGGCCGGTACACAGACCGAGGGTAGAATGCCGACTCCCGCTTACATCAGCATCACCGGCGAAAAGCAGGGCCTGATCACCAAGGGCGCCTTCACCGCCGACAGCGTTGGCAATTCCTATCAGGAAGGCCACGAGGACGAGAGCATCGTCCAGGGCTTCCTGAGCAATGTGATCATCCCCCGCGATCCGCAGTCGGGGCAGCCGACCGGCGGTCGCGTGCACCAGCCCGCCACCTTTACCAAGTATCAGGACAAGGCCTCCCCGCTGCTGTGGCAGGCGCTGGCCACCGGCGAAGTGCTGACCACCGTTGAACTGTTCTTCTGGCGCACCTCGAAGACCGGCCAGCAGGAAAAGTACTACACCATCAAGTGGGAAGACGCCGTGCTGGTGGACGGCAAGGCGATGATCCCCAACTGCCTGCTGCCGGAAAACGCCCAGCTCCAGCACATGGAAGACTGGTCCTTCACCTATCGCAAGGTGACCTGGACGCACGAGAAGGCCGGCACCTCGGGCTCCGACGACTGGCGCAAGCCCGTCACCTGATCTCGGTCCACGGTTGGACTGTGCGCCAAGGCCCAAGGAGGCGGGACCGCCTCCTTGGGTGCTCCATCGGCCGCCCTTTCACGGGGAGCGGTAGGATATTCAGGCAATGTCATTTCCAGGTCATCGAACCTGTCTTCCATGCGCGCGGGCTGATGGGGGGATGGCAGCGTCCGGACGGGGTGTGATGCTCCGCGCCTGACCACGCCGCTACCCAGGATTGGCCGCGTAGCGCCTGCCGATCACGGCAGCGCGGTGCGTGTGCGTGCGGAGAATATTGCCATGCTGTCGCTGGATCTCAAGCCGCTTTTGGATCGCCTTTCCCCTTATACCAAGCGCGGGCTGGAGATGGCCGCCGGCCTCGCGGTGGGCCGCGGCAATTATGAGGTGACGGTCGAGCATTTTCTGCTGGCCATGGTCGACGACGCTGATCGCGACATGGGCCTGGCCTTGCGCGAATATGGCGTGGAAACCGCCACTCTGAAGCGCCAGTTGCAGCGCGCGGTGGAGGAGATGAAGGCCGGCAATCCCGGCCGTCCGGTGTTCGCCCCCGTGCTGATCGAAATCCTCACCGATGCGTGGCTGCTGGCCTCCGTCGAACTGGGCCAGGGCGCCACCCGGTCCGGCGCGGTGCTTCTCGCGGTGCTGGCCAATGGCAATCGCTTCGGCCTCACCGAATGGTGGGAGACGCTGCGGGCGGTGCCCAGCGCCCGCTTCAAGGCCGAGTTTCACGCGCTGCTGGCCGCGTCCGCCGAGAGCGCTGCCGCTGTTGCTCCCGGCGAGCGGGCCGGCGCGCGTGCAGCCGGCCACGGCCAGCGCAATCCCGACAGCGTCCTGGCGCGCTTCGCCACCGATTTCACCGCTCAGGCGCGGGCGGGCAAGATCGACCCGGTGTTCTGCCGCGATCGCGAAATCCAGCAGATGATCGACATTCTCGGGCGCCGCCGGAAGAACAACCCCATCTGCGTCGGCGAGCCGGGTGTCGGCAAGACGGCGGTGGTGGAAGGGCTGGCGCTCAAGATCGCCCAGGGCGATGTGCCCGAATTCCTGCGGCAGGTGGAACTGGTCGGCATCGATCTGGGCATGCTCCAGGCCGGGGCCGGGGTGAAGGGCGAGTTCGAGAACCGCCTCAAGGGCATCATCGAGGAGGTGAAGGCCTCGCCCACGCCCATCATCCTGTTCATCGACGAGGCCCACATGATGGTGGGCGCGGGCGGTGCCGCCGGCGGCGGCGATGCGGCCAATCTGCTCAAGCCGGCGCTGGCGCGGGGCGAACTGCGCACCATCGCCGCCACCACCTGGAGCGAATACAAGAAGTATTTCGAGAAGGATTCCGCTCTGGAGCGCCGCTTCCAGGTGGTAAAGCTGGACGAGCCGAGCCCTCAGGAAGCCACCACCATCCTGCGCGGCCTGCGGCCTATCTATGAGCGCAGCCATAATGTCTATGTGCGGGACGATGCGGTGGTGGCGGCCAGCCAACTCGCCGCCCGCTATGTTTCGGGACGGCAATTGCCGGATAAGGCGGTGGATGTGTTGGATACCGCCTGCGCCCGGGTAAAGCTCTCGCTCACCAACCGCCCCCACGCTTTGGACAGCCGCGAGCGCCGGATCGCCACGCTGGAACGCGAACTGTCCGCCCTCGCGCGCGACCAGGACACGCTGGGCAGCGGCGCAAACCCGCGGGTGGCCGAGATTGGCGAAGAGATGGAGCGCCTGCGTGTCGAGAGCGCCGAGGTGGAAGTGCGCTGGCGGCAGGAAAAGGCGATGGTGGACCGCATCCTGGGGCTACGCCAGCAACTCAATGCCTTGACCTCGCTGAGCGCGGATCCGACCCCCATTGATGCCGGAACCGAGGCGCCGTTGGCGCCCGCCGATGGTGTCGCGGCGGATGGTGCTTCGGCCCAGACGGTGCGGGCGGAGCTGGCGCAGGCCGTGGCCGAACTGGCCGCGGTCCAGGGCCGCAGTGGTCTGCTGCATTATGAGGTGACACCCGAGGCGGTGGGGCAGGTGATCTCGGACTGGACCGGCATTCCCACCGGCAACATGGTGCGCGACGAGGCCGCCTCCATCCTTGCTTTGGGCACCGATCTTCAGCGCCGCATCAAGGGCCAGGACCAGGCCATCGCGGCCATTGATGAGGGCATGCGGGCCGCGAAGGCCGGCCTCAACAGCCCGACCCAGCCCATGGGCGTGTTTCTGTTCGTCGGCCCCTCCGGCGTGGGAAAGACCGAACTGGCGACCGCCGTCGCTGATCTTCTGTTCGGCGGCGAGCGCTTCCTCATCTCCATCAACATGTCGGAGTTCCAGGAGAAGCACACGGTCTCCAAGCTGGTGGGCTCGCCCCCCGGCTATGTGGGCTTTGGCGAGGGCGGCATCCTCACGGAGGCCGTGCGGCAGCGGCCCTACAGCGTGGTGCTGCTGGACGAGGTGGAAAAGGCCGATCCCGAGGTGATGAACCTGTTCTATCAGGTGTTCGACAAGGGTGTGCTCTCCGATGGCGAGGGCCGGGTGGTGGACTTCAAGAACACCATCGTCATCCTCACCAGCAACCTGGCGACCGACACTTTGACCCACATGGGCCAAATGACCCCGCGGCCCGCCACCGATGCGCTGGTGGAGGCGATTCGGCCGCAACTGTCGCGGCATTTCAAGCCGGCGCTGCTGGCGCGCATGCAGATCGTGCCCTTCTATCCGCTGCTGGGCGATATTCTCGGCGATATCGTGCGCCTGAAGCTGGACAAGGTGGGGCGCCGGCTGCGCGAGAGCCAGAAGATGGCGTTCGCCTATTCCGATGCGGTGGTGGCGCAGATCGTTGCCCGCTGCACCGATGTGGAGACTGGGGCGCGCAATATTGATCATATCGTCAACAAGACGCTGCTACCGGACATCGCCACCGAGATCCTGCACGGAATGAGCCGGGAACAGCAGGCGAGCGGTGTCCATGTGGACTGCGACAGCCAGGGGCATTTTCTGTATCGCCTCGAAGAGCCCGCCCGCAGCGAGGCTCCGGGTGTCCGGCTGGACGCCTGAGCGGTGTCGGACGCGGCCCGCGTGACGCAGGACGCCATGGCACCGCCAGACCTGTCTGTGCGGGATCCCCTGGGCGTGATCGAGGAACTGATCGAACTGACCACCGCTCTGTCCACGGAACGGCGGCTGGAAAGCGTCATCAGTGCGGTGGTCAGTTCCGCCCGCCGCCTGACCCATGCCGATGGCGGGCGGGTGCTGGTGCTCGACCGCACCGGGCGCGAACTCTATTGCATGGTGGGCCAGAATGACCGTGCCCCGGACGCCGCCGGGCTGACCCATCCAGTGGCTCTGTACCGCGCCGGCGGCGGCTTTCACATGGAGGATCCCAGCGCCTACGCGGCCGTCACCGGCCGGACGGTCAATTTGGCCGACGTGCGGGCCTATAGCGGCTTCGACTTTGGCGAATTGTACCGGCAGGAAGCCCGAACTCCGTTTCGCACCCGCTCCTTCATGGTGCTGCCCCTGCGCAGCCTGGAGGGGGTGACGCTCGGGGTGCTGCAACTCATCAACACCCGCGCCGACGCCGATGGGCCGCCCGTGGCCTTGACCGCGCCGTTCGAGCGCATCGTGCGGGCATTTGCGGCGCATGCGGCGGTGGCGATTTCCAACGCCCGGCTGTTTGAGGAAAACCGGCAGCTGATCCGCCAGTTGGACCGGGCCAATGCCGATCTGGCGCTGGAAAACTGCCGCCTGCGCAGCGGCATGACGGTCGGCGAGGGGGTGATCGGGGAGAGCCCGCCGTTCCAGGCGGCGGTGGCGCTGCTGCGCCGTGCGGCCCCCGCCGACGTGCCGGTTCTCCTGTTGGGCGAAACCGGCACCGGCAAGGAGGTGTTCGCCAAGCTGCTGCACAGCCTCGGGCCGCGCAAGGACAAGGCGCTGGTGGTGCAAAATTGCGCGGCGCTGCCGGAAAACCTGCTGGAAAGCGAGTTGTTCGGCTATCGCAAGGGCGCGTTCTCGGGCGCCCATGCGGACAAGAAGGGCCTGGTGCACGAAGCCCATGGCGGCACGCTGTTCCTGGATGAGATCGGCGACATGCCTTTGGGCCTCCAGGCCAAGATCCTGCGGCTCCTCGGCCAGGGCGAGGCGCGCCGGGTGGGCGACACCCGCACCGAGATCGTGGATGTGCGCATCGTCGCCGCCACCAATGCGGACCTGCCCGCCAAGATCGCCGCCGGCCAGTTTCGCGAGGATCTCTATTATCGCCTCAGCGTGTTTCCCATCACCTTGCCGGCGTTGCGGGAGCGGGTCTCGGACATTCCGGCGCTGATCGAGCATTTTCTGCGGCGGGCGTGCCAGACGGTCGGACGGGCACCGCCGGCGCTCAGCCCGGCCGTGCTCGACGCATTGATGCGCTGGCGCTTTCCCGGCAATGTCCGCGAACTGAAAAACGTGGTGGAACGCGCCATCCTGCTGTGCGACGAAGGACGTCTGGAACTGGCGCATCTGCCGCCGGAATTGCGGGGCGATGTGGCGGTTCCGGCCCCGGTGCCGCCGGCGGATCCGCAGGCTGACGGTGGACTGCGCGCCATGGTGCAATGCTATGAGGCGGCGCTGATCGAGGTGCAGTTGCGCGAAGCCGGCTGGAACCAGAGCCGGGCAGCGGGGCGGCTGAAGATCTCGCGCCGCAGTCTGGTGGACAAGGTCCAGCGCTACGCCATCCGCCAGCCGGAACGGGCGTAAGGACGGGAGGGTGACCATTTCGGAGCGTATGCCTTCCGATCCGAGTGGATCGGACCCCATCGACGCAGCGCTGATGGCCTTCCTCGCCGGGCGCCGGCCATTCGAAGGGCTGGTGGAGGATCTGCGCGTCCTGGTGCGGGCGCGCGACGACGGGCTGGCGCACCTCTCGGCACGGGTCCAGGCCTTCATCGACCTGGGGCGGCTGCCCTATGACCTGGCGGTGCTGCTCTATCAGGATGTGGCCCGGAAGCCGGCCGAGGACGCTGCGCCTGCCGCCGCCCATCCGGTTCAGCCGACGCCGACGGAGAGCCACGCCGCTGCGGATGACACCGTGCCCGAGGAGGACCTGCGGCAGAAGGTGGATGCGGTGGTTCTCCAGGCGCTGGTCGGCCAATATAAGGATCGCCGCAAGGGCGGGGCAACCCGCGTGCCCGAGCCCGAGCGCCAGTTGGATGCGGCGCTCGCCTCGTTCCGCGGCGCCCGCACCCGCCACGATGCCCGCAAGGCGGTCGCCGGCGAGGCGCGGGCCTATCCGGCGGCCGAGGCGCTGCCGGAGCGCAACATGATCGGCCAGATGCTGCGCGACCGCTTCGTGCTCGATGCCGAATTGGGGCGGGGCGGCATGGGCGTGGTCTATCGCGCCGTCGATCGCCGCCGGCTGGAGGCGCAGGCGCGCCGGCCCTATGTGGCGGTGAAACTGCTGGCCGGGGATTTTCGCGCCCATCCCGATGCCCTGCGGGCCATGGAGGCGGAAGCCCGCCGCACCCAGGACCTGCCCCATCCCAACATCGTCACCGTCCATGATTTCGACCGCGACGGCGACCATGTGTTCATGGTCATGGAATTGCTGGAAGGCCGCTCCCTGGATGCGGTGCTCAAGGACCCCGATCTCGGTTTCATCGGCAGCGCTGAGGCTTATCAGGCGGTGGGGGAGCTCTGCGCGGGCCTGGCTCTGGCCCATGCTCGCGGCGTGGTGCATGCGGACCTCAAGCCCGCCAACCTGTTCCTGTGCGCCGATGGCACCCTCAAGATCCTGGATTTCGGCATTTCCAGCGCCGCGCGGGACGAAGGCGGCTTCGACGGCTCGCTGCTCGATGCCCTAACCCCGGTCTATGCCAGTCCCGAGCGCCTGCGCGGCGAGCCGCGCGATCCCCGCGACGACATCTATGCCTTGGGCTGCCTGATCCATCTGATGATGACCGGGCGCCATCCGTTCGGCCGCGTCTCGGCGCTGGATGCGCTAGCCAAGGGGTTGCGGCCCCAGCCTTTGCCGCAACTGCGTCCACACGAGGCAGCAGCGGTGCAGGCCGCGCTGGCCTTTGATCCGCAGGCGCGGCTGGCGGATGCCCATGCCTTCATCGCGGCATCGGACTGGCAGTCCTGACGCTGCAATCCTGACGCCGTCGCAGCGGCTCAGGATTCGAGTTGGTCCACCACGCCGCGCAGGCCACGCACATAGGCGCAATCGGGCATCTGGGCGCTGAGCACCCCGGCGCTGCCCAGCCGCACCAGATCCTCGGTGAGCGGCAGCACGGCGGCGACGGGAGAGCGATAGGCCAGCGAAATCTGCTCGGCCAACGCCTTGGCATCGAAGGCGGCCAGGGCCTTGTTCACCACCAGCAGCAATTGCGGCACTTCCAGCCGCCGGGCCAGTTCCAGGGTCACCGCCGTGCCCTGATAGTCCTGATGGTCGGGACGCAGCACCAGCAGCAGGCAATCGGAAATGGCGATGGAGAGCAGGGTCTCGTCATTGACGCCGGGATGGGTGTCGATGAGCAGATAGTCCAGCCGCAGCCGCTCGCACAGCGCGTGGAAGCCGTCGTTCAGCAGATCGACCTCATAGCCCTCCTTGAGCACCCGCGCGATCTCGCCCGTGCGCATGGAGGAGGGCACCAGCAGCACCTTGCCGGTGCCGGTGCGCGGCCGATCGCCCAATGCGGCGTCGGTGACGTCGACGGCGGCATCCTCCACCGCGCACCGGCCCCACAGATAATCGTTGAGGGTAAAGCGGATGGCGGAGGGATCGACGCCGAACAGCACATGGATGCCCGGCGAGTGAATGTCGGTGTCCACCACGCCGACCCGATGGCCGCGCTCCGCCAGCAGCGCCGCCACATTGGCGGTGATGTTGGATTTGCCCGTGCCGCCCCGGTAGGAGTGGGTGGATACGATGCGGGTCATCCCTGGCCGTCCTGCGGTTCGCGCGTGGGTGGATCGCTGGGGGCGGGCGCACCGTCGGGCGGTGATCCCGCAGTCCGGACACGGGCGCGCATGGAGCGGGCCCGCTTCTGGAGGTCCTGGAAATAATCGGTTTCGGTAATCTCGCCCACCTCGCGCTTGAAGCGCTGGCGGTCGATCTCGATGGTCAGGGTCTGCACCTTTTCCGTCAGCGTCACGTTCTCGCGCGCCAGTTGCCGGTTGGCTTCTTCCAGCTGCCGGTGGGCCTCGCGCAATTCCTCGATGAGGCCGTTCAGCCGAAATTCGCGCGCCTCCACCTGCACCAGCATGCTGCCGAAGGATTCCGCCAGTTCGCGGATGGTCGGGGAGGCATCGGGATCGACGGTGAGGGCGAACAGATCGTCGGTGTTGCCATAATGGCCGCTGGCGATCTCGTGGCAGACCCGATCCAGACGGGCCAGCGCCTCCCGCCGCTCCGCGAACGCGCCGGTCGCCGGAGGGCGCGCGGCGGGCGGGGTGTCCTTGTTCTGGTCGCTCACCACTCAGCCTCCTGTTCGCAGGACGCTCAGCAGCGCCCGCGGGCCGAAGCGTCGCCCGAGAAAGGCCGCGAGGAACGCATCGACGCTGGCCGGGCGGGCGGTCGGATCGAACGCCATCAGCGCGGTGAGCGCCCGCCAGCGGTGGTGTGCCAGCCCCTGAGGGCGCAGCGGGCGCAGGCCCATGGTCATCGCCTCCTGCGCGGTGCGCCGCTGGAACGGGTGCGCGCCGCACAGAACGAGATAGCTCAGCAGACCGAAGGCGAACAGATCGCAGCCGGGTGTGGGATCGGCCCCCGCCAGCCGCTCGGGCGAGGCGAAGGAGGGGGTCAGGCCGCCCACCAGGTCCAGATAGCGGATGGTGGCATCCTCCTGGTGGGCATCGCCGGCCCCGCCGGTGCGCTGGGCCAAGCCGAAGTCGAGCACCTTCACGGTGCCGTCGCTGCCGATGAAGACGTTGCCGGGCTTGAGATCGGTGTGAATGACGCCGTGAGCATGGGCATGGGACAAGGCGGCGCCGACGTCGGTGATCACCCGGCGCGCCTGCGGCCAGTCCAGCCCCTTGCCGGTGCCCTCCGGCAGCACCCTGGCCAGGGTGCGCCCGGACAGCAGCTCCATCACCATGAAATGGGTGTCGCCCTCGTGGTCGCTGTCGAACACCCGCACGATGTTGGGATGCACCAGGCCCTGCATGCGCTGGGCCTCGCGATGGATCAATTCGTGGGCCGCCCGGTCATACGGGGCCGGCATGCTGGCCACCTTCACCGCCACATGGGGCTGGGCGGCGCGGCCGCGCAGGCGGATGTGGTCGACGGCGTGATAGACCGTGCTCATGCCGCCACGGCCTATCACCTGGATCAGCTCATAGCGGCCCTTGAGCCGGGTGCCGAGATGATGGGGCAGAACGGTGGGCGTTGCGGCGCGGCCGGGCTCGCGGCCGACCATCTGGTGGGGCGAGACGATCCTGCTCATGGCAGGTCCCCCTCGCGCGGAATGCGCACCGCGACCGCGGTGACATCGTCGCGGGATCCCCGCGCCACCGCCTCGGTCACGATCCGCTCCGCCAGTCCGGCCATGGGGCCGCGCAGGACCTGCGCGAGGCGGGCATCATCGAGGAAGTTGCTCACCCCATCGGTGCACAGCAACAGCACGTCGCCGGGCAAGATGTCCACCACGCAGCAATCGATCTCCACCTCGTGGCTGGGGCCGATGGCGCGGGTGATGATGTTGCGCGGGTGGATGTCGCCATGCTGCGCGCAGAGCGAATGGTCGTGGGTGAGCTGGTGCAGTTCGGAGCCGCGGCACAGATAGGCGCGGGAATCGCCCGCCCACAGGCATACGCCCGTCGCTTCGCCCAGCAGCAGCACGGCGATGGTGGAGCCCATGTGTACCGGCGGCCGGCGGCCGATACCCTCCTCGAACAAGGCGGCGTTCACCTGGTGAAGCGCGTCCTCCGCCTCCTGCACCCGCACATCCAGCGGCGCGCCGGGGGTGACGAGGCGGCCCAGCACTTCGACGATGGCCCGGCTGGCGACGGCCCCTTCGACCAGCCCGCCGATGCCGTCGGCCACCGCGAACAGCGCCTGTTCAGCCATCACCGCGAACGAATCTTCATTGACCCGGCGCGCTGCGCCGGTGCGAGTGGCAGCGGAGGTGTCGAGCTGCCAGGGGCTGGCGGGCGCATCGATCATTGCGGCGCTCCCGGCGGAAAGGCCTGGGGCGCGGGGGATTCCCCGGTCCAGGCGCCATCCATCATGCGCACATACGTCTCCAGGCTCGGCAGGCCCTGCACCAGCACATTGGCCGGCGGCAGATCGCCCCAGCCCTCGTGCCACCAGCAGGTAAGGCCGGCAGGGCCGCGCGCCTTTTCCCGCAGCACGCCGGTCAGAAGATCGCTGGCCGCCCCGCCCACGGAAAGGTGGCTTCGCCCGGTGAGCACCCAGACGCGATTGCCGCGGCCGGCATCGCCCCGCACCGCCCGCCACACCGGATGACGCTCCGGCGGCGGCGCAAGGCGCATGGCGGCGATATGCTCGGCGGCGGCATCCACCGGCATCTCGCCCTCGATCAGATCCAGCGCCATGGTCTCCAGCGTGCTGGCAAGGCGGTGGGTTTCTTCGGTCAGGTCCAGCAGCCCGCTGGCCCGGGAGAAGGGCACGGCAAGGGTGAGTGGAAACGCCCGCCCGAAGCTGTCGACCGAGGAAGCCAGCACGCCGACCCAGCCGCACGGACCGGCGACCCCGGGATCCAGCGCGAACCGCCAGGGCGGGCTCATGAGGTAGCGCTGGTTCCAGATGTCGCGCGGCACGGCGCCGTCGCCGCCGAGCACGCGGGCGATCCAGCCTTCCCAGGGGGTGACGAAGCTGAGCGGCAGGTGCCGGCGGATAAAGTCGTCCGTGGCCGGGATCTTCCCGAAGAGCCCGCCCCGAGGCAGGTCGGGAGAGCTCATAGGTCGTCCGGGCAGCGGAAGCTGGCGAGGGCGCCGAGATTGAACGGGCTGTTCACGCTGCCTGACCGCAGATCATAGGTAACGCTGGCGCCATCCGGCCCATTGACCGTGAACGACTGGCGATCCGACCGTCCGCGCGGCGAGGAGGCGCTGATGAGCCGGAACAGGGCCCAGGGACCGGAGCGTTGCACCTTGACGTCATTGCCGTCCACGGGGGTAAGGGTCACGGACACCGTGCTGGCGTCGCTGCGAGTGGGCCATTCCAGATCATAGCTGCGTGGGGCCTCGTGGCGATAGACGATGTCGTTGCCATCCACCGACAAGGTGGCCCGCAGCACGTTCGGCGACAGGAATGTCGGGCGCACGCTGAATTTCACCAGCAGGGTCGGCCCCTTGTTGGGGAAAAACGCCT
>CALRNP020000174.1:0-12527 GCA_943369575.1 Azorhizobium sp. AG788 | reverse complement strand
CCGCACGTGCGGCGCGCCCCGCTCTTGGCAAGCTGGCATTGCCCGTCTTGCACTGCCAGTCTTGTCTTGCGTTGAATTTGTCCTCTCGCGTTGACGTTCCCTCTCGCGTTGAGTTGCTCCCGCCTTCGCCGCGTCCGCCGCCGTGCCGCCGCTGGTCGCGCGTGACCGTCCCAGCCCCTCCTGATCGACCGGCCTGACCTGCATGGATCTCGTCGCGGACTGGTTCCGCTCCCTTTACGATACCACCGGCATCAACCTGACCATCGTCTATGACGCCTATGACCGGCAGCGCTTCCTGTCCGGCCTAGGCATGACGGTGTTTCTCTCGGTGGTGTCCATCATCCTGTCCGTGGTGATCGGCGCTGTCGGCGCCTGGGCGCAGGGCTCGCCGCTGCGGGTGGTGCGGGCGTTTGTGAACGGCTTCGTCATCCTGTTCCGCAACACGCCGCCGCTGGTGCAGATCTTCTTTTTCTATTTCGGCCTCGGGCAGATCCTGCCGCGGGTCGAGAATGCCGACGGCATGATGGTGCCGCTGGTGACGAACGTGCAGTGGGCGATCATCTCGCTGTCACTGTTCGCCGGCGCCTTCAATGTGGAGATCTTCCGCTCGGGCATCGAGGCGGTGCCGCGCACCACCACCGAAGCGGCCGAAGCGCTGGGCTACACGCGCCTCGGTGTCTATCGCCATGTGCTGCTGCCGTTGGCACTGCGGATCTGCCTGCCGGCGCTCAACAACAATCTGGTCAATCTCTTGAAGACCACCACCCTGGCCTATGCCATCGCGGTGCCGGAGACGCTTTATGTCTCCAAGCAGATCTGGACCGACTCGCAGAACGTGCCGGTGATGATGATCGTCCTGCTGCTGGTCTATACCGGCCTCGTGGGCATCCTGGTTTTCCTCATGCATCGCTGGGAGCGGATGCTGAGCATCCCCGGTTATGGACAGGGGGCCGCGCGATGACCCAGACCTCGCCCGCAACCGATCCCGTGCTCCCGGTTCTTCTGCCGTTCCGCGCCACCCCGCCGCGCCGGTTCGCGCCGCTGCGGCTGAAGTTCATCCATGCTGTCGGACTGGTCGGTCTCGCACTAGTGGTGGGCGGCGCCGCCCATGCCCAGAGCGGGGCAGATCAATTGTCAGCGCTTGGCGTGATCTGGAAGTGGTTTCCGCTGCTGATGAGCGGCTTCCTGTTCAATATCCTGATCTCCATCCTCTCCATGAGCCTCGGCACCATCGCCGGGCTCGGCCTCGGCCTGCTGGCCATCAGCCTGAACCGGCCGCTGCGGCGCACCGCCTGGGGCACCACCCAATTCTTCCGCAATGCGCCGTGGCTGGTGCTGCTGTTCTTCGCCATGTTCATGATCCCGTTCCAGTTCACCATTTTCGGCACCACTTATCCGCTGCCGGATTGGGTGAAGGCGGTGATCGGCTTCGCCTTGCCGGTGATGGCCAATGTGTCGGAGATCGTGCGCGGTGCGGTGGGCTCGCTGCCGAGTGGGCAGTGGGAGGCGGCGGAATCGCTGGCCTTCTCGCGGCAGAAGACCTTGTGGATGATCATCCTGCCGCAGTGCGTGAAGCGCATGCTGCCGCCCTGGATGAACCTCTATTCGCTGGTGACCATGGCGACCGTGCAGGCCTCCATCGTCGGCGTCACCGAAATGCTGACGCTGACCGCCCAGGTGCATGCGGCCGAGGGCGGCCGGCCCGATCTGCTGGCGCCGCTCTACGGCTTCGCCATGCTCTGCTTCTTCGTCTACTGCTACCCCATCGAGCGTTTCACGCTCTATCTGGAGCGGCGCTTCCACCTGCACCAATAGTGTTCGTCACAAGATCCATCCTTCCTGTTGTTCGCGCTGGAGATGCGCCTTGGCTGCACCCGCACCCACTCTCGAAAATGACCAAGGCTGGACGCCGGACCAGCCGCTCGTACGCCTCGTGGACGTGCACAAGTCTTACGGCAGCATTCCGGTCCTGCGCGGCGTGTCGCTGGACGTGCGCAAGGGCGAGGTGATCTGCATCATCGGGCCGTCAGGCTCGGGCAAGTCCACCTTGATCCGCTGCATCAATGCGCTGGTGCCGATCGACAGCGGCACCATCCGGGTCGAGGGGCAGGAGGTCAATGATCCCGACCTCGACAAGCTGGCCCTGCGCCGCAAGGTCGGCATGGTGTTCCAGCAGTACAATCTGTTTCCCCACCGCACCGCCCTGCAGAACGTGATGATGGCGCCCATCCACGTCCTCAAGCAGGACCGCAAGGAGGTGGAGGCCCGTGCCCGCGCGCTGCTGGCCAAGGTGCGCCTCCAGGGCAAGGAGGATTCTTATCCCGGCCAGTTGTCCGGCGGCCAGCAGCAGCGGGTCGCCATTGCCCGTTCGCTGGCGATGCGTCCGGATGTGATGCTGTTCGACGAAGTGACCGCCGCTCTGGATCCAGAGACAGTGAAGGAGGTTCTGGTCACCATCCGCGATCTGGCGGAAGAGGGGATGACCTGCATCCTCGTCACCCACGAAATGGGATTTGCCCGCGAACTGGCGGACCACATCTATTTCACCGATGCCGGGCTGATCGTCGAGCACGGTCCGCCAGCGGAGTTCTTCGCCAACCCGAAGGACGAGCGTACCAAGGCCTTCCTCGGGCAGGTGCTCTAAAGTTCGCGAACGGCGAGGCAGATCAGAACAAAAAAACGCGCCCGTCTGGGGCGCGTTTTTTCGTTTTTGGCGGGCTGTGATCAGACCTTGACGATGAACGGCATGCGGGTGGCCGGCGGGGTGTTGCGCGAGCGCTCCGTGCGCACCAGGCCGTCGATGATGGTCATGCCGATGCCGGGCAGGTCGCCCAGCTGCACGCTCTCCAGCAAATTCTTGCCGGCGGAATGCTGGGCCGTGTCCATGATGACAAAGTCGGCGGCGCGCCCCACCTCGATGATGCCGGTGTCCAGCGCCCGCATGCGCGCGGTGTTGCCGGTGGCGAGGCAGAACGCCTGCTCCGCCGGCAGATCGCCCAGCGAGGACAAAAGCGAGACCATGCGCAGGATGCCGAGCGGCTGCACGCCGGAGCCGGCGGGAGCATCGGTGCCGAGGATGACACGATTGAGATCGCCCATCTCGCGGGCAATGCGCAGGGTGTAGAGCGCCGCACGCTCATTGCCATTGTGCACCAGTTCCAGGCCGCGCTTGCAGCCTTCGCAGATGCAGCGGATCTGGTTGTCCGGCAGGGCGGTGTGGCCACCGTTGATATGGCCCACCACGTCGGTGTCCGCTTCCAGCACCACGTCCTTGTCGATCAGGCCGGAGCCGGGGATCGACGGGCCGCCGGTGTGGATGGTGGACTGGATGCCATACTTGCGCGCCCAGCCGACCATGCGGCGGGCGGTAGGGCCGTCCTTGACGCCGCCGAGGCCCACTTCGCCCAGCAGCTTCACGCCGGCGGCGGCGAGCTCCTTGAAGTCGTCCTCCACCATGTCCGGCTCAATGACCGGCGCGCCCGCATGGATTTTCACCCCGCCGGGGCGGAAATTGGTGAAGGTGCGCTGGGCGGTGATGGCCATAGCTTTCAGGCCCACCACATCGCGCGGCCGGCCGGGATAATGCACCTCGCCAGCGGAAATCATGGTGGTGACGCCGCCATGCAGGAAGCTGTCGATCCAGTTCATCTGGCTCTGGCGCGGGGTCCAGTCGCCGGCCACCGGATGCACATGGCTGTCGATCAGGCCGGGGGTGACGGCCGCGCCGCCCGCATCCACCAGAGTGGTGGCGCCCTCGGTATCCACATCCTTCAGCCGGCCGATGGCGGTGATGCGGCCGTTGACGGCGACGATGGTGTCCGCATCCAGAATGGGCTTCTCAAGGTCGCCGCTCAGCAGCAGGCCGATGTTGCGGATGACAAGCTTGGTGGGTCCGCTCGGGGCGCCGGGGGCGTCGTGCGACATGGAAGGTCTCCGCTTTGTGCGGCCGGAGACGCGCGGGCGATCCCGGCACTTTGTTTGTAAGCATATGAAGACTAGGCCCGCGCGCGGCGCTTGAGAACCGCGCGCGGCAAAAATTGTCAGCGTTCGGCGAAGGCCTTTTCCAGCACGAAGTCGCCGGCCTCACCGTGATTGCCTTCCTCGAAGCCGCGGGTCTCCAGCATGGCGCGCAGATCGGTCATCATCTGCGGCGAGCCGCATAGCATCACCCGGTCGCTGGCAGCGTCCAGCATCGGCAGGCCGATGTCGGAGAACAGCTTGCCGGTCTCGATGAGGTCGGTGACGCGGCCGCGGTTGCGGAACGGTTCACGGGTGACGGTGGGATAATAGATCAGCTTGGCCCGCACATCCTCGCCGAGGAATTCGTGATTGGGCAATTGTTCGGTGATGAGCTCGCCATAGGCCAGTTCGGCGACTTCGCGGCAGCCGTGGATCAGCACCACCTTCTCGAACCGCTCATAGGTTTCCGGGTCGCGGATGATGGACAGGAACGGCGCCAGGCCGGTGCCCGTGCCCACCAGATAGAGCGTGCGCCCGTCCTTCAGATTGTCCAGCACCAGCGTACCAGTGGCCTTGCGGCCGACGATGATGGGATCGCCCACCTGGAGATGCTGAAGGCGCGAGGTGAGGGGGCCGTCCGCCACCTTGATGGAGAAGAACTCCAAGTTCTCCTCATAGTTCGGGCTCACCACCGAATAGGCGCGCAGCAGCGGCTTCTCGTTCACCTTGATGCCGATCATGGTGAACTCGCCATTGCGGAACCGGAAGCCGGGATCGCGGGTGGCGGTGAAGGAGAACAGGCGGTCGGTCCAGTGATGGACGCTGAGCACGCGGGATTCCAGAAGGTTGCTCATGGGAGAAAGCTCGTGTGAGGCGTTGCTGTTCGGAGATCAGGCGGCGGACGGTTCGGGAAGTAGCGCGCGCTTGCCGGGCTTGCCCTTCCACGCGTCGGCGTCGGTGGGCGGTTCGCCCTTTTCGGTGATGTTGGGCCATTGCCCGGCATAAGCGGCATTCAGCGCCAGCCAATCCAGCGCTGCGGGATCGGTGTCGGGGCGTATGGCGTCAGCGGGGCATTCGGGCTCGCACACGCCGCAGTCGATACACTCGTCCGGATGGATCACCAGCATGGTCTCGCCGGCATAGAAGCAGTCCACCGGGCAGACGGAGACGCAGTCCATATATTTGCAGCGGATGCATTGCTCGGTGACGACGTAGGTCATGGCTCCGGCCCTCGGCTTTCCATGCCGCGATCCGAAAGATCGCAGTTTGTTTGTACACAAATGAAAAATAGAAACGCCTGCCGCCCCTGTCAATTGCCGAAACCGGCGCGAAATGCGGACATTTTGCGCAAGGCTGCGGAGATTTCGGGCAATCAGCGTGTTGTGGCGCCCTAATGGGCCGTTGGCGTCGCGCGAAGCTGGGCGACGGTGCCCTCCAGCCCATCCCACGCCGGCGCATCGGGCGCGAACTTGGCGCGGATGTAGCGCACCAGCGCCGCCACCTGGCTGTCGTCCAGGCTGTCGCGGAAGGCGGGCATGTCACCGAGGTCGCGAGCGGCGGGGGAGGGAATGCCCTCCAGGATCACCCGGATGAGATTGTCTGGCCGGGCCGCATGGACATTGCTGTTCAGCGCCAGGGCCGGGCGGACCCCGAACAAGGTCGGCCCCTCGGCGGAGTGGCAGGCGGCACAGGCGCCCTCGTAGAGCCGCCCGCCGACGCTATCCAGTGGCCGAAGGCTGGCACTGGCCTTGGCTTCCAGTGCGGCGGCCTGCGCCGCCGCATCAGCGGTGGGCGGGCCGGCGAAGGAGGCGAGATAGACCGCCATGGCGCGAATGTCCGCATCCGGCAAATGCGCCAGTTCCTGCACCACCGGCGCCATGGGTCCCGCCGCCGTGCCGTGGAAGCGCGAGAAGCCGGTGCGCAGATAGGAGAACAGTTCGTCCTCGCTCCAGGGGATGGGGGCTGAAGACAGCGCGGTGAGCGCGGGCGCTTCCCAGCCATCGGCGAACCCGCCGGCCAGATAAGCCGCGCCGGTCTTCTCGGCCCCCAGCGCGTTGCGGGGCGTGTGACAGCCGCCGCAATGGCCGAGCCCTTCCACCAGATACGCGCCGCGATTCCATTGCGGGGAGCGCGCCAGATCCGCCTGCATCTGGCCGGGGCGCAGGAACAGCGCGTTCCATCCGGCCATCAGCGGGCGGATGTTGAAGGGGAACGTCATGCGGCTGGCCGGTGTCGCCGCCACCACCGGCGTCTGCGACATCAGGAAGGCATAGAGCGCCTGGAGGTCGGTATCGCTGGTTTTGGTGAAGGCGGTGTAGGGGAAGGCGGGGTAGAGGTGCCGGCCATCGCGCGAGACGCCTTCGCGCATGGCCCGCTCGAATGCCGAATAGGACCAGCCGCCGATGCCAGTTTCCAAGTCAGGCGTCAGATTGGTCGCATAGACGGTGCCGAACGGCGTCTCCATCGGGCGACCGCCCGCATTCACCGCGCCGCCGGGAACCGTGTGACAGACGGCGCAATCCCCCAGCGCCGCCAGTTGCCGGCCACGGGCGATCATCTCCGCCGAAAAGGACGCCGGATCCGGCGGGGCGATGGGGGCGATGGCGCCGCGGATCGGCAGAGCGATAGCGGCCATGCCGAGAGCGCCTGCCACAGCGGCGCCGGCCATGGCGAACCAGGAACGCTTCTTCTTTTCAGGTGCAGGTCGCGGGGGCGGCGTCTCGCCGGAAAGTGCCGCCCGCACGCGGTCCGGGGTGAAGGGCGGCTCGCGAAAGCGCACGCCGGTGGCGTCGAAAATGGCGTTGGCGATGGCTGCCGCGCTCGGTACCGAGGCGGATTCGCCGCTGCCCAAGGGCGGCTCCTCCGGTCGCGGCATCAGCACCACATTGATGACCGGCACTTCCGGGAAGGTGAGGATGGGATAGGCGCCCCATTCCCGGCTGGTGACGGCCGTGTCCGAGAAGGTCACCTGCTCCTTCAGCGCCCGGCTGGTGGACTGGATGACATTGCCGTGGATCTGATGCTCGATCCCGGCCGGATTGATCATCAGGCCGGAGTCCTGGCCCACCACCACGCGGGTGACATTGACGTCGCCAGTGGATTTGTTGACCTCCACTTCCGCCACCCAGGCGGACCAGGCGGCGCCATAGCCGGGGAATTTGGAGTGGACATAGAGCGCATAGGCAAAGCCCTGGCCACGCACCACGTCGCCCGCCACCACCTGCTCGCGCGGGCCGGTGCGGTTTTCCCAGCCGGCGCGCGCGGCCACCGCCTTGACCAGATCCACGGCACGGGGATCGTGCAGATGGCGCAGGCGGAAATCCACCGGATCGACGCCGGCGGCGGTCGCCAGTTCGTCCACATAGCTTTCGTGCGCGAACGAATTGGGCAAGGCCGATACGCCGCGCAGCCAGGCAGCGCGCACGATGGGGGCCATGTCATGCACCACGGCGCGCATGTTGTCATAGGCATAAGGGGCGATCGCGGTGCGGTCGCCCATCTGGAATACCGGGCCGGACGCCGGCACCTGTCCCGTCAGCAGCAGCGCCAAAGTGGTGGCGGCATTGGACGGGTAGCGGGTGGAGAAATCATAGGCCGCCACCGTGCCGTCGGCGTTGAGGCCGCCGCGCACGTCCATGAGCTGGGCGGCGCCCTTGGGCTCCCAGGCGTGTTCCTGCTCGCGGGTCAGTTGCACCCGCACCGGCCGTCCCACCGCTCGCGACAGCAGTGCCGCATCGGCGGCAACATCGTCGGCGCAATTGCGGCCGTAGCAGCCTGCGGCCTCGAAGCGGACGATGTCGATGGCCTCTTCCGGCAGACCCAGCAGCAGCGAGATATCGGCGCGCAGCGGATAGGGGTTCTGAGTTCCGGACCAGACCGTGGCGGCGTCCGCGCGCACATCGGCCACCGCGCAGGACGGCCCGATGGAGGCGTGCATCTGGTACGGCCACACATAGGTGCGGTCCATGGGAATGGCGGCGGCTGCCAGCGCGCCATCCACGTCGCCTTTGTCCTGGAGCAGGCGCGGCGTGCTCGGGTTGGCCCGCAGGGCGCCCTCCACATCGCTCAGGTCCGGCAAGGGCGGTGTCGGCTTCCAGCGCACCACCAGACGGCGGGCGGCTTCGGCTGCCTGTTCCTCGCGCTCGGCCACCACGCCGACGAAATCGCCCACATGCACCACCGCCACCAGGCCGGGAATGCCGGCGACGGACGCCTCGTCGATCCCGAGCAGGCTCTTGCCGATGAAATCGCCGGCATCTACCCCCGCATAAGGCGGACGCACCACGCGCCCATGCAGCATGCCGGGCAGGCGGACGTCATGGACATAGACGAACGCGCCGGTGGCCTTGGCGGGAATATCCACCCGCGCCATCCGCTGGCCCACCACGCGATAGTCGGCGATCGGCTTCAAGGCGACGTTGTCCGCCAGCATCAGGCGATCCTGACGGCCGGCGAGGAGAGTGCCGTAGGCGATCCCCGCATTGCCGCCGGAACGCGGCACCACCACGCCATCGACCACTGCAAGGTCCGCTGCCGGTAGGTCCAGCGCCTGGGCCGCCAGCGCTACCAGATGGTGGCGAGCCTGGGCCGCGGCCCTCCGCAGAGGCACGGCCGACACCTGGATACTGTCGCTGGCGATGGTGGCGCCCTGGTTGGGAGTGCCGCCGGTATGGCCGAGCACCATCACCACCCGCTCCAGCGGCACGTCCAGCTCTTCGGCGACAATCTGGGCCAAAGCGGTGCGGATGCCGGTGCCCAGGTCCACATGGCCGTTGAACGCAGTGACGGTGCCGGCATCGTCCACCAGCAGGAACAGGTCGAGCGCGCCTTCCGGCGGCGGGGCCGAGGGCACCAGCCCGTGCACATGCTGCGCGGGGCGCAGCACCGCCAGCGTCCCGGAGCGGGCGAGGAGGTCGGCCTTGGCGGGGTTGGGTTCGCTCATGGCGCCGCATCCCCCTTGGTATTTGTCAGGGTCGCGGCGGCGCGCATCACGGCGCGCAGGATTTCCACATGGGTGCCGCAGCGGCACAGATTATAGCGCAAGGCGTGGCGCACCTCCGCTTCGCTCGGATCGGGATGGCTGGCGAGGAAGGCGGTGGCAGTGAGGATCATGCCGTTGAGACAATAGCCGCACTGTGCCGCCTGCTCGGCGATGAAGGCCGCCTGCACCGGATGCAGGGCGTCCAATGTCCCGAGCCCTTCCAAGGTGGTCACCGCCCGCCCTTCGGCGCTGGCGAGCGTGACCACGCACGATCGCGCCGCCACCCCGTCCATCAGCACCGTGCAGGCGCCGCATTCCCCGAGGCCGCATCCAAATTTCGGACCATTCAGCGCCAGATCGTTGCGCAGAACATAGATCAACGGCGTCTCGCGCGGCAGCGCGAAGCTGTGCTGCGTGCCGTTGACCGTCAGCGCCACTGGCTCAGCCATGGAGGCGCGGTCCCGCAGGCGGCAATAAACGCCGCCGCCCACCGCGCGCGGAAGCGGGCGGCGGTGAAATCTGGTTCGCGATCATGTCCGCCCCTCTGTTGGCTGGCAGCGCGATGTGTTTGACTAGATTGTTTCTATACTAATGAATGTCGTCAAGCAGGCACGCCCCGCTTTTGAGCAAATCCCTCGACAACCGGCAGCCGGCGCGGCACACGCACGGCGGCAGATCCTTTCGGGAAGAAGAGTTTCCATGGTGCTGATCCCTCGCGTTCCTCCTGTCGCCCGGCGCCGGTTCGGCGCCATGTCGCACGTCGTTATCGGGAGGGGCTGGCTGTGACGCGACCGCTCGAAGGCCTCAAGGTTCTCGAACTCGCCCGCATCCTGGCCGGCCCCTGGATCGGCCAGGTGCTGGCCGATCTCGGCGCCGACGTCATCAAGGTGGAGAGCCCCGACGGTGATGACACCCGCACCTGGGGGCCTCCCTTTGTGGAGGCGGCTGATGGCGGTGATCTCTCGGCGGCGTACTTCCACGCCGCCAATCGCGGCAAGAAATCAGTGGTGGTGGATTTCCGCACGCCGGAAGGCCAGGCGGATGTGCTGCGCCTCGCCGCCAAGGCCGACGTGCTGGTGGAGAATTTCAAGGTCGGCGGCCTGAAGAAGTATGGCCTGGATGCCGAGAGCCTGCGGGCTGCGTACCCCAAGCTGATCTATTGCTCGGTCACCGGCTTCGGCCAGGACGGGCCGTATGCGGAGCGGGCGGGCTACGACTATCTCGTCCAGGGCATGGGCGGCCTCATGGAACTCACCGGCGAGCCCAAGGGCGAGCCGATGAAGGTGGGCGTCGCATTTGCCGATATTTTCACCGGCCTCTATGCCACCGTCGGCATTCTCTCGGCCCTGCGGCGCCGGGATGCCACGGGGCAGGGCGCCACGGTGGACATGGCCCTGCTGGACTGCCAGGTGGGCGTGCTCGCCAATCAGGCCATGAACTATCTGGTCAGCGGCACCGCGCCGACGCGCCTGGGCAATGCCCATCCCAACATCGTGCCCTATCAGGTCTTCGCCGTGAGCGATGGCTATGTGATCGTGGCCGTGGGCAATGACGCGCAATTCCGCCGCTTCTGCGCGGTGATCGGCGATGCGGCGCTGGGCGAAGATCCCGCCTATGCCACCAATCGGGAGCGGGTGCGCCTGCGGGAGCCTCTGGTGGAACGCCTCACCGATCTGGTCGCCACCTTCACCAAGGCCGATCTGCTGGCGCGGCTGGAAGCGGCAGGCGTCCCAGCCGGGCCGATCAACCGGCTCAATGAAGTGTTCGATGATCCGCAGGTCATCGCCCGCCGCATGCGCATCGACATTCCTGCCCCTGACGCCCTCGGTGGCACCATCCCCGGCGTGCGCACGCCGATTACCATTGACGGCCAGCCCATGGTGTCGGACCAGCCCTCGCCGGCGCTCGGCGCACACACCGCTGCGTTCAAGGCCGGCGAACTCTGGTAATCTGCTCATGAGGCACGCTGCCGCTTCGTGCAGCGTGCCTCATCCTTGTGCTTGACAGGTCGGGCGGCGCATATTTCATTAGTACACATATGAACTGCACCGCGCTCATCGCCGGTGCGGGGCGCCTTTCGGACGCGTCGGGCTGTCGCCCGGTGCTTGCTTTGCAGATGGGTCGGCGCCGCCGCGCCCTGGAGCAGTGAGCGAAATGCTAGACGACCAGACCACCGCCACGCGGACCGCCGTCGACGAGAAGATCCGCTGCGATGCCTGCCCGGTGATGTGCTACATCAAGCCGGGCGCCACCGGCGCGTGCGACCGCTATGCCAATCATGCGGGCGAGTTGGTGCGCGTGGACCCCCATGTGGTGCTGGACCGGGCGCTGGCGCAGGGCGGCTCCGTGGTGCCGTTCAACCGCGGCGGCGACTGGGACGGCAAGCTGCTGGGCAACCACGAGACTTTCGTGACCGCCATCGGCGCCGGCACCACCTATCCCGATTACAAGCCCGCTCCGTTCATCGTCTCCGCCGAGGTGGATGGGGTGGACATGGTTACTGTGGTGACCGAGGGCATCTTCAGTTATTGCGGCGTCAAGGTGAAGATCGACACCGACCGCTTCCTCGGCCCGGAGCAGGCGACGGTGCGCGCCGCCGGCGAGGCGGTGGGGCACGTCACCACCAGCGAATATGGCTCGCAGATGCTGTCGCTGGGCGGGGTGCATCACCTCACCGGCGGGGCCAAGAAGGAGGGGCGCGTCACCTGCGAAGCCCTTCTGGACCTGTGCAACGGCAAGGCGGTGGAACTGACCATCGACGGCGGCTCCTCGGTGATCGTGCAGGCGGGCAAGGCGCCCATTGTCAACGGCTTCCAGGAAGAGCGCATGCGGGTCGGCTGCGGCTCCGCCACCATCGGCATGTTCGCCAAGCAGTGGCTGGGCAAGGCCGATGAAGTGGTGGTGGTGGATGACCACATCACCGGCGTGCTGTCCGAGCACCAGGCTGGCAAGCTGCTGGATATTCCCGAAACCGGCATCAAGATGAAGGGCCGGCGCTCGACGCCGGGCCGTTATTTCCAGGTGGCCGAGCCGGGCACCGGCTGGGGCGGCACCAACATCACCGATCCTCTGGCGATCATCGGCCCGTTTGATCCCAAGGTTGCCTGGCCCGGCCTGCGCCTGTTCTTCATTTCCACCACCGGCGAGCACGCGGCGTATTACGAGCTGGACGCGGCGCTGGTGCCGGTGGCCAAGCCCTTGCCCGCGGACCTGCTTGCCTCCGCCGAGCGGGTCAAGGAGAATTGCGAACCGGCACTGTCCACGGTGCTGTTCATGGCCGGCGCCGGTGGTTCGCTGCGCTCGGGCGTGACCGAAAATCCGGTGCGGCTGACCAAGTCGGTGAAGGATGCGCTGACCTATGTCACTAGCGGCGGCGCGCCGGTCTATGTCTATCCCGGCGGCGGCATCACTTTCATGGTCGATGTGACCCGCCTGCCGGACAACGCCTTCGGCTATGTGCCGACCCCGGCGCTGGTGGCGCCCATCGAGTTCACGCTCAAGCTGTCGGACTATGAGGCGCTGGGGGGACATATGAGCGAGGTGCGGCCGGTCTCCTCCATCCCACAGGGCGAAGCGACGTTGTCGC
>CALRNP020000173.1:0-12547 GCA_943369575.1 Azorhizobium sp. AG788 | reverse complement strand
TTCTCGCCGGTCATGGTGGAGATCACCACCGGCACCTTCATGACGCGCGACAAAGCGGGCGCCAGTACGTCCGCCAGCCGCATGGTCACGCCGCCCGCCGGCACCGGCACCACGAGCGTGATCGGGCGACCGGGTTCATCCTGAGCTTGCAGCTTGCCACCCAACAGGCTGTAGCCGAGGGGAACCATCGCGCACAGTGCCACCGCCGCCAACCACGCAGCGAAGAGCCTTCGAGGACCCACCACACATTCTCCTTCGTGCGGCAAAAACCGCCGACCACTCTCTCTTGGTCCCCACCACAAGACAGGGGTGTGACTGCAACATTTCGGACGCGTCAGGTCAAGGGAGTTATAAAGATTTGTTAACCATCGGCGACGGTCAACGGTGTTGAGCTTTTTCTGTTCTAACGAAAGCCCCCCACGCGTATTCGACGCCTATGACTCACTTTGTGGGAGGTGTTTGTATACGATCTTACTTTGCGGAATCTCGCGTCCGCTATCCGCGCCGGAATGCCTGCGCCGCTGCAGAGCGATTTTGAGCGGGATCGGGCGACTGACGATGGCCTACCGCGGCCCTGCGCCCGGCAACAGCAGGGATCGCCAGCGCCGACGCGCGTCTGCCAGGGTGCGGGCGAACTGGCGGGAATCCATAGCGGCCACTTCCGAGCCCAAGCCGTCCAGGGTCGCCATCACGGTGCGGTCCAGCAGGGCGGTGCGCAAGGCGCTTTCCAGCTTTTTGCGCACATCGGGCGGCAGGCCGACCGGGGCGGCGATGGCCTGCCAGGTGAAGGCGTCGAGGCCCGGCAACTCTGCCTCGGTGAAAGTGGGGACGCCGGAAAACAAGGGGCTGCGGGCATCACTGGTAACGGCAATGGCCCGCAACCTGCCGGCTTGCACCTCGCCGGCGATGTCGCCCGCATTCTGGAAGGCGGCTGAGATCGTGCCTGCCTCCAGCGCGCTTCTGAGGGCTTGGACGTCCGCCATATAGGTCATGCGCCCTGCGGTGCCGGAGGCGGCCCAGAATTGCGCCGTCAGGAGATCGTTGATCGAGCCGGGCCAGCGCGCGGCAAAATCCACGCCGCCGGGGCGCGACTTCATATAGGCAATGAAGTCCTTGACGGTTCGCGCCGGCACCGAGGGATGCACCGCCAGCACATAAGGCGCCCGCACCGCCATGAGGATGACGTCGAGATCGCGCTCCGGCACATAGCCGGCATCGGGGCTGACGGAAAAATCAAACAGGAAGAAACTGCTGGGCCCCAATAGCAGGGTGTAGCCGTCCGGCGGCGCCTTCACCACCGAACGGGCACCGAGGAAGCCGTTCTCTCCCGGCCGGCTGGAGACGTCGACCGGCACCGACAACACCCGCGTCAGCCCTGCGGCCAAGGCGGTGGCAATGCGCATGCTCACGCCATTGGCCGGAACCGAGACGACGATGGTGATGGGGCGATCCGGGTAGCTCTGCGCCCGTGTGCCGCTGACCATGCCGCCAGCCAGAAACAGCAGGCCGATCAAGACCGCGCACGGCAGGTGGACGAGCCCGCGCGCCGTGCAGACCACCGCCACCCGCAGCATCGGGAAGGCGAGGCGATAAGGTCTTTTCACAGCCCACTCCGTGGACGTCGCCGCCCGCTTCAACTCCCGTTCATAGTCGATTTTATGCCGGCCCCGGAGTCAACTGGCGAATTCTGGCTCTTGTTCGAGGGTGCTCGCCCTGAGAGCGGCCGTTGTGCTTTGCAATAGGAGGTAGTCGCGATCGTCACAGTAAAAAAAAGGCCCCGGCATATTGCGATGCCGGGGCCGTTGGCGGTCAAGTCCAAGTCTAGAGCTTGATCTTACTCTGCGGCAGTCCGTTGCCCGGAATGCCGACCTTCGCCGAACTCCTCGATCATCTTGGCATTGAAGGCCGCGATGTCGCCGGGGTTGCGGCTGGTGACCAGACCCTGGTCCACCACAACAGCCGTATCGCTTACCTGAGCGCCGGCATTGGCCAGGTCCACCTGGATGGCCTTGTAGCCGGTCATCTTGCGGCCCTTCACCAGACCGGCGGAGATCAGCAGTTGCGGGCCGTGGCAGATGGCGGCCACTGGCTTGCCGGCCTTGAAGAAGGCGCGGGTGAAGGCGATGGCGCCCTCATTGATGCGCAGGGCATCGGGGTTCAGCACCCCGCCGGGCAGCATCAGCGCATCGAACTGCGCCGCATCGGCGCGGTCCAGCGACACGTCCACCGCCACGGTGTCGGCGGGGGTGTCATGGTTGACGCCCTGGACCTTGCCGGTCTCCGGGCTGACGATCTTCACATCGGCGCCGGCGGCCTTCAGCGCCTTCACCGGCTCGGTCAGTTCCACCTGTTCGAAGCCATTGGCGACGAGAACGGCGACCTTGCGCCCATCGAGACGATTGGCCATGGGATCTCTCCTTTGTTCGTCGTTGGTGCTATCGGTGCGAGGCGCGCGAGTCTGGCTCGCCGCGCGGGGCTGAGCACCGCAGCTCCATGGACAACCCAAAGACCGGGGAAGGGTTCCTGTCGTGACGCTTGATAGGCGGCGCGGGCCCACCCAAGGGAGAGGCTAATGCTGACCACCGTTGCCGACTTCGACCGCATCGGCGAAGAAAACGCCTTCGCCGTTCTGGCCCGCGCCACCGCTTTGGCCGCCCAGGGCCGCGACGTGGTCAATCTCGGCATCGGCCAGCCGGATTTCCGCACCCCCGAGCATATCGTGGATGCCGCCATCAAGGCGCTGAAGGACGGGCAGCACGGCTATACCCCCTCGGTCGGCATCCTGCCTTTGCGCGAGGCGGTGGCGCGCGATCTCAATCGCCGCTTCGATGTGGAGGTGGACCCGGACCTGGTGCTGATCGTGCCCGGCGGCAAGGTGACCATGTATGCGGCCATCCGCCTGTTCGGCGAGCCCGGCGCGGAAATCCTTTATCCTGATCCCGGTTTTCCCATCTATCGCTCCATGATCGAGCACACCGGCGCCACCCCGATCCCGGTGCCGATCCGCGAGGAGAACGGCTTTGCCTTCTCCGCCGAAGAGACGCTGGCGCTCATCACCCCCAAGACCCGGCTGCTGATCATCAACTCACCGGCCAATCCCACCGGCGGCGTCACCCCCAAGGCGGAGATCGACAAATTGGTGGCGGGGCTTGCCGCCCATCCGCACGTGGCGCTGATGTCGGATGAGATCTACGACCAGTTCCTGTTCGACGGCGAGCGCCACCAGACCCTGCTGGCCTATCCTGAGATCCGCGATCGGCTGATCCTGCTCAATGGCTGGTCCAAGACCTATGCCATGACCGGCTGGCGGCTGGGCTATTCGGTGTGGCCGAAGGATCTCTATGAGAAGGTGCGCAAGCTCTCGGTGAATGCGTGGTCGTGCGTGAATGCGCCCACCCAGTTCGCCGGCATCGCCGCGCTGGAGGGGCCGCAGGATGCGGTCCATGCCATGCTGGCGGAATTCGACCGCCGTCGCGCGTTGGTGGTGAAGGGGCTGAACGCCTTGCCGGGCGTGTCCTGCGCCACCCCCAAGGGCGCCTTCTATGCCTTCCCCAATGTGACCCAGACCGGCTGGTCCTCGGCCAAGGCGCTGGCGTCCGCCTTGCTGGAAGAGGCCGGGGTGGCGGTGATCGGCGGGCCGGACTTCGGCGTCTATGGCGAGGGCTATATCCGCCTGTCCTATGCCAATTCGCCGGAGAACATCTCCCGCGCTTTGGAGCGCATGGGCACCTTCCTCGCCCAGCGCAAAGCCGCCTGACCCCGGCGCCCAAGGCTCCCGGTCGGGGCGGGCCCCGGCGCGTCATCGTCCTCCTCGCGGGGCTGGTGATGGGCGTGCTCGCGCCTCCCGCCTCCGCCGCCGACGAGGGGTCGTGGCGCGAGCCGAACCCCTGCCTCAATGGCAAGCTGCCGAGCCCGGACTACAGCCGCTGCCTGTTCGAGGCTACCCAATCCACCGACCGGGCCATGGTCGCCGCCTTTGAGGCGGCCATGGCGGTGGTGGAGGGGCGCGCCGATCTCGCCGCCGTGCAGCGCGCCCGCTGGAAAAGCCAATTGGACGAGGCGCAGGTGCGCTTCGTCATGTTCCGCAATTTCGATTGCCAGAGCGTGGCGCCGTTCGAGGGCCGGCGCGGCATCGGTGATTTCGAGCAGCGCTCCTTGTGCCTGATCGAGAACAATCTGCGCCGCGAGCGCGACCTGCGCGCCCGCTATCGCCCGCCGCCGCAGGTGGCGGGGCGGATGGCGCCCGATCCGGCCGGCAGCCTGCGTCTCCAGGCGGCCACCTGGACGACCCCGGCGCCGCCGCCGCTGGACTGAGCGGGGGAGGGGCGCGGCGGGCGCAGAAGGCCGGCGCACTTGCATGGGCGGGGCGCATGGCTCAAAGGTGGCCGCCGCAGAGTGGCCCCGGCGCCTGGGCGTCAGGCCGGGCAAGGTCCGGCATAGGGAAGATGAGGAGCGCAGATGGCCAAGGTGGTTTCCATAGGCGAGGTCATGGTGGAACTGGCGCGCGGCAATGACGGGCGCTTCGGCCTGGCGTTCGGCGGCGATACCTTCAATACCGCCGTCTATCTGGCCCGCGCCGGCATCGAGACCGCTTATGTCACCGCTTTGGGCGATGATGCCTTCTCGGCCCAGATCCAGGATCTTGCCACCAGCGAGGGCCTGTCCACCGCCGCCATCCTCAAGGTGCCGGGCCGCATGCCGGGCCTCTACATCATCACCACCGACGACAAGGGCGAGCGCACCTTCCATTACTGGCGCGACACCTCCCCGGCGCGGGTGCTGTTCGAGCTGGACGGCTGGCAGAACGTGGCCGAGCAGGTGGTCTCCGCCCAGGCGGTGTATTACTCCGGCATCACCTTGTCGCTCTATTCCAACGCCGGCCTCGGGCGGTTCCTCGCCACCCTGGAGGTGGCGGCCGAGCGCGGCGCCTGGCGCATCTTCGACGGCAATTTCCGGCCGCGCGGCTGGGCGGGTGATCTGCCCCGCGCCCGCATGGTGTTTGCCGAGGCGCTCAAGCGTTCCTCCATGGCCCTGCCCACGTTCGAGGACGAGGCCATGCTGTGGGGCGATGCTTCGCCGGAAGCCACCATCGCCCGCATCACCACCTATGGGGTCAAGGAAGTGGTGGTGAAGAACGGCCCCGGCGGCGCCTATGTGCACGCCAACGGCCAGACGGTGTTCGTGCCGGTGGAGCGCGAAGTGCTGCCCGTCGACACCACCGGCGCCGGCGACAGCTTCAATGCCGGCTATCTGGCGGCGCGCCTGAAGGGCGAGAGCCCGGAAGCCGCCGCCCGTGCCGGTCATGCCTTGGCGGGTGCGGTGATCATGCACCGCGGCGCCATCATCCCGCGCACGGCACTGGAAGGCGTCAGCTCGCATTGAGGCGGGGCTGAGGGATATAGTCCAATAACGACCGACCGTAGGCTTTTATTATTCTACCGAGCGTGCAAACGACCTGCACGCTCGGTTGGGTCAGCTAAAGGAATGCTGCTAAATAACCCGCCTGCGGGATGGGCAAATTTATTGTAACGGTACTCGACATAAAGCTCGCGATGATAAGGCGCTAAGCGCTCTTGGTATCTCAATATGGGTGTAATAGTTCTACAGTCTCTATTTCAGTTTTTTAAAGTTCGAAGAAATTAATCTTCGGGAGCTTCTGGAATAAGGGCGTGAATCCCGTAAACAACTCCAGCAATCCCCGCGACAATTAAAAATGGCTTAGTGTTGCCAATTAGCGTCAAAATCGGTGGACTCAAAATGCCAACCAAAAGCATCGCAGACCCACAAAATGTGGCGCTATCGAAAACTGCTGTTAAGACAAATTTTCCATTTTTATCTACGAAACTGCCCGTCTTATATTTTCTTAAGCAGTATGCCACCATCAGGTAGGCGATCATTGCAATCAGAAAATAAGCATACAGTCCGTTTTCATCTGTAGGAATGGCTACCCCCTAAGCGCAAGAAGAGCCCCTACCATTGCGCCAACACCCGCAGCCGCGCCGCCGGTCGCCGTGGTGGCTTCAAATCCGAAAAAAGGAACCGTCACGCCGAAAAGTGCAAGCGCCGCCATGCTAAATCCGACTGCGGATTTAAACAGGAGAATGAACGAAACGGTTTTGCGCGCGCGCGATATCATTCCCATCGAGCGCCTCCTTCCTGGTTCGTTACAAATTGCCTGTCCCATGACGTACCCCATTCAAACGGCGCAGCCCCATATACCGTTCCATTATGCGCCTGGAAGCTACCCACGGGATTAATCCGTCGCAACAAAATTCGGTTCACTAGCGAATTTTCAATTACGCAGAGGTGGCAGCGGTTTCTGCTTTTTTGAATTTCTCGCTTAAATTGCAATTAAGTGCATTCCTTAAATGAGACATTCCAAGCGATCCGGGGCCCTGTGGTCTCATAATGCCTTTTGCCCAATTCCACAGCGTTTTTACCGGAATGGCGCTTGCGCTGGGCTGTCGCGCGTGCGGTCCTTGAGCTGATACCAGGGTTTCCTTGCATCTGGCTGTCATCGCTGCGTTCAAAATGGCGAGTTTCGACAGGCGGTAATTCGCTGAGCTCCGCCCCATGGGCGCGGCTCAGGCGAAGGTGGCGGCGCGGGGCAGCTTGGAGGCCGCCAGCGACAGTTCGCGCACGGTCTCGAAATTGCCGGCCTTGATGGCATCGGCCGGCACCACCCAGGAGCCGCCCACCGCCACCACGTTCGGCAGGGCCAGATACTCGCCCGCATTCTTGGGGCCGATGCCGCCGGTGGGGCAGAAGCGCAGATGCGGCAGCGGGCCGCCGAGGCCCTTCAGGAACGGCGCGCCGCCGGACGGCTCGGCCGGGAAGAACTTCAGCACGTGAAAGCCCATGGCGGCGAGCGTCATGGCTTCGCTGGCGGTGGCGCAGCCGGGCAGCACCGGGATCGGCGCCTCGGCCAGCGCCTTGGCCAGATCCGGCGTGGTGCCGGGGGTGACGATATAGGTGGCGCCGGCCTTGATCACCGCGTCGATCTGGGCGCGCTCGGTGACGGTGCCGGCGCCGACCACGGCGCCTTCCACTTCGGCGGCGATCCGGCGCATGGCCTCCAGCGCTACCGGGGTGCGCAGGGTGACTTCGATCAGCGGCAGTCCGCCGGCCACCAGCGCCCGCGCCAACGGCACCGCATCCTCGATCCGGTCGATCACGACCACGGGGATCACCGGCGCGCGGGCGATGAGCGAAAGAGGGTTCGGCAGGCTCATGACGCTTCTCCTTGGCAGGCGCGTGCAGCGCGCCTCTCGCGGACCGTTCCGGCCCCGCCGCCTATGAAGCCCAGCCGCCCGCCGCTGTCGAGGGGGCGTCTCAGGCGAATCGAAGGGCCTCAGGCAAATCGCTTGGCGCCGGCCACGCACAGCACCACCAGCGCGGTGACCGCGACCATGGTCCAGGCCACCGGCTCGTGCAGCAGCCAGCCGGCCAGCGCCAGCCCGAAGAACGGCTGCAGCAATTGCAACTGGCCGACCCCGGCAATGCCGCCCAGCGCCAGGCCGCGATACCAGAAGATGAAGCCCACCAGCATGGAGAAGACCGAGACATAGGCCAGCCCCGCCCAGGCCGGTCCGCCGATGCTCCGCCAGACATCCGGCGCCGTCACCAGGGCGCCGACGGCCATGATCGGCAGGGCCAGCACCAGCGCCCAGGAAATCACCTGCCAGCCGCCAAGGCGGCGCGACAGCACGGCGCCTTCCGCATAGCCCAGGCCACAGACCAGGATCGCCGCCAGCATCAAGAGATCGCCGGTGAGCGAAGCCCCCGAGCTCTGCGACCAGGCGAACCCCGCCACCGCCAGGGCGCCGGTGCCGGCGAACAGCCAGAACAACGGTTTGGGCCGCTCGCCGCCGCGCAACACGCCGAACAATGCGGTGGAGAGCGGCAGCAGGCCGATAAAGACGATCGAATGGGCCGAGGTCATCTGTTGCAGCGCCAAGGCCGTCAGCAGCGGAAATCCGACCACCACGCCGAGGGCGACGATGACCAGCGAGGCGAGATCGCTCCGGGCGGGGCGTTTCTGTTGCAGCAGCGCCAGCAGCGCCGCCCCCAGCAGCGCCGCGATGACGGCTCGGGCGCAGGTGAGAAACAGCGGCGTGAAGCCGGAAACCGCCACCCGCGTCGCCGGCAGCGAGCCGCTGAAAATGATCACCCCGGCAAGGCCGCTGCCCCACCCGTCCCGCGTCTGCACCATGTCACGACCCCTTGGCTGGGGCGCGACCCTAGGGCGGCGGGTCTGGCGGCAACAGGGACGGTGCCATACAATCATAGCGAACTGTATGGCTACGGATTGCCGTACAGTTGGCGGCGCCTTCCGCGAACGCTTGGGCGGGGAGCAGGGGCAGGGGAGATGAGCATGGCGGACACAGCCGGCGGGCAGTCCATAAGCGAGGCCGCCCTCGGCCGCACCGCGCTGGTGATGGAGACGGTGCGCCAGCGCATCGCCAGCCAAGCGGTGACGGCAGGCGAGCGGCTGCCCTCCATCCGCAGCCTCGCCGCCAGCCTCAAGGTGTCGCCCTCCACGGTGGTGGAGGCCTATGACCGGCTCGCCGCCGAGGGGCTGATCCGGGCCCGCCCCGGCTCCGGCTTCTATGTGAGCGGGGCGGTGCCGCCGCTGGTGCTGGCGGATGTGGAGCCGCGCCGCGACCGGGCGGTGGATCCGCTCTGGCTGTCGCGCCAAGCGCTGGATGCGGGCAGCGACATGCTCAAGCCCGGCTGCGGCTGGCTGCCGGCGGACTGGATGCCGCAGGAGGCGCTGCGCCGGGCGTTGCGCCATCTGGCCAAGGCCGAGGATGCTCTGCTGGCGGACTATGGCAATACCCGCGGCGCGCTGGCCCTGCGGCGGCTGCTGGCGCGCCAGTTCGCGGCCGAAGGCATCGAGGCCGGCACCGACCAGATCCTGCTCACCGCCTCGGGCACCCAGGCCATCGATCTGATCTGCCGCCACCTGCTCCAGCCGGGCGACACCGTGCTGGTGGATGATCCCTGCTATTTCAATTTCCAGGCGCTGCTGCGCGCCCATCGGGCGAAAGTCGTCAGCGTGCCTTATACCCCCACCGGGCCGGACCCGGAGGCGTTCGCCGCCGTGCTGGCGGCTCATGCGCCGCGGCTCTACATCACCAATTCCGCCCTCCATAATCCAACCGGCGCGACGCTGTCGCCGCAGACCGCGCACCGGCTTTTGAATGCGGCGGCGGCTCATGATCTCACCATCGTCGAGGACGACATCTTCGCCGATCTGGAGCCGGACCCTTCCCCACGCCTGGCGGCGCTGGACGGCTTGCAGCGGGTGATCCGCATCGGCAGCTTCTCCAAGACCCTGTCGGCGGCGGTGCGCTGCGGCTATATCGCCGCCGGCGCGGCGCGCATCGAGGCGCTGATCGATCTCCAGGTGGCGACCCAGTTCGGCGGCCCGAGCCCGCTGGCGGCGGACCTGGTGCTGGCCTGCCTCAGCGACGGCGCCTATCGCAAGCATCTGGAGGGGTTGCATCGCCGCCTGTCCAAGGCGCGGCGCGAGACCGCCGCCCGGCTGGCGGCCCTCGGCATCGTGCCCTGGCTGGCGCCGCGCGGCGGCTTCTATCTGTGGTGCCGGATGCCGGACGGGGTGAATGCGGCCGAGGTGGCCCGCGCCGCCTTGGCCGAGAATGTGGTGCTGGCGCCGGGCAATGTGTTCAGCCTGTCGCAGACGGCTTCGGGGTTCATGCGCTTCAATGTCGCCCAGATGGACGACCCGCGCATCTTCGCGGTGCTGACGCGCGCCATGGCGGCGCGGGTTGAGGGCTGAGCTCTGCGGCGGCGTCAAGGCCCCGCGCCCGTGCCGCTGCGGCATGGGCGATGCACAAAAAATATATATAAGTCAAAGTCTTGAGCGCGTGAGCCGCGTGGCGTGGACGGGCATCTAGAGCCCAAATCCTTCTGGACATCGCTGGTGATACTCTGTATCTTTTAAGGCGAAAACGGAGTCCCGATGCCTGCGACGTCCCTCAATCTCGCCCCCGTGGCGCCCCCTCCCGCCCGTGGCCGCACCAGCGGTCGCACGCCGGTCCAGGTGGGGCGGTCGGCGTTGCGGGCGTCCCTCGGCGCGCGGCTGCTGCTGGCGGCGGCGCTGTCGGCGGTGATGTGGGTCGCGGTGGCCCTGGTGGTGCATCTATGAGCGCGCAATTGCAGTTCCGCGATCTGACGCTGGGCTATGAGCGCCATCCGGCCGTCCATCATCTGGACGGCGTGGTGGAGTCCGGCGACCTTCTGGCCATCTGCGGCCCCAACGGTGCCGGCAAGTCCACTTTGATGAAGGGCATTTCCGGCGCCCTGCGGCCGCTGCGCGGTTCCATTGATCGCGGCGGACTGGATTCGCGCGACATCGCCTATCTGCCGCAGAGCGCCGAGATCGACCGCTCCTTCCCGATCAGCGTCTATGACATGGTGTCCATGGGCCTGTGGCGCCGCGCCGGCCTGTTCGGCGGCATCGGCAAGGCCGACCGCGGCCGCATTGCCGAAGCCATCGCCGCCGTGGGCCTGGAAGGCTTTGAGGCCCGCACCATCGGCACGCTGTCCGGCGGCCAGATGCAGCGCACGCTGTTTGCTCGCCTGCTGTTGCAGGACGCCCGGCTGATCCTGCTGGACGAGCCCTTCACCGCTCTGGATGCCAAGACCGTCACCGATCTTCTGGATCTGGTGCGGCGCTGGCACGGGGAGAAGCGCACCGTTCTGGCGGTACTGCATGATTTCGATCTGGTACGCGCGCATTTCCCCAAGACCTTGCTGCTGGCCCGCTCGGCGGTGGCCTGGGGTCCGACGGCGGATGCGCTGGCGCCGGACAATCTGTTGAAGGCGCGGCGCATGGGCGAAGCCTGGGACGAGAGCGCCGAAGCCTGCGAGCGTGCGGCGTGACCCTTTACGATCTGCTGGTCGCGCCGTTCGCGGAGTTCGAGTTCATGCGCCGGGCACTGGTGGGGGTGTTCGCACTCTCCCTGGGCGCGGGGCCGGTGGGCGTGTTCCTGATGCTGCGGCGCATGAGCCTGACCGGCGATGCCATGGCACACGCGATCTTGCCGGGGGCCGCCATCGGTTTCCTGGTCTCCGGCCTCGATCTTTTCGCCATGACCATCGGCGGCCTCGCCGCCGGTGTGCTGGTGGCGGTGGGGGCGGGCGTGGTCGCCCGCGCCACTGAGATCAAGGAGGACGCCTCTATGGCGGCCTTCTATCTGGTGTCATTGGCCTCGGGCGTGATGATCGTGTCCATGAAGGGCTCGAACGTCGACCTGCTGCATGTGCTGTTCGGCACCGTGCTGGGGCTGGATGACCCGACCTTGATCCTGGTGGCGGGCATCGGCACCGTCAGCCTGGTGACGCTGGCCGTCATCTGGCGCCCGCTGGTGCTGGAATGCGTGGACCCGAGCTTCCTGGCTTCGGTCAGCCGCTCCGGCGGCGTCAGCCACATCGTGTTCCTGGCGCTGGTGGTGCTCAATCTGGTGGGCGGGTTCCACGCTCTGGGCACGCTGCTGTCGGTGGGCCTGATGATGCTGCCCGCCGCCATGGCGCGGTTCTGGGTGCGCGATCTCACCCGGCTGGTGGTGGTGGCAACCCTCATCGCCTTCGTGTCCGGCGTCATCGGACTGCTGATTTCCTACCACGTGGGCGCCCCTTCCGGCCCCGCGATCATCCTGGTGGCCGGCACAGGCTATGCGGTGTCGGTCATCTTCGGTCCTGCGGGCGGTGTTCTGTCCCGCCGGCTTCCTCGTCGTCACCTCGAGGCATAACGGAGCCTTCTATGCTGTCCCGTCGTACCCTGCTCGCCGCGGCACTCGTGCTCGGCGCATCCCCCGCGCTTGCCCAGACGCCTGCCCCCACCACCAAATTGCCGGTGGTGGCGTCCTTCTCCATTCTTGCGGATTTCGTGAAGAATGTGGGCGGCGATCGCATCGCCTTGGCCACCATCGTCGGCCCCAACAGCGATACCCACGTCTATCAGCCCACCCCCAACGACGCCAAGAAACTGGCTGCCGCCAAGGTGATCTTCGTCAACGGCCTCGGCTTCGAAGGCTGGATGGACCGTCTGGTGAAGGCCTCCGGCACCAAGGCCACCGTGGTGGTGGCCACCACCGGCATCACCCCGCGCGAGCGCACCAAGGACGAGCCGCAGGACGATGAAGACGACCACAAGGGCAAGAAGGACGCCCATGCCGGCCACGACCACGGCCCCATCGATCCGCACGCCTGGCAGTCGGTGGCCAATGCCAAGGTCTATGTGGCCAATATCCGCGACGGCCTGATCGCCGCCGATCCCGCCGGCAAGGAGGTCTATACCGCCAATGCCGCCGCTTACACCGCCAAGCTGGATCAGCTGGAATCCGAAGTGAAGGCGGCCATCAGCTCCATTCCCGAGCAGAACCGCCGCATCATCACCTCCCATGATGCCTTCGGCTATTTCGGTGATGCCTATGGCTTGAAGCTGCTGGCCCCTGAAGGCGTGTCGACCGAGAGCGAGGCCTCGGCCAAGGACGTCGGCAAGATCATTCGCCAGATCAAG
>CALRNP020000172.1:0-12612 GCA_943369575.1 Azorhizobium sp. AG788 | reverse complement strand
CATGGAGGCCAACGAAATGTCCCGCTCGGAGCCGCCGGCGCGCACTTCGGCGATGGCGGCATCCATGCCCACGTCGGCGATGCGGGCGGCGGCGCGGGCGTTGGCGATCTCGTCGGAGTCCTTCACCAGGCGGGTGGTCATGATCAGGCCGGAGACGTCCTTGAACGTGGCCTTGGGCAGCAGGCTCTCGAGCTCGCGATAGCGCGACAGCGGCACGAACTCTTCCTCGATGCCGATCACCTTGCCCGCAAGGCCGGCTTCCGCCAGCAGGCTGGCCAGTGCCGCCTGCCAGTGCAGGCCCATGGTGACCTTGGTGGACCAGGCCCCATAGAGGCGGATGTCCGGCACGAAGCTGGAGGCGCGGGCATGATCGTCGCGCAGCGCATGCACCAGGATGGACGGCGCCCCGGTGCGCGGCAGAATGGCGATCACCGGATGGGAATAGATGATCGGGTTGAAGCCGGTGAGATAGAAGCTGTTCTCCGGCTTGAACGAGACGATGACGTCGATGCCGGCCGCGTCCATGCGGGCGCGCAGGCGCTCGATGCGGGAGGGATTGCCGAATGCGGTCATAGTGTCAGGTCCTCAATCTCGGATCGAAATAGTCGCGGAGCCAGTCGCCTACGAGGTTGACGCTCAGCACGGTCAGCAGAATGGCCAGCCCCGGGAAGGTGACGATCCACCAGGCGCTGGAAATATAGACCCGGCCTTCCGCCAGCATCCGCCCCCAGCTGGCGGTGGGCGGCTGCACGCCGAGGCCGAGGAAGCTCAGGGCCGCATCCATGATGATGACGCGGGCCAGCTCCAGGGTCGCCACCACCAGGGCCGGGGTGAGCACGTTGGGCAGGATGTGCCGGAGCATGATGCGGCTGGTGCTGGCGCTGATGGCCCGTGCGGAGAGCACGAACTCCCGTTCCCGCAGCGAGAGCACCTGGCCGCGGATGATGCGCGCATACCGGATCCAGCTGGTGACCGCCAAGACGATGATCAGATTGGTCAGGTTCGGCCCCAGCGCCGCCACCACCAAGAGCGCCAGCAGCATAAGCGGGATGGCCAGCTGGATATCCACCAGCCGCATCAGGATGCGATCCACCATGCCGCCGCAATAGCCGGCAACGATGCCCAGCAGCACCCCGACGATGCCGCCCAGCACCACGGCGCTGGCTGCCACGCTGAGCGTGATCTGGCTGCCGTAGATGATGCGGCTGAGGATATCCCGGCCCAGTTGGTCGGTGCCCAGCGGATGGGCGCCGGGGCTCAGCGGCGAGGTCCAGGTGGGCGGCGCGAGGCGGGCTTTGAGATCGCCGCGCACCGGATTGGGCAGGTCCAGCCAGGGCGCGGCCAGCGCCGCGCCGAGGAAGGCCAGCAGCAGCACCATGCCGATGAGGCCGGTGCGGCTCTTGACCAGGGCGCGCAGGAAGCGGGAGCGGAAGAAGGTCATGGCTCAGCCCCGTCCCTTGATGCGCGGATCGAGCACCGCATAGAGCAGGTCCACCAAGAGGTTGACGACCACATAGATGGTGGCGATCAGCGCCACGCCGGCCTGGATCACCGGGAAATCCTTGGTCTCGATGGCCTGGACGATGAGCCGGCCGACCCCCGGCCAGGCGAACACCGTCTCGGTCACCACCGAGCCGCCCAAAAGTTCGCCGGTGAGGATGCCGATCATGGTCACCACCGGGATCAGCGCATTGCGGGCGATGTGCCAGACAAACACCGTGCCCGGCAGCAGCCCCTTGGCGCGGGCGGTGCGCACATGGTCTTCCTTCAGCACATCCAGCATGCTGGAGCGCAGCAGGCGGGCGATGGAGGCGCTGACGAACACCGCCAAGGTGAAGGCCGGCAGCACCAGATGCGCGGGCGAGCCATAGCCGCCGGTGGGCACCCAGCCCAGATCCACCGCGAACAGCAGGATCAGCATGATGCCGAGCCAGAACACCGGCGTCGCCTGGCCCAAAAGCGCCAGGGTCATCACCACGAACTCGACCACCGACCCGCGCTTGAGCGCGGCGATGGAGCCGGCGGCACCGCCGATGATGATGCCCAGAACCATGGCCAAGAGGGCCAGCTGGATGGTGGCGGGCATGCGCTCCAGCACCACGCCGATGGCCGGGCGGTTGAACTGGAATGACTGGCCGAAATCGCCGGTCAGCACCTGGCCCACATAGACCAGATATTGCTGCCACAAGGGCTTATCGAGCCCCAGCGCGGCGGTCATCTGCTGCATCTGTTCCGGCGAGGCGCCCACCGGCAGCAGCAGCGCCACCGGATCGCCCACCAGACGGGTGACGAAGAACACGATGGTCACCACCCCCCAGATGGCGATCAGCGCTTCCCCGAGCTTGGTGAAGACATAGCGGGTCACGGGCCGGTCCTCGCCAGGAAGGCGCGGATGCCGGCCAGCACCGGGCCGTTGGCTTCCACATGCACCGCATGATTGGCGCCGGGGATTTCCAGCAGTTCGGCGCCGGGGATGCTCTGGGCGATCAGTCGCGACTGGCTGGGCGGGCAGATCCAATCGGCGCCGCCGACGATCACCAGCGTGGGCACGGCGATGTCCGCCAGCCGGTCGCGCAGGTCGTAATCCTTGGTGGCGAAAAGCGCGTTGTGGGTCTGCGCATGCAGATGCAGCGTCCGGGTCCGCTCCAAAGCGGCATCGGCATCGAAGGTCTCGAAATAGAGCGGCTGCAGCGCCAGCCAGATTAGCCGCAGCTCGGTGTCGTCGATGACGTCCGAGAACATCTTCTCCACCATGCGCAATGAGGCGCTGGGCGCCTTGTGCAGGCGGGCCTTGAAATTGGCGATGGCTTCCGCCTCATGGTGATGGCTGGGCGCCGTGCCGCGCAGGATCAGGTGCGAGAGGCCGGCGGCCCCGTATTTCACCGCATAGGTCAGCGCGATCATGCCGCCGAATGAGCCGCCGATCAGTACCATGGGCTTGCCGCCGCAGAGCGAGAGGCGCATGGCCTCCAGATCGTCGGCATATTGCGCGAACGTGTAGGGCGGCGTCAGCGAGGAGGTGCCGCAGCCGCGCTGGTCATAGGCCAAGAGGCGGTAGTTGTTCGCCAAGGGCCGGAAGGCGTTGAAATCGGTGCGGTGGTCACCGATGCCGCGCCCACCGTGCAGCACGACGATGGTCTCGTCATGCGTCTCGCCCGCCACATCATAGGTGAAGGTGGCGCCATTGAGGACGATGGACTTTGGCGCGTCAGCCGGCGGCATGGGCGGGCTCCGGCGCGGCGTCGGCATCCACCCATTCATCGCCCTGGAGTTCCGGTACGTTGAAGGCGGACAGATTGGCAAAATGGGTTTCGCGGTCGGCCACGAACAACTCGCGCACGATGCCCCGCGCCAGCCGGTCGGCGCCCTCGCTGATGGCGGGGATGTCGCCGGAGAGCTTGCCGTGGCTCAAGGTGGCGGGAAAGTTGAAGCCGTGGATGTATTTCAGCGCCGGGCAGGTGCCGGGCTCCTTTTCCAGGAACTCGAAAGCTTCGCCCAGATACGGCGAGGTGGCGAGTTCCCCATTCTCCTGGCCGGCCGGCACCGGGAATGTATCGCCCCAGAAGCGGATGAAAGGGGCCACCGCCTCAAGTTCCGGGCGTTCCGCCAGATCCACCCGGAAGCCGGTGGCGAAGATGACGAAATCCACCTCGTAGCGGCCCTTGGGCGTGGTCAGCACCAGATGGTCGCCGTCCTGCACCAGGCTGGTCATGGGGCTGCCCAGATGGAAGAAGGCGTTGGGGTGGCGCGACACCCGCAGCGTGCTGTCGCGCGGGGGCGGGGTCTGGGCAGCCAAGGTATGGTCGAGGAAACGCCATTTCCAGTCATCGGACAGGCCGGCGAAGCCATGGATCACGCCTTGGCTGCCGATGCCGGTGAATTTGTTGATCCGGGGAATATCCGTGCGGCGGATGAACAGATCCACCCGCGCCGCCCCGGTCTCCAGGGCCACGGCGGCATTGTCCATGGCCGAGGCGCCGGCGCCGATCACCGCTACCCGGCGGCCGCGCAGAGCCTCGAAATCGATGGCATCGGCGGAATGGGCCCAGAACGCCCGGTCCAGCCCCTCGGTGATCGGGGGCACATAGGTGCCGCCGAGGCCGTCGCGGCCGGTGGCCAGAACCACATGGCGGGCGGTCATCAGCTTCGTGCCGGAGGCGTCGGCCGTGGTCACGTCCAGCATGCCATCGGCGCGGGGCGTGATGGCCTTCACCGTCACCTCGTTGCGCACCGGCAGATCGAGGGCTTTGCGGTACCAGACCAGATAGTCCATCCACATCGTGCGGGGGATCTTGCCCAGGCTGTCCCAGGCCGCAAGGCCGTATTTGGCCTCATAGAAAGCGCGGAAGGTCAGCGCCGGCAGGCCCATGGCCGGGCCGGTCAATTGCTTGGGCGAGCGCAGGGTTTCCATGCGGGCATAGGTCACCCACGGCCCTTCCTGGCCGGCGGGGGCGCGGTCCAGCACCACATGATTGTCCACGCCCAGCCGCTTGAGCATGCCGGAGGCCACCAGGCCCGCCATGCCGGCGCCGACGATGATCACATCCACCACCCGGCGCCCGTCCACATGGCGCGCCGGCACCCAGGATTTGGAGGGCAGTTCCAGCCAAGCCAGATCCTGGGCGAGGCGGCGTTCCAGGGCATCAAGCCCCATGGCATCGGTGGCGGTCATCGGGCAGATCCCCGTTTGGCGGCGGGCAGGTCGGGCGCGGTGCCGTAGACGGCATCGGCCAGGGTGTCCTTGCGGCCGGGTTCATGAAGACGGAAGCCGGGCAGGCGCTGCGCAGCCACCTCCCGCAGGGCGTCGTTGAAGGCGACGATGGTGGCCGACAGCGGCTTGGCGGTGGCCGAGAGGGTTCCGAACAGGAACGGGATGTTCACGTCCAGCGGCCGCAGCACGAGGCCTTCCGGGCACAGGCCGCAGGCGGTGGCGGGCTCGACGATGGCGACGCCAAGGCCGGAGCGGGCCATGGCCAGGGCCGCCAGCGAGGCATTGGTATCAATCATGCGCTCAGGAACGATGCCGGCCTGGCTGAGCGCCTCGTCGATGCGCCGGCGCAGGCGATAGGGATTGGCCATGGTGATGATGCACTGGCCGCCGAGATCAGCCATGCGCACCATGTCTTGCCGCGCCAGGGGCGAGGCGGCGGGCACGGCGGCGATGCAAGGGGCTTCGCCCACCCAATGCACGTCGATGCCGGGATGCTCGATGGGCAGGCTGGCGACACCGAAGTCCGCCGCGCGCGCCAAAAGGCTCTGCACCACATGCTCGGCGGAGAGCGACTGCACATGCAGCAGGCGCGGCAGGTGTGTGGCCTCCAACCGGGCCAGCGCATCGGGCACCAGGCCGATGGACAAGGCCGGGGTCGCCGCGACCTCGAACGGTCGGGTTTCGCTGCGGCCGATGGCGCGCGCCCGTTCTCGTATATGCTTTATGCTGACCAGCAGCCGCTCGACTTCTTCATAGAACAGCACGCCCTGTTCTGTGGGCGAGATGCGCGGGCCGCTGCGGTGGAACAGGGGGTAGCCGAGGCTGGTCTCCAGATCCTGGATCAGCCGCGTGGTGGCCGGCTGCGAGCGGCCCAGCAGGCGCGCGGCGCCGGTGATGCTGCCGGCGGACATGACCGCTGAGAACGCATCCAATTGGCGGAGATCGAGGTCATCTAAATCCATAATCAGCATAGTATGGCCGTCATCATTCGTTTCAAGCATCAATTTGGAGCAGAAGCGACGGGCGGGCGGCTGATCCGCAGGCAGGGTGCTGTATTAATAGTCAGCATGATGCGGCTATCTTGATACGTAAATCACATGATGAAATAGTCGATCCACGGTCTCGTCGGATGTTGCATTGCAGCACTGCGGGAGATGCGCTGCACGCGTCGGAGGATTTGCCGAACATGGATCATGTCATCGAAGCCTTGGCCGGCGTGGTGTCGGCCTCGCCTTTGGCCGCCGCACTGGCGACGCGGGCGCAGATCATGGGCCTGAGCCAGGCCAGCCACGACGCGGTGCTGCTGCCGCGTGATCCGGGCGGGTTGAGCCACGCGGAGCGGGCGGCTCTGGCCGAGCGCATGGCGCGCCAGCATGGCGATGCCGCGCTGACGGCGCATTATCAGGAACTTCTGGCGCGGGCGGGGGCAACCCCGGTGCTGGACGCCGTGGCCGATCCGGCCAACCCGGCGGATGCCGAGGGCCTCGATCCCCGGCTTGCGGCGATCGTGCGCCATGCGGACATCCTCACCCTCGCACCGCGCGAGGCGACCCGCGCCGACATCGACGCGCTGCGCGCCGCCGGCATCACCGAAGCTGACATCGTGCGCCTCGCGGAACTGGCCGCTTTCGTCAACTATCAGGTCCGGGTGATCGCCGGCCTGCGTCTGCTGAAAGGTCTGTGATGAGCACGCCTGTCCACGAATTCACCACCGTCGTTCCCAAATGGGTGCCCTATGTCACCCCGGTGCGCCTGGATGCGGCAACCCCGGAACAGTTGGAGGCGATGAAGGTTACGCCCTCCAACACCAAGGTGTCGGACTATGTGCTGACCCTCGCCCATGATCCGGAATCCCTGGCGGTGCGCTCGCCATTGTTCAACGCCATCATGTATGGCACCGACGGCCTGTCGCGGGCGGAGCGGGAACTGGGGGCGGTGGGGGCTTCCATCGTCAATCGCTGCGTCTATTGCGCGGCCGTGCACAGCTCGCGCTACAACCAGCTCACCAAACGCACCGACGTGATGGAGACCATCTTCGCCGGCGGCACCGATGCCGAGCTGGATGACCACTCACAGGCGATTTTTGATTTCGCGGTGGCGCTCTCCACCACGCCCGCCCAAGCCACGCCCGCCCATGTGGAGGCGCTGCGCAACCTGGGTCTGAGCGATCTGGAGATGGTGGATCTGGTGCTGTCCGCCGCCATTTTCGGCTGGGCCAACCGGCTCATGCACACTTTGGGCGAGCCGGTGACGGCCTGAGGCTGTTCGTCTCGGTCGCCAGCGAAATAACGCCCCCTGCGGCGTCCATGCCGCAGGGGGCGTGAGGGACGGCCTATGTATTCGCAGCCGACCAGAGATTTCGACAGCGCCGGATCTGATGTGCGAACTCCGGTAATCTACTTAGAAACATCCGTGGTTGTTTCGCGAAACGTTGAAAACGCTATGTGACAAGGCTGCGACGAAAGTAGTACCAGCGGTGGATCTGCGCGAAATACGCAACCGCGCAAGCTTCGCGCAAGCCCTGAACTGGAGGTTGCATGGTGAGGCATGCAACTCGTCAGGGCGAGGACACCGTGAATATCCATTCTGTTAAAGTCAAAATCATCGCGCTCTCCGCCGTGTGCGTGATGGGTGCAACGGGCGCTCTGGTGGGCTATGGCCTTTATTCGGCGGACCAGACCTCGCGCTTTGTCACGACCAATGTTGAAGGGTTGCTGGACCGCATCAGCAAGGAATCTTTGCAGCGGCTCGCGTCAACACAGGCCGGCATCGTCCGCACCGAGGTGGAGTCTGCCTTCGACGCTGCCCGCACTATGGCCCGCAGCCTGGAAGTGGTGGCCGCCAAACCGGAGAATGCCGGTTCCTCGCCCGTCCTGCGCCGCGCGCAGCTCAATGGCATTCTGCTGGGGGTGCTGAAGGACAATCCCCGCTTCAACGGCACCTACAGCGCCTGGCTGCCCGATGCCATCGACGGCATGGATTCCAGCTTCGTCGGCCGCAAGGACATCGGCTCGGACGCCACCGGCCGGGCATTGCCCTATTGGACCCGCGATGCCGGCGGCAAGATCGCCGTGCAGCCGCTGGTGGAATATGACAGCCGCGAGTTGCATCCCAACGGCGTGATGAAGGGCGGCTGGTTCATCGGGCCGCAGACCAATGGCAAGGAGAGCATCCTGGCGCCGCTGGCCTATATCGTCCAGGGCAAGCCGGTGTTCCTGGCCACCATGTCGGTGCCGATCACCATCAACGACGCCTTCGCCGGCGTAGCGGGGGCGGACTTCGACCTGTCCTTCGTCCAGGCGCTGGCGGAGAAGGTCAATGGCTCCATCTATGGTGGCAAGGGCTCGGTCTCCATCGTGTCCAATGCCGGGCTGGTGGTGGCCTCCTCGGCCAATCCGCGCGCCATCGGTGGCCCGTTCTCCGTCGTCGAACCCCAGGCCGACAAGGACATGGCGATCCTGCGCAATGGCGAGGCCGCCGTGCGCCAGGATGACGAGCGCGGCATGCTGAAGGTGTTCGCGCCGGTGGCGCTGGGCCGCACCGGCACCGCCTGGTCGATCATCATCACCGTGCCGCAGGCGCTGGTGATGGCGGAAGCCATTGATCTCAACGCTTCTCTGGCGGCCCGCGCCCGCACCGATCTGTTCTGGCAGGTGGCCTCGGCCGTTGCCGTCACCGTGCTGGCACTGCTCGCCATGGCCGTGGTGGCCCAGGGCGTGTCCGGCCCGATCACCCGCCTCACCACCGCTCTGCGCCGCATGGCGGGCGGCGAGCATATCGGCGAGATCGCCGGTGCCGACCGCAAGGATGAGATCGGCGACATCTCCCGCGCCGTGGACCAGATCCGCATCGGCCTGGAGGAAGAAGGACGCCGCAAGGCGGTGGAGGCGGAAGACGCCCGCCAGCGCCAGGACCAGGAACGCCGCTCCACCATGCAGACCCTGGCGGAAGGCTTCGAGAATGCCATGGGCGAGGTGGTGAACCAGGTGGGGTCCGCCTCCAACCAACTGTCCCGCTCCGCCACCACCATGGCCTCCGCCACCCAGCGGGTCGCCGATGAATCGGAGACCGCGGCGGGCGCCTCGCAGAGCGCCTCGTCCAATGTGCAGACGGTGGCCTCGGCGGCGGAAGAACTCGCCTCCTCCATCGAGGAGATCAAGCGGCAGGTGGACGAGTCCGCCCGCATCGTCGCCACAGCGGCCCATGAGGCGGATTCCACCGCCGGCAAGGTGCGGGCGCTCTCGGTCTCCGCCGGCAAGATCGGCCAGATCGTCGATCTGATCCGCAACATCGCCGGCCAGACCAATCTGCTGGCCCTCAACGCCACCATCGAGGCGGCGCGGGCGGGCGATGCCGGCAAGGGCTTCGCGGTGGTCGCCGCCGAGGTCAAGCAACTGGCCGACCAGACCTCGCGGGCCACCGCGGACATCGAGTCCCAGATTACCGAGATCCAGGACTCGACCCAGGCGTCTTCGGCGGCCATCGTCGGCATCATCGAGGTGATCGAGCGCATCAACCGCATCGCCACTGCCATCGCCACGGCGGTGGACCAGCAGGGCGTCGCCACCCGCGAGATTGCCCAGAACGTGGCATTGGCCTCGCGGGGCACGCTGCAGGTGACGGAGAATATCTCCGGCATCAACGGCGCGGCGGCGGACTCCAGCACGGCCGCCACCGAAGTCCAGGGCGCCGCCGCCAGCCTGGCGGAGCAGACCCAGACCCTGCGCAAGGTGATGGACAGGTTCCTGGAGACCGTCCGCGCCGCCTGAGCCAAGGCGCAGCACGAAGGCTCCCCCAGCCGGTCGCTGGGGGAGCCTTCTGCGTGTCAGACCACTGCGGCGGGGAGCGGGTGGCCGGAAAAATGCGCGTCGAGATTGGCCAGCAGCAGGCGGGCCATGTCGGCGCGGGTTTCGTGGGTGGCGCTGGCCATGTGCGGGGTCAGCACCACATTGGGCATGTCCCACAAGGCCCGCGGCACGCGGGGTTCGTCCTCGAACACATCCAGCGCCGCGCCGCCCAGTTGGCCGGTGGTGAGCGCGGCCACCAAAGCGGCCTCGTCCACCAGCGATCCGCGCGCCACGTTTACCAGCACGCCATGGGGGCCGAGGGCGGCCAGGACCGGCGCATCGATGATGTGGCGGGTCTCGGGCGAGGCGGCGGCGGCGACGATCAGCGCATCGCAGTTGGCGGCCAGTTCCAGCGGCGAGGCATGGAAGGCATACGGCACATCCAGCCGGGTGCGTGAGGCATAAGCGATGGGGCAGTCGAACGCCTCCAGCCGGCGGGCGATGGCGCGGCCGATGCGCCCCAGGCCGAAGATGCCGAACCGGCGCCGCGACACCTTGCGCCCCAGGCCAAGGTCGCCGGAGGGCCATTGCCCGGTGCGCACATGGTCATGGCCGCGCACGATCTGGCGCAGCAGGCTGATGGAGAGGCCGATGGCCAGATCCGCCACGTCCTCGGTGAGCACGTCGGGGGTATTGGTCACGCGGTACCCGCGCGCCTTGGCGACGTTCAAATCCACCTTGTCATAGCCGACGCCATTGATGGCGACGATCTCCAGCCCCGGCAGGCGGGCGCCGACATCCGCCGGCAGGCCGAGATGGCCGCCGGTGACGACGCCGCGGATCGCCGCGCCCTGGATGGCGAGAAAGCCGTCGCCATCCACCATCTCGAACCAGCGGTGCAGGGTGAAGCGCTCCGCCAGCGCCGCCTCCAGAGCGGGCATGAACGGGCAGAGTTGCAGGAGTTCGGGCTTCATGGTGCGGACTTTCTGGCGGACGGGATCACTTCACGTCGGATTTGACGAACTGGCGCAGTTCCGGCGTCTTCGGATCGGCGAACAAAGTGGGGGAGGGGCCCTGCTCCCAGATCTTGCCCTGGTGCATGAACACCGTGGTGCTGGCGACGCGGCGGGCGAAGCCCATCTCGTGGGTCACCAGGATCATGGTCATGCCGTCGCGGGCGAGTTTCTCCATGACGTTCAGCACTTCCTCGGTGAGTTCCGGATCCAGCGCCGAGGTCACTTCGTCGAACAGCATCACCTTGGGCTGCATGGCCAGCGAGCGGGCGATGGCGACGCGCTGCTGCTGGCCGCCGGACAATTGGTCCGGATAGGCGCCGAACTTCTCCGACAGCCCCACCAGTTGCAGCACCTCCTGCGCCCTGGTGCGGGCCTCGGCGGCGGAGACGTTCTTCACGATCCGCGGGGCCAGCATGATGTTCTCGCCCACCGAGAGGTGGGGGAACAGATTGTAGCTCTGGAACACGATGCCCACTTCGGTGCGCAACTGCCGCAGCTTGGCCTTGTCCTGCGTCACCTCATGGCCGGCGATCTCGATGCGGCCGGACTGGATGGTTTCCAGCCCGTTGATGCAGCGCAGGAGCGTGCTCTTGCCCGAGCCGGAGCGCCCGATCAGGGCCACCACCTGGCCCGCTTCCACATTCAGCGAGACGCCCTTGAGAACCTCGACCGCGCCGAAGCTCTTGTGGACGTTCTCAATGCGCACTTCCGACATGTAACTTCCTCTCGAGCCAGCCCGACAGGCGGGACAGGGGATAGCAGACGGCGAAATAGATCGCGGCGACGGTCAGGAAGACCCGGAACGGCTGGAACGTTGAATTGTTGATCAGCTGCCCCGCACGGGAGAGTTCCACGAAGCCGATGATCGAGGTGATGGAGGTGTTCTTCACCACCTGCACCGCAAAGCCGGTGGTGGGCGGCAAAGCGATGCGCATGGCCTGCGGCAGGATGATGTGGCGGAACTGCTGGTACCGCGTCATCCCCAGGGATTCAGAGGCTTCCCATTGCTGCTTCGCTACCGACTGGATGCAGCCGCGCCAGATCTCGCCGAGATAGCCGCTCACATAGACGCTCATGGAGATGCTGGCGGCGACCAGGGCCGGCAATTGGAAGCCCATCAGGCTGAGGCCGTAATAGGACAGGAACAGGATCATCAGGACCGGCGAACCCTGGATGATCTGGATGTAGAGCCCGGACAGGATCCGCAGTACCCGCAGTTGCGAGACCCGCAGCAAGGCGATCACCAGCCCGGCGACGCTGCCGAAGGCCAGCGCGATGGCGGTGAGCACCAGCGTCCAGCGCAGGCTCTCCAGCAGGAAGATGAGGTCGTTGAGGCCGAAGCTTCTCAGGATCATCTTAGGCCCCTTCGATGGCGGTGGCGGGGGCGAGCGTGGGCCGGCGGCGGAAGGCCAGCCAGCCGATGAGCGCGAACACCCCGCGCAGCACCACCGACAGCGCCAGATAGATCAGGGTCGCCACCACATAGACTTCGAAGCTGCGGTAGGAGGTGGATTCGATCTGCGCGGTAACCGCTGAGAGTTCCTCGGTGGAAATGGCCGAGCAGACGCTGGAGGCCAAGGTCATCAGCACGAACTGGCTGCACAAGGATGGATAGACCTTGGCGATGGCGGGGGCGATGATGATGTGGCGGTAGATCTGGAACGAAGTGAGCCCCAGCGACTGGCCCGCCTCGATCTGCGACTTGTGCACGGCATCGATGCCGGCGCGGATGATCTCGGCCGAGTAGGCGGCCAGATTGAGCGTCATCCCCACCAGAGCGGCGACGGTGGCATCCACCCGTATGCCGAGCGCGGGAAGGCCGAAGAAGATGATGAACAACTGCACCAGGAACGGCGTGTTGCGCACCACTTCCACATAGAATTTGATCACCCGGCCGATCCAGCCGCCATACATGGACCGCAGCGAGGCCAGCAGCGTGCCGATCAGGGTGCCGAGCACGATGGAGGTGACGGACAGCTGGACAGTGAGCAGCAGGCCGCTGAGGAGCTCATCGCGGTAATTGGCGATGACCCCGAACTGAAAAGTATAAGGCACGACGTCCCCCATGGCTCCGGGCGGGGAGCGCGCGCGGCAGGCC
>CALRNP020000171.1:0-12629 GCA_943369575.1 Azorhizobium sp. AG788 | reverse complement strand
AGCCATCATGACCCAGCCGATCCCCGCCACCATGACCGCGATCACCATCCCCGTGCCCGGCGGACCCGAGGCGCTGGTGCCCGGCGAGCGCCCGGTACCGCAGCCCGCCCCCGGTGAACTGCTGGTGAAGGTGGAGGCCGCCGGCGTCAATCGGCCCGACGTGATGCAGCGCAAGGGCCTTTATCCGCCGCCGGCCGGCGCCTCGGATATTCCGGGCCTGGAAATCGCCGGCACCGTGGTCGCCGTGGGCCCGGACACCGAGCGCTTCAAGGTCGGGGATCGGGTGTGCGCCCTCGTCACCGGGGGCGGCTATGCTCACTATTGCGTGACCTCCGCCCGCACCGCTCTGCCGATTCCCGACGGCCTCTCGGCGCAGCAGGCGGCGGCGCTGCCGGAAACCTTCTTCACCGTCTGGAGCAATGTGTTCGACCGCGGCCACCTCAAGGCCGGGGAGACCTTGCTGGTCCACGGCGGCACCAGCGGCATCGGCACTACGGCGATCCAGTTGGCCAAGGCGTTCGGCGCCAAGGTGTTCGTCACCGTCGGTTCGGCGGAAAAGTGCGCCGCCGCCACCAAGCTCGGCGCCGATCTGGCCATCGACTACAACACCCAGGACTTCGTCGCCGAGGTGAAGAGCGCCACCGGCGGCAAGGGTGTGGACGTGATCCTCGACATGGTGGGCGGCAGCTATGTGGCCCGCAATTACGAGGCGGCGGCGGTGGACGGCCGCATCGTGCAGATCGCCTTCCAGCAGGGCTCGAAGGTGCAGATCGACTTCATGCGAGTGATGCTCAAGCGCCTGACCCACACCGGCTCGACCCTGCGCTCGCGCCCCGTCGCCGACAAGGCGCTGATCGCGGCGGCGCTGGAGGAGAAGGTGTGGCCGCTGCTGGCGAAGGGCAGCGTGCGCCCGCTGATCGATGCCACCTTCCCGCTGGTTGAGGCCGCCGCCGCCCACGCCCACATGGAAGGCAGCACCCATATCGGTAAGATCGTCCTGCTGATGGAGTGAGGCCGGGCGGGCGGCGCGCGGGCAGCGCGCCGCCCGTGACGCTTCGTCATGCCGGACCCTGGCACCGGCACCGCCGGTTGGCGCCGGACGCCGCCTTGCTCCAGCCGCACGGCGACGCTACTGATCGCATCTCGTCCCGGTGGCTCTCCGGGTGCGGAGGCTTGCCGTTGCGTTCTTTGTTTGCCTTTTGTCTGGTCGTTCTGGCAGCGCTGTCGCTGGCCGCGCCCTCCGCGCATGCGGTGGAAGCCATCGCTGTCCGCCTCGATGCCAAGGTGACGGACCTGCTGCCCGCCGTGGAGCGCCTGCACACCGACAATGAGCGGGTGCAGATCTCCACCGCGCCGGGCTCCGACGGCATCGTCCGCCGCATCGAGGTGCGCTCCACCGATGGCCGGCCGAACCCGAACTGGGTCGCCTTCGCGCTGTCCAACAATACCGACGAGCAGGTGGACCGCCTCATCGTCGCGCCCTTCTACCGCATGGTGGGCTCGGGCCTGTTCTGGCCGGATCTGGGCAATCGCCGGGTGCTCTCGCTCACCCCCAGCCAGGGCTTCAAGCCGGAGCGGCAGAACGCCCCCGACGCTGACGTCTTCCTGGTGACGCTGGACCCCGGCACCACGGTGACCTTCGTGGCGGAACTGGCCGGCCCCAATCTGCCGCAGCTCTATCTGTGGCAGCCGGACGCCTATAAGGACAAGGTCAACTCCTTCACCCTCTACCACGGCATCGTCATCGGCATCGCCGGCCTGCTGGCGCTGTTCCTCACCATCCTGTTCGTGGTCAAGGGCTCGGTGATGTTCCCCGCCGCCGCGGCGCTGGCCTGGGCGGTGCTGGGCTATATCGGCCTCGACTTCTCGTTCTGGTCCAAGGTGTTCGGCCTCTCCCCCATCGCCGAGCAATTCTGGCGCGCCGCCGGCGAGGCGGTGCTGACCGCCACCTTGCTGGTGTTCCTGTTCGCCTATCTCAATCTCAACCGCTGGCATGTGCGCTATGTGCACGTAGCCGCCGGCTGGCTGGCCTTCCTGGCGGCCCTGGTGGCGGTGGCGCTGCTGGATGCGCCGGTGGCCGCCGGCATCGCCCGCCTGTCGCTGGCGGGCGTCGCGGTGGCCGGGCTGCTGGTGGTGATCTGGCTCTCCCAGCACGGCTATGACCGCGCCGTGCTCATCATCCCCACCTGGATGCTCCTGGTGGTGTGGGTGGTGATGGCCGGCATGACCGTGGCTGGCGTGGTCACCAACGATCTGGTGGCCCCCGCCCTCTCCGGCGGCCTGGTGCTGATCGTGATGCTGATCGGCTTCACGGTGATGCAGCACGCCTTCACCGGCGTCGGCGCCATCCAGGGCTCCACCTCCGATCTGGAGCGCCGGGCGCTGGCGCTGGCCGGCTCCGGCTATATCGTCTGGGACTGGGATGTGGACAGCGACCGCATCTATGTCTCGCCCGAAGCGGAAGAGGCGCTGGGCCTGAAGCGCCATTCCCTGGCCACCGAAGCCGCCGGCTGGCTGGAGGTGCTGCACCCCGCCGACCGCGACCGCTTCCGCGCCACCCTCGACGGCATCATCGACCAGCGCCGCGGCCGCATCGACCAGGACTTCCGGCTGCGGGCCATCGACGGCCACTATCTCACCTTCAACCTGCGCGCCCGCCCGGTGGTGGGCGCGGACGGCGAGGTGGTGCGCTGCATCGGCGCCCTCTCCGACGTCACCGGCGAGCGGGTGGCGGCCGAGCGGCTGCTGCATGACGCGGTGCGCGACAATCTCACCGGCCTTGCCAACCGCGAATTGTTCCTGGACCGGCTCGACCAGGCCCTGACCTTCTCCCGCGTCGACGATGCGGTGAAGCCGACGGTGATGATCATCGACATCGACCGTTTCAAGCAGGTCAATGTCTCCGTGGGCATGGCGGTGGGCGATTCCATCCTGCTCACGGTGGCCCGGCGCCTGATGCGCCTGCTGAAGCCGCAGGATACCCTGGCGCGCCTTTCCGCCGACCAGTTCGGCATGATCCTGCTGTCCGAGCGCGATCCCGAGCGCATTACCACCTTCGCCGACACCCTGCGCCGCTCATTGCGCGCGCCCATCACCTTCGCCGAGCGCGAGATCTTCATCACCGCCTCCATCGGCCTGGTGCTGTCCGGGCCGGACATGGGCAAGCGCGAGGACGTGCTGAAGGATGCGGAACTGGCGATGTATTTCGCCAAGCGCATCGGCGGCGACCGCATCGAGGTGTTCCGCCCGGCCATGCGCCAGCAGAAGATCGACCGCACCTCGCTGGAGAGCGACCTGCGCCGGGCTTTGGAGCGCGACGAGATCATCGTGCGCTACCAGCCGGTGGTGCGCCTGCACGACCGCGCCATCGGCGGCTTCGAAGCCTTCATGCGCTGGCGCCATCCCACGCTGGGAGAATTGGCCGCCTCGGACTTCCTCACCGTGGCGGAAGAGACCGGGATGATCCTGGACCTCGGCCTGTTCGTGCTGGAGCGCGCCGCCCGCCAGCTCGGCCAGTGGCAGCGCATCCTGAAGGTGGACCCGCCGCTGTTCATGAGCGTCAACGTCTCCTCGCGCCAATTGCTGCGGCACGATCTGATCCAGGATCTGAAATCGGTGCTGGCGCGCAATGTGGTGGCGCCGGGCACGCTGAAGCTGGAAGTGGCGGAATCGCTCGCCATGGAGAACCCGGAATATGCAGCGGCGATGCTCCACCGCATGCGCGATCTGGGCGCCGGGCTGGTGATGGACGATTTCGGCATCGGCCAGTCGGCCATGGCCTATCTGCAGCGCTTCCCGTTCGACACCATCAAGATCGACCAGCGCTTCATCCGCGACAATGCCAAGGGCCCGGCCCGTGCCGCCCGCCCGATCATCATCGGCTCGATGATCGACCTGGCCCATCAGCTGGGCATGGAAGTGGTGGCCGAGGGGCTGGAGAAGGAAGCGGAAGCCGGCGAGATGGGCCGTCTCGGCTCGGAATACGGCCAGGGCACCTTGTTCGGCGAGCCTTTGACGGCGGAAGAATGCCGCGTCCTGCTGGAGCCCTCCCCCGCCGAGACCCGCCGCCGGACGGCGTGAGGGGGGCGGGGCGGGTCGTCCTGCTCCACGGCGGGTGTATAGGTTGAGCCTTCGCGGAGCCCCCTGCATCACCTGCTTAGACCAGGAGCTCGTCATGCCCGGGCTTGTCCCGGGCATCCACGGGGATCAGCTTGGCGCTTGATGTCCAGGCGCGCGCGGTCGGCGCGGCATGGATGGCCGGGACAAGCCCGGCCATGACGAACCTGAAAGGCCGCCCTGGATGTCAAATCCTACCGGCCCAGCCAGATGCCCGCCCCCTCAGGCGTGCCCCGCCTCCGGCGAGAGCATGCCCGGCAGGACGCCGAGCTTGCGCAGCGCGAGATCGTATTTGGCTTCCACCACCTCGCCGAACACCAGTTCGGAATCGGCCGGGCAATGCAGCCAGCCATTGGCCTGGATTTCGCTCTCCAGTTGCCCCGGCGCCCAGCCCGCATAGCCGAGCGCCAGCACTGCGCTCTCCGGGCCGCGGCCGCCGGCGATGGCTTTCAAAATATCCAGCGAGGCGGTCAGGCAGATGCCGTTGTCGATGGGCAAGGTGGAGTTCTCGATGAAATAATCCGCCGAATGCAGCACGAAGCCGCGCCCGGTCTCCACCGGGCCGCCGCGCAGCACGCGGACGGTTTCCGCCCGCTGCGGCAGCAGGATGCGCTCCTGTGCCGGCACCACGTCCAATTGCACCAGCAGATCGCCAAAATCGATATGGTTGGCCGGCTGGTTGACCACGATGCCCATGGCCCCCTCGGAAGAATGGGCACAGACATAGACCAGGGACCGGGCGAACCGCTCGTCGCGCATGCTCGGCATGGCGATCAGCATCTGCCCGTCCAGAAAATCGCGCGGGCCGCTGGGGGAGGAATGCGAGCGATCATCCATCATGCCCTCAGCGTAACCCGCATCCGGCGTTTTGGGAACGTGCCGCACGCACGCACGTGGCAGCCCGGCCGCGGAAATTGCCCGTTCCGGCGGGCCGGCGGGGCCCGCAGTCACAACAAAGTGCGGCCATGCCCTTTGCACCGCGGCCGCGCACGCGCTAGCGCAGAGCCATGACGCTCACCCGCCGCACCCTAGTCCGCACTCTCGCCGCTTTGCCTCTGGCTCCGGTGATCGCCCGCATGGCGCATGCCGGGCCGCCGGTGGGGCCGCAGGCCACCACCGAGGCCGCCCAGGTGCGCCTGCTGGCCGGCGGCGAAGCCGATGGCCAGGTGCAGGCCGGGCTGGAACTGCGGCTCGACACCGGGTGGAAGACCTATTGGCGCTATCCCGGCGACAGCGGCGTGCCGCCGCGGTTTGACTGGAGCGGCTCGCAGAACGTGGCCGATGTCACCGTCGGCTGGCCGGCGCCCCGGCGCTTCTCCGATGGCTCCGGCGGCTTTTCCATCGGCTACAAGGACACGGTGATCCTGCCGCTGACGGTGCGCCTGACAGACCCAGGCAAGCCGGCACTGCTGGATCTCAATCTGGATTTCGCGGTCTGCCAGGCGCTGTGCGTGCCCGCCCAGGCCCATGTGGCGCTCGCCCTCCCCGGCACCGGCGCCGACAATGCCGGGCTGGCGGCGGCACGGGCCGCCATTCCGGTGGCAACCGCCTTGGGCGCGCCGGGGCCGTTGACGGTGCAGTCGGTGTCCATCGACAGCAGCCAGACGCCGCCGCAGATCATCGTCACCGCCAAGGCCGGCACCGGCGCCAGCTTGTTCCTGGAAGGGCCGGACGACGGCTGGGCGCTGCCGCTGCCGCAGCCGGCGGGCGCCGCGGGGGCCAATCTGCGCTTTGCCGCGCCCCTGCTGGGGGTGCCGAGCGATGCGCCCGCCACCGGCAATCGGCTGCGCCTGACCCTGATCGAGGGCACGCGCGCCATCGAGACCGTTGTCCCGTTGCCACCGCTGCCCGCGCGCCGCTGAGCGGCATCGCGGCAGGGCCACCGAAGCCGGCCGCACGCCGGTTTGCCTGTTTCGACATCGCCGGTTGAGGGGAAGTGGCGGCGGGTGCGCTTTGGCGCTTTCTTCCGGCGTAAAACTTCCTATTCTCCCCGCGCAGTGGCCCATGGAGGCCGCATTTCAGCGGAGATGAACATGTCCATCCAGGTCGGCGACAGCCTGCCCAACGTCACCTTCCGCGTGTCCACCTCGGACGGCCCGGTGCCCAAGACCACCGACGACATCTTCAAGGGCAAGCGCGTGGTGCTGTTCGCAGTGCCCGGCGCCTTCACCCCCACCTGCCACAAGAATCATCTGCCGGGCTATGTGGCCCGCGCCGCCGACATCGTCGCCAAGGGCATCGACACCATCGCCGTGGTCTCGGTGAACGATCCCTTCGTCATGGGCGCGTGGGAAGCCGCCTCCGGCGCCGATGGCAAGATCCTGTTCCTGTCCGACGGCAATGGCGAATTCGCCCAGGCGCTGGACCTGGCGTTCGACGGCTCGGCGGTGGGCCTCGGCCTGCGCTCCAAGCGTTATTCCATGATCGTCGAGGACGGCGTGGTGAAGACGCTCAATGTGGAAGACGTGCCCTCCAAGGCCGACGTCTCCAGCGCCCAGGCCATCCTGACCCAGCTCTGATCGGATCCTGCCTCAGCGGCGCCGCCGGACTCACCCAGATGTGATCCGGCCGATGCCACGGCTGCATTCTACCGCGACGGGGCGCTGCGCAGGCGGCGCCCCGTTTGCCGTTTTCAGGCCCCGCCGCTCAGGCGATGATGTCCGGAAACAGCTCGTCTTCCAGATGACCGATACGGTCCTTCAGCTGCAGCTTGCGCTTCTTCAAGCGCTGGATCTGCAAGACGTCCGCCCCCGCCACGGCGGTTAAAGCGGCAATGGCCGCGTCCAGGTCCCGATGCTCCTGGCGCAGGCGCTCCAGATGCGTTTTCAGCTCTCGCTCGTCGTCACTGGTCATACTTTTCCGCCGCGTCCCGCTGAGCTGTCGCCTCGAATATCGCACGGGCTTGCGCCGCTGCAAGCCGCCTTCGGTCCAAGACGGCACAATCGACAGTCGACTCTTTGCCGCCTCCATGACAGCATGACGAACATTGCAGACAGGGAGACGCCAAGAATGTCCGTCCAGTCCCACTTGCAGCAGCTCGAGCGCCGTCATGCCGCGCTTGAGTCGGAAATCCACCGCGAAGCCACCAGCCCTGCCTCGGACCCCTTGAAGGTCGCGGAAATGAAGCGGCGCAAGCTCGTCCTGAAGGACCAGATCGCCCGGCTGCGTGGAGAATCCACCCTCCACTGATCCTCGCTGATGCCGCCGCCCGTTCGGACCGTGTCCGTGCGGGTGCCGGGCCGCTGACGGCCGCGTGCGTGCGCACGGTGACCGTCAGGGGCCGGCAGTGTGCCGGTCATCTGGCACCGGCAGATTAAACGGCGCATCATCACATCTGGCGTAGGCTCCATTCCCCTTCGGTCGCTTCTACTGGCCTGCTTCCACTGGGGTCACCAGCATTTGGTGCCGCCTTGGGTAGGTCGGTCTTGGCCAGGCAGGTCTTGGGCCGGTCGGTCCTGGGCCGGTCGGTCTCGACGCCGTGGCGCTCCGACGGGATCGGTGGCGGTTCATTTTCGCGTTGCTCTGCGATCCGGAGCGGGATCCGGCCGGTTCCCGCCCGGCGCAGGCGGCGCGAAAAGCTGCCACTCGGCCCCCACGGCGCGGGCTCGAGCAGCCATGCCGTGACGGTCGGGGCAGCCATGCAGGCTCACGCACCCTTTGCGTTCGCGCGCAAGGGAGGCTAAGCCCGGCCTATGGCTCCTCCGCTCGTCCTTCTTCAAGATATCCATCTGCGCTTCGGCGTGCAGCCCTTGCTCGCCGGGGCGGAACTTTCCGTCTCCGCCGGTGAGCGCCTGTGCTTCGTTGGCCGCAACGGCTCCGGCAAATCCACGCTGCTGAAAGTGGCGGCAGGATTGATCGAGCCGGATTCCGGCACCCGCTTCGTGCAGCCCGGCACCACGGTGCGCTACCTGCCGCAGGAGCCGGACTTTTCCGGCTATTCCACCACGCTGGCCTATGTGGAAGCCGGCATGGGGCCGGGCGACCAGGAGTATCGGGCGCAATATCTGCTGGACCAGCTCGGCCTCACCGGCCGCGAGGACCCGGCCAACCTCTCCGGCGGCGAAGCCCGCCGGGCGGCTTTGGCCCGCGTCATCGCGCCTGAGCCCGACGTGCTCATGCTGGACGAGCCCACCAACCATCTCGACCTACCCGCCATCGAATGGCTGGAAAGCGAACTGAAGTCGCTGCGCTCGGCGCTCGTCATCATCTCCCATGACCGGCGCTTCCTGGAGACGCTGTCGCGCGCCACGCTGTGGATCGACCGCGGCACCACCCGGCGCCTGGAACAGGGCTTTTCCGCCTTCGAGGGCTGGCGCGACCAGGTGCTGGAGCAGGAAGAGACCGACCGCCATAAGCTCGATCGCAAGATCGTCGCCGAGCAGGATTGGTTGCGCTACGGCGTCACCGCCCGGCGCAAGCGCAACGTGCGGCGCCTCGGCGAACTGCATTCCATGCGCAAGGACCGCCGCGAGGAGCGCCGCGCCCAGGGCAATGTGGCCATCACCGTCACCGAGGGCCAGACCTCCGGCAAGCTGGTCATCGAGGCCAAGCATGTGGCGAAGGCCTATGACGGCGTGCCGATCGTCAATGACTTTTCCACCCGCATCCTGCGCGGTGACCGCATCGGCATCGTCGGCCCCAATGGCGCCGGCAAGACCACCTTGCTGAAGATGCTCACCGGCGAACTGAAGCCGGACAGCGGCAGCGTGCGCCTCGGCACCAATCTGGAAGTGGCCTCCCTCGACCAGAAGCGCGCGGCGCTGCGGCCCGAGACCACCTTGCGCGATGCCCTGACCGGCGGCGGCAGCGACACCGTGCTGGTGGGCGGCCAGCCCAAGCATGTGATGGGCTATCTGAAAGACTTCCTGTTCACCCCCGAGCAGGCCAATTCCCCGCTCTCGGTGCTCTCCGGCGGCGAGCGCGGCCGCCTGATGCTGGCCCGCGCCTTGGCGCTGCCGGCCAACGTGCTGGTGCTCGACGAGCCCACCAACGACCTGGATCTGGAAACCCTCGACCTGCTGCAGGAAATGGTCGCGGACTTCCCCGGCACCGTGATCCTGGTCAGCCATGACCGTGACTTCCTCGACCGCACCGTCACCTCGGTGATCGTGGCCGAGGGCCATGGGGTCTTCAACGAATATGCCGGCGGCTATGCCGACATGGTCAATCAGCGCGGCAAAGGCGTTGAAGCCAAGGAACGCGCCGACGAGGCCAAAACCAATGGCGCCAGCGCTCCCGCGGCCAAGCCCAACGGCAAGGCCCCCAAGGAGACCAAGCGCCGCCTCTCTTTCCACGAGAAGCACGCCCTCCAGACCTTGCCCAAGACCTTGGAGAAGCTGAAGGCGGACGCCGATAAGCTGGCCGCGCGCCTCGCCGATCCCGCCCTCTATACCCGCGACCCCGCCGGCTTCCAGAAGGCCACCGCCGAGCTCGCCAAGGTGCAGAAGGAGATCGACGGCGCCGAGGAGGAATGGCTGCGCCTGGAACTCCTGCGCGAGGAAATCGGCGCCTGATCGGCGCCGCGCGTCGGCGGGCCCCGCGCGGGTTCGCCTGACACCACGGTCTGCATTGGACTCATCCGCGGGCGCTGGTATCTTCAGCGCTCTGGAGGCCCCATGCGGACCGTCAACATCGACGCTGCGAAGACGCATTTGTCCCGCCTGGTGGATGACGCCGCAGGCGGCGAAGAGATCATCATCGCCCGCGCCGGTCGCCCCGTCGCGCGGCTGGTGCCGCTTGAGGCGGCGGTGCCCCACCCCCGCCGCCAGCTCGGCCGCCTTGCCGGCCAGATCACGGTGCCGGCGGATTTCGACGCGCCCCTGCCCACCGACCTCCTGGACGCCTTCGAGCGGCGCTGATGCGCCTGCTGCTGGACACCCACATCCTGCTCTGGGCGCTCGCGGAGCCGGAGCGCCTGGATGGGGACACCCGCGCCGTGCGGGAAGACGCCGGCAACGATGTGCTGTGCAGCGCAGCGAGTCTTTGGGAAATCGCCATCAAGGCGGGGCTCGGACGCCCCGATTTCACGGTGGAGCTGGGACTCGTGCTCCGTGCCGCCCGCGAGACCGGCTTCATTGAATTGCCGGTGCGCGCACAAGCCACCGTATTGGTGGCGCGGCTGCCGCCTTACCATCGCGATCCGTTCGACAGGCTGCTCATCGCCCAGGCCATGGCAGAGGCGGTTCAACTCTACACCGCCGACCCGCTGCTGCCGCCTTATTCAGAACTGGTCACCTTGCTGCGTTGAAGGTCGCCCGCAGACACGGGCGACCTCCGATCTGGCGCCCGCCTATTGCACGAAGATCGTGCGCAGGGTGCCGATGCCGTCGATGATGACGTCCACCTCGTTGCGCGGCTCCTTCATGGAGCCGACGCCGATGGAGGTGCCGCAGGCGATGAGATCGCCTGGGTTCAAGGTCATGTCCTTCGACAGCAGTGACACCAGCTTGGCGGGCGGAAAGATCATGTCGGCAAGGGGATAGTTCTGCCGCTCGGCGCCGTTCAGCACCGTGCGCACGCTGGCGCTGGCGGCGTCGAAATCGGTGACGATCCACGGACCGAACGGGCCATAGCCATCCAGCCCCTTGGCCCGCGCCCATTGCGGGAAGGTGGGGTCGCGATTGAGGATATCGGCGGCGGTCAGATCATTGACGATGGTGTAGCCGAGAATGTGATCGGCGGCCTCGGCTTCGGAGATGTTGGTGGCGGTCTTGCCGATGACGATGCCCAGCTCGCCCTCATAGACGGTCTTGCCGTCATAGGTGACGGGACGGCGCACTTCCGCATCGGAGGCGGCCACCGAGGTCACGGCTTTCAAGAGATACAGCGGCTCGGCCGGCTCGGCCACGTTCAGCTTGGCGGCCAGCTCATGGAAATTGTTCCACAGCGCGATGATCTTGGAGGGCTCACACGGCGCCTCCAGCCGCACGTCGGCCAGCACCAAGGTCTGGCCGGTGGGCGTGGGATCATAGAGGCTGCCGGCGTGGACCGTGATGGTCTCGCCGTCCAGCGTGCCGAAGCCGGTGCCGTCTTTGGTGGTGAAGCGCACCCATTTTACCATGTGGTCCTCCCGTGGCGCCCCGCGCCACGGTGGCCTCAGGGCATGCGTTGTTGATTGTGCAGGGAGGCCAGCAGCTCGCGATGCCGGCGCTCCTCATTGTCGTTATTGACCACCACCACCGCCCAGATGGCCGCCGGCAGCCAGCCGATGAGCGTGACCTGGAGCACCAGGCACAGCAGGCCCTGGAAAATCCTGCCGCGCAGGAACAGGGCCAACCAGGGCAGCAGGACCGCGACCGCAATCATGTTCAATCTCCACGTTCAGCTCCCTATGTAGGAAGCCACCGTGGAGGAATGAAGACGGGCCGGTTGCAGGTGGCCCCGTCAGCGCCCCAGCAGCCCCGCCAGGGTCTTGCCCAGCCGCGCCGGAGACGGCGAGACCGTGATGCCGGCCGCTTCCATGGCCGCGATCTTGTCTTCCGCGCCGCCCTTGCCGCCGGAGATGATGGCGCCCGCATGACCCATGCGGCGGCCGGGAGGAGCCGTGCGGCCGGCGATGAAGCCAACCATCGGCTTCTTGCGCCCGCGCTTGGCCTCATCAAGGATGAACTGCGCCGCATCCTCTTCCGCCGAGCCGCCGATCTCGCCGATCATGATGATCGACAAGGTCTTCGGGTCGGCCAGGAACAGCTCCAGCACGTCGATGAACTCGGTGCCCTTCACCGGGTCGCCGCCGATGCCCACCGCCGAGGTCTGGCCCAGGCCCTCCTGGGTGGTCTGGAACACCGCTTCATAGGTCAGCGTGCCGGAGCGCGAGACCACGCCCACCGAGCCGGGCTTGAAGATGTTGGCCGGCATGATGCCGATCTTCGACTGGCCGGCGGTGACCACGCCCGGGCAGTTCGGCCCGATCAGCCGCGACTTGGAGCCGGACAGCGCCCGCTTCACCCGCACCATGTCCAGCACCGGAATGCCTTCGGTGATGCACACGATCAGGCCGATCTCGGCGTCGATGGCTTCCAGAATGGCATCGGCCGCGCCCGGCGGCGGCACATAGATCACCGAGGCGTCGGCGCCGGTGGCTTCTTTGGCTTCAATCACCGTGTCGAACACCGGCAGGCCCAGATGGGTCGAGCCGCCTTTGCCCGGCGAGGTGCCGCCCACCATCTTGGTGCCATAGGCGATGGCCTGTTCGGAATGGAACGTGCCGTTCTTGCCGGTGAAGCCCTGGGTGATAACCTTGGTATTGGCGTCGATCAGCACGGACATCACGCAGCTTCCTTCTTCACGGCCGCGACGATCTTCTGCGCCGCATCATCCAGATCATCGGCGGGGATCACGTTCAGGCCGCTGTCGCGGATGATCTGCTTGCCCTGCTCCACATTGGTGCCTTCCAGGCGCACCACCAAAGGCACCTTCAGCCCCACCGCGGTCACCGCCGCGATCACGCCACGGGCGATCACGTCGCACTTCATGATGCCGCCGAAGATGTTCACCAGGATGCCCTTCACCGA
>CALRNP020000170.1:0-12761 GCA_943369575.1 Azorhizobium sp. AG788 | reverse complement strand
CGGAGGCGACGCCGGTGGTGGAACTGGTGCGCGCCACGGCGGTGGCCAGCATGGACCTCGGCCCGATGTCGCCGGTGCATGGCCTGTTTGCCAGCCGCAGCGTGCCGCTTGATCCCGCCATCACCGATTGGACCGCCAGTTCCTGCGCCGGCGACCAGCCCATCCTGGTGGCCGCCATGGATGTGATGCGGCGCATCCATGCGGATTTCACCTATGATCCCGAGGCCACCTGCGTCACCACGCTGCCCGGGGAATCCTTCACCTCCCGCAGCGGCGTGTGCCAGGATTTCGCTCATGTGATGATTGCCGGCCTGCGCGGCCTCGGCCTGCCGGCGCGCTATGTCTCCGGCTATCTGCGCACCATTCCGCCCGAGGGCCAGCAGCGCCTGGCGGGGGCGGACGCCACCCATGCCTGGGTGGAAGTGTGGTGCGGCGAGGAGATCGGCTGGATCGGCCTTGATCCCACCAACGCCATCGCCGCCTGCGAGGACCATGTGATCCTCGCCGTGGGTCGCGATTATTCCGACGTCTCCCCGGTGGACGGGGTGGTGGTCTCGTCCGGCAATCAGGTGCTGGCGGTGGGCGTGGACGTGGTGCCGGTGGAACGCCCCCAGGCGGACGCGCCGGCCTCCTGAAACCACGTTTTGCCATGCGGCATGCCGCGGCGCGTCTTGGCATGCTCGCAGATGCGAAAGCGGTCGGAATATCTCGCTGAAGTTGTATTGCCTGCCATGGTCCCGCATGTGTCTACCGCTCTGCCGCGATGTTCGCCGCGAGCGTGATGGATCGCAAATGGTCATGAACACTGTGCGCCTAAGGCGTGCGGCAGTGATGCACGCGATGGCGTACCCCTGGGGCACGCGATTCTAGAAATAGTTTTTCCGATCAACTCAGGGTCTATGGTCGCGGGTGGCCTCAAGATACATACTCAATGGGGTTATAGATCCGGTCTTGCACCTGCGAACACTGACGAAATGCTTTGTCGGGTGTGGCAATATAAGTGCAGAGAAAACATTCTGGCAGCCGGGCCAGATGCATGCAGTATTTCCGCACCCTAAGAGGTTTCGGGGCACGATGTGACGGCCGGCGCATCGCCGCGGCGGCTCCTGAACGCGACATGACCACTTTCGACATGAGGTGATCTGGCCCGCCGTGCGTCGCACGGCGCAGAGCGGCTCCGTGCCTGCTCGCGGCACCCCAAGTTGCACCCATCGCCAGCGGCCGGGCTGGCGCCGCCGCCGGAGCATGGATCGGGCGGACATAACCGGCCACGACGGGAGGACTGCAATGTCAGGAAATAGAGGCGTTGTTTATCTCGGACCAGGTAAGGTCGAGGTTCAAAACATCCCCGATCCCAAGTTCGAGGCACCCGATGGACGACGTATTGATCATGGAGTCATTTTAAAAGTTCTCACCACCAATATTTGTGGGTCCGATCAGCATATGGTGCGCGGCCGCACCACCGCGCAGGCCGGGCTGGTGCTGGGACACGAGATCACCGGCGAGGTGATCGAAAAGGGCGCTGACGTCGAAATGCTCCAGGTGGGAGACCTGGTCTCGGTGCCGTTCAATGTGGCCTGCGGGCGCTGCCGAACCTGTCGGTCGCAGGACACCGGCGTGTGTCTGACGGTCAATCCCTCGCGAGCCGGTGGCGCATTCGGCTATGTGGACATGGGCGGCTGGATCGGCGGACAGGCCAAATATGTGCTGGTGCCCTATGCGGACTTCAACTTGCTGAAGCTGCCCGACCGTGACCGCACCCTGGCCAAGATCCGCGACATCACCATGCTCTCCGACATTCTCCCCACAGGGTTCCACGGGGCGGTCAAGGCGGGAGTCGGGGTGGGCTCCACGGTCTATGTGGCCGGTGCCGGTCCGGTCGGTCTCGCGGCGGCCGCATCCGCACGCATCCTGGGGGCGGCGGTGGTCATGGTGGGGGATTTCAATCCCGAGCGTCTGGCCCACGCCAAGAAGGTGGGTTTCGAGCCCGTCGACCTGACCAAAAGCGATCGCCTCGGCGATCTCATCGCCCAGATCATTGATACCGATGAGGTGGACGCCGCCATTGATGCGGTCGGGTTCGAGGCGCGCGGCCATTCGGGCGGCGAGCAGCCGGCCTCGGTGTTGAACCAGATGATGGAGATCACCCGGGCCGCCGGCTCTGTCGGCATTCCGGGCCTCTATGTCACCGATGATCCCGGCGCGGTGGATCCGGCGGCCAAGCGGGGGAGCCTCTCCATGCGCTTCGGTCTCGGCTGGGCGAAGGCGCAGTCCTTCCACACCGGGCAGACGCCGGTGCTGCGCTATAATCGCCAGTTGCTGATGGCGATCCTGCATGATCGCCTGCCCATCGCGGACATCGTCAACGCCAAGATCATTTCGCTGGAGGATGCCCCGCAGGGGTATGACAGCTTCGACAAGGGGGCGGCACAGAAGTTCGTGCTCGATCCGTTCGGCCAGATCGCCGCTTGAACAGAGCGACAAAGACGAAAAGACGGGCGCGCGGTTTTCGCCGCGCGCCCGTTGCTGGTTATCCCCTTACCCAGGTCCATGAGCGCACGCTCAGCGCTCCGATTCCAAACCCCGTCTCACCGTCCCTTGCCCATCACCAGGTCCGGGAAGCCGGTGGAGATCTGCGGGAAGATGCACAGCAGGATCACCGCCAGCAGCATGAGCAGCACGAACGGCACCGTGCCCCAGATCACGTCCTTGAGCGGAATGTCGGGGGCGATGTTCTTGATGACGAAGATGTTGAGCCCGACAGGGGGATGGATCAGCCCCATCTCCATGACGATGGTCATCACCACGCCGAACCAGATCAGGTCGAAGCCGGCTGCCCGCAGCGGCGGCAGGATGATCGGGGCGGTCATCAGGATGATGGATACCGGCGGCAGGAAGAAGCCGAGGATCATCACCAACACCAATATGGTCGCCAGCAGCAGCCATTTGGACAGATGCAGCGCCACGATGGCCTCCGCCGCCGCCTGGCTGATGTGCAGATAGCTCATCACATAGGAATAGAGCAGCGACATGCCGATGATCAGCATCAGCATGGTGGATTCGCGCAAGGTGGAGGTGAGGATCGGGGCGAGGTCCTTGGGGGTCCACACCCCATAGATCACCGCGATCAGCACCAGCGCCAGGATGCCGCCGAGGCCCGCGGTCTCGGAGGGCGTGGCATAGCCGCCATAGAGCGCCACCATGACGCCGGTGAGCAGCACCACGAAGGGCAACACCCGCGGCAGTACCGCGAAGCGGTCCCGCATGGTCATGGTGTCCACCCGCAGCAACTCGGATTCCACGCCGTCGCGCTCATAGGCGATCTTGGCCGCCGCATATTCCTGGCGGAAACGCACCATGGCGTAGCCCGCGAACAGGATCACCAGCAACAGGCCCGGTCCCAGGCCGGCGAGGAACAGCCGGCCCAGAGACTGCTCGGCCGCCACCGCATAGAGGATCATGGTGATGGAGGGCGGCAGCAGGATGCCCAGCGTGCCGCCGGCGGCGATGATGCCGGCGGCGAAGGCGCCGGAATAGCCGCGCTTGCGCATTTCCGGGATGCCCGCCGAGCCGATGGCCGAGCAAGTGGCGGGCGATGATCCCGCCATGGCAGCGAACAGCGCGCAGGCGAACACATTGGCGATGCCGAGACCGCCGGGGATGCGGTGCATCCAGGCATGAAGCGCCGAATAGAGGTCCTGGCCTGCCCGCGATTTGCCGATGGCCGCGCCCTTCAGGATGAAAAGCGGGATCGACAGCAAGGTGATGGAGGCCATCTCCTCATAGACGTTTTGCGTTACCGTATCGAGCGAGGCGGACGGCATGAAGCCGAACATGAACACCACCGCCACCGCTCCCAAGGCGAAGGCGATGGGCATGCCGCTGAACATGGTGGCGAGCGTTGCGCCGCCGTACATGAGACCAATGACGAGCGTGCTCATGGGCGGCGTCCTCCGGCCAAAGCGCATGCCACCTGAAGGGCGATCTGCACGGTCAAAAGGGCCATGCCAAGCATCATGACCGAATAGGGAATCCACATGGGCGGGCCCCAGGTGGAAGACGAGACGTGGCCGTCTTCCCAGGCCTCATGCAACAGCACGTAGGATTTCCAGGTGAAGAAAGCGCAGAAGGCGCAACTGGCTACATCCACCAGCAGCAGACGGGCGGCGTTGACCTTCGGCGGCAGCAAGGCGGTGAGTGCCTCAATGGCCACATGGCCGCGCCGGCCCTGCACATAGGCCGCGGTCATGAAAGTGGCGCCCACCAGCAGGAACACCGAGGCCTCGTCCTGCCAATAGGTCGGGGAATGGAACGCCAGGCGCGTGAGCACCGAATAGGACAGGATCAGGCTGGCCAGCACCAATGCGATGGATGCGAGGATGACGATCAGCCGGTTCAGCAGGGTGAGGGCGCCTTGCAGCAGCCCCAGCACGGGGTGGGCCGCCTGCGCGGCCGCCAGCGCCCTCGCCTCGGGGGAGACTGTTGCTCCCCCGATTTCAAAGCCGTGAGCGCTCATGCCTGAACCTCTTGGGCCATCTTCAGCAGCTTGGCAGCGAGGGGGGTCTTGGCGGCATAGTCCTTCCACGCGGTCTCGCGGGCGATCACCCGCCACTTTTCGATCACCGCCGGATCGAGATCGCTGATCTTGGCGCCGGCCTTCGAGAACACCTCGATCACCTTGATATCGTCTTCCTGCGCGCCCTTGAGGCCGAACGGCTCCATCTCGGCGCCCACGGTGGTGATGAGGTCCTGCTGCGCCTTGGGCAATTTGTCGAAGATGGCCTTCGACATCAGCAGCGGCTCCAGCATGAACCAGTAGGACGTGCCTTTGCCGGCGGCCAACTGCTTGGAGAGTTCTTCCAGCCGGAATGAAATCAGGCTCGTGGACGAGGTGACGCCGGCATCGCAGGCGCCGGTCTGCATGGCCACATAGAGCTCGTTGGAGGGCAGGTTCAGCACCGCGGCGCCGGCCGCCTGCAGCATCAAGTCCATCTCGCGGGAGCCGCCGCGGATCTTCATGCCCTTGGCATCTTCCGGTGTCACCAGCGGCCGCTCGCGGCTGGCCGCGCCACCGGCCTGCCACACCCAGGTGATGATCTTCACGCCCTTGCTGTCCAGATAGGCGGTGAATTCCTCGCCCACCGGCTTGGTCTTCCAGGCCAGGCCCTGGGCATAAGACGACACCAGGCACGGCATCAGGCCGATGTTGCATTCGGGGGCTTCGCCGCCCGCATAGGAGATGGGATAGAGCGAGAAATCCAGGGCACCTTTGCGCAGTGCCGAGAACTGCGCGTTGGTCTTCATCAGCGACGAGCCGGGATAGATCTCGAACTTCAGATCGCCATTGGAGCGCTTCTCCACTTCGCTGGCGAAGCGGCGCACCAGGCGGTCGCGGAAGTCGCCGTCATCGCCGGTGGAACCGGGGAACTGGTGCGAGATCTTCAGCGTGGTGGCGGCGTGGCCGAGCCGGGAGAAACTGAGGACGGCGGGGGCGGCGAGGGCGCCGGCGAGCATGTGGCGACGGGATAAAATCATGACATATCCTCCTTGCGGCCAGCGCGGGCGGCGCGGCCTTGAGTGGCGTTTCCTCCCGGTCGCCCCGATTTTTCGAGGTCTTGGACCGGATGTCTTGACGGCGCGGCTGCAGGGCCGCGCCGGGTGGAGGCGGCGTCAGGCCGCGGGAGTGTAAATGCTCTTATAGGTGTCGCGCAGGACGTTCTTCTGCACCTTGCCCATGGTGTTGCGCGGCAGTTCGTCGACGAAGAAGACCTTCTTGGGCAGCTTGAACTTGGCGAGCTTTTCCTCCAGCGCCGCATGCACTTGTGCCTCGGTGAGGCTAGAGCCGGGGGTGCGCACGATCACCGCCGTGACGCCCTCGCCAAAGTCCTTGTGCGGCACGCCGATGACCGCGCTTTCCACCACGCCGGGCAAAGCGTCAATCTCGCCTTCCACTTCCTTGGGATAGACGTTGAAGCCGCCGGTGATCACCAGATCCTTGCCGCGCCCGACGATATGGACATAGCCCGCCGGGTCGATCTTGCCGAGGTCGCCGGTGATGAAGAAACCGTCATGGAATTCGGAGGCGGTCTTCTCCGGCAGCTTCCAATAGCCCTTGAACACGTTCGGGCCCTTCACCTCGATGGAGCCGATCTCATCGGCGCCCAGGACGGTGCCGTCATCGGGGCTGGTGATGCGCACGGAAATGCCCGGCAGCGGGAAGCCCACGGTGCCGGCGATGCGGGCGCCGTCATAGGGGTTCGAAGTGTTCATGCCGGTTTCGGTCATGCCGTAGCGCTCCAGGATCGCCTGGCCGGTGCGCTCCTGGAAGGCACGATGGGTTTCCGCCAAGAGCGGCGCCGAGCCGGAGACGAACAGGCGCATGTGCGCCGTGGCCTCGCGGGTGAGGCCGCTCTGGTCCAGCAGGCGGGTGTAGAAGGTGGGCACGCCCATCAGGGTGGTGGCCTTGGGCAGCAGCCGCAGCACTTCGGCGGCGTCGAACTTCTGGCAGAAGATCATGCTGGCGCCGGCCATCAGGATGATGTCGCCCGCCACGAACAGGCCGTGGGTGTGGAAGATCGGCAGGGCGTGGATCAGCACGTCGTCTTTGGTGAAGCGCCAGTAGTCCCGCAGCGTCTCCGCGTTCGATAGCAGATTGGCGTGGGTCAGCATGGCGCCCTTGGCGCGGCCGGTGGTGCCAGAGGTGTAGAGAATGCCGGCCAGATCGTCCGGCCCGCGCGGCACGTCGGTGAAGGTCTCGGGGAAACCGGCGGCGGCCTGGGTCAGGCTGCCGGCGCCGTCGGTCCCTAAGGTCTCCACGTGCGGCACGTTGAGGCTAGCGGCCAGCGTCTTCACCGCCTCGGCGGTGTCTGGGCGCACTACCACCACGGTGGGCTCGGCGTCGGAGAGGAAATAGCTCAGTTCCGACAAGGTGTAAGCGGTGTTGAGCGGTAGATAGACCGCGCCTGCGCGCAGCGCCGCCAGATAGAGCACGAACGCGGTCCAGGACTTCTCCACCTGCACCGCCACCCGGTCGCCGGGCTTCACGCCACGGGCCACCAGCAGGTTGGCAAGGCGCGCCGAGAGGGCGAGGGCATCGCCATAGCTCTCGTGGGCGCCATCAGGATGGATGGCCAGCGGCTTGTCGAGGTCCGGCATGGCCGCGCGGATGGCGGCGAAGAAGTGGTTCTCAGCGGGAGCGGGCGTGGTCATGAGGTTGGCACCAAGGAGCGCGGGGCGTTTTCGCCACGGAGGAGTTTCTTCACTGCCGAAGAGGCCACCACCTCGCCCTTGCCGGCGAAGGCTTCGTGGTTCTTTTCGATGTCGGAGAGCACGTAGCGGTAATTGACCATCAGACCGAGCGCCTGGTCGACGCCCTTTTCGGACAGGTCGCCCATCGGGTTGATGCGCTCCAGCCGGGCGCCGTTGCCCAGATGGAAGCGCGCCACCGGGTCCACGGGGCGGCCCTTGGAGGTCTTAGCCAGCAGGAAATAATGCGCGGCCAGCGCATTCATCAGCGGCGTCAGTTCGAGCCGCACCGCCTCCTGCTCAACCCATTCAGGCGTATCGAGCAGTTGCAGCATCTGGCGGTCCGCTGCTGTCAGCGCGGTGGAGGATTCCGCCCGGCGCTCATCTTCCAGCCATTTGCGGAAGCCGGGCACCGGCGACAGGGTCACGAATGTGGTCAGCGAGGGGATCTCGCGGGAGATTTCCTCCACCACCTGCTTGATGAGGAAATGGCCGAAGCTCACGCCCGCCAGCCCGCGCTGGCAGTTGGATATGGAATAGAACACCGCGGTGGTGGCGGTGCCCGGCGCGATCGGCTCGCGCGACTGGTCGAGGATCGGGGCGATGGCGCCCGGCGTCTCCCGCATCAGCGCCACTTCCACGAAGATCAGCGGCTCGTCCACCAGGGCCGGATGGAAGAAGGCGTAGCAATGGCGGTCGGGACTGTCGACGCGGGCGCGCAGATCGTTCCAGTCGCGGATGGCGTGCACCGCTTCGTAGCGGATGATCTTCTCCAGCACATTGGCCGGTGTGGCCCAATCGATCCGTCGCAGCACCAGGAACCCCCGATTGAACCAGGACGAGAACAGATGGCCGAAATCGCGGTCCACGGGCGAGAGGTCGCGGCGGCGGCCGAGTGCATCCATCAGATGCTCGCGCATATGCACCAGATCGGCGGTGGCGCCCGGCGCCATGTTGAGGCGGCGGAACAGTTCCTGCCGGCGCGGCTCGCTGGCACCATGCAGTTCAGAGACCGTGGCTTCGTTGGGATTGGCGGTGTATGCGGCGATGGCCTTGGCGAGGCGGCCGGCGTCGGGACCGAAGGTCTCCAGCAGCGCCTCGAAAAAGGCGATGCGGTCGCCGGTCTTCATCTGGCCGTAGCGGGCGAGAATCTCAGCGGCTAGCGCAACGCCGGAGGCTTCGCCCCGGCCGGTCAGCAATTCCTCGCAGCGATCCACCAGGGTGGCAGCGCGGGTGGCGCCGGTGGTGCGGCCGGAGCGGTCCAGCAGCGCCCGGCCGCGATCGGCAATGGTGGTGAGGAGATCGCCGAAGAACGAGCTGTTGGAACTCATGGCGCCGGCCCCGTCGGTTGAGGAAAAGCACATGGGATCGCGTCATTCCGGCCCTGGCAAGGCACGGCGACGTCTCCGCATGCAGATCCCCGTCGCACACCAGCATGCGGCGGGAGTCTCACCCCTAATGGGCCTATAAGAAGGCTGCTTGCATCAACTGTCAATAATCATGTATGCAAGATCGCAAGCGTTGCATTTGAGAGGCGCCATGCGCGGCGATGCGACCCCGCGACTGCGGGAAGCCCTGGAAGAGGATATCGTGGCCGGCCGGCTGAAGCCCGGCCAGCGGCTCGACGAGGTGGGTCTCGCCGAGCGCTTCGGCGTGTCGCGGACCCCGATCCGCGAGGCGCTGATCCAACTCGCCGCCTCCGGCATGGTGGAGATCCGGCCCCGGCGCGGGGCCTATGTGGCGCTGCTTGGCCCGCGCCAATTGATCGAGTCGTTCGAATTGATGTCGGAGCTGGAAGCCGCCTGCGGCCGGCTGGCGGCGCGGCGCATGACGCCGGAGGATCGCGCGGCGCTGGAAGCGGCCCATGCGGATTGCGCCCAGGCGGTGTCCGCCGGCGATATCGAGACCTATTACATCGAAAACGCCCGCTTCCACGCCGCAATCTATGCCGCCACCGCCAACCGCACCCTGGCGGCGGAGACGCTGCGGCACCAGCGACTGCTTCAGCCCTATCGCCGGCTGCAATTGCGGGTGCCCCGGCGCATGGATGCCTCATTTGGCGAACACCAGGGCATATTGGACGCCCTGGTGATGGGGCAGGGGGATCTCGCCGCCGAGCGCCTGCGGGCCCATGTGCTGGTGCAGGGAGAGCGCTTCCTCACCTTGCTCACCGCGCTTCAGGACGAAGCCGAGGCCCTGGCCCGCGCCGGCTGATCGCCGGTCGCGGTCGCCTCAGGCGCCGGTGAAGAAGTCCACCACCAGCTTGATGTTCAAGGTGATGATCAGGATGCTGGCGGCGCTGGCACCGATGGTCTGCCAGCGCGGGGCCACGAACGCCCCCATCTTGCGCTTGTCGGCGGTGAACATCACCAGCGGCACGATGGCGAACGGCAGTTGCAGCGACAGCACCACCTGGCTAAGGATGAGCAGCGTGCCGGCGCCCTGTTCGCCATAAGCGATGGTGACGGCGGCAGCGGGCACGATGGCGATGCAGCGGGTGATGAGCCGGCGTAGCCAGGGCTGTAACCGGATGCGAATAAAGCCCTCCATCACCGCCTGACCGGCAATTGTCGCGGTGACGGTGGAGTTCAGCCCGCAGCAGATCAGCGCCACCGCGAACAGGGTCGGCGCCAGCGAACTGCCCAGCAGCGGGTTCAGCAATTCATGGGCCTTGCCCAGGTCCGCGACCTCGCCCGAGCCGTTGCCATGGAAGGCGGCGGCGGCCAGGATCAGGATCGAGGCATTGATGGTTAGAGCGAACATCAAAGCGAAGGTGGAATCCCAGGTGGCGAAGCGGATCGCCTCGCGGATGCCGTGCTCGCTGGTGTCGTGCTTGCGGGTCTGCACGATGGCCGAGTGCAGATAGAGATTGTGCGGCATCACCGTCGCCCCGAGGATGCCCAGCGCCAGATAGAGCATGTCGGGATTGGTGACGATCTCGGTGGTGGGGGCAAAGCCCCGGATCACCGCGCCCCAGTCCGGATCCGCCAGGGCGATCTGCACAAAGAAGCAGGCGGCGATCACCGCCAGCAAAGCGATCACCAGCGCTTCCACGAAGCGGAAGCCGAGTTTTTGCAGGCCGAGGATCAGGAACACATCCAGCGCAGTGATGACCACGCCCAGCTCCAGCGGAATGCCGAACAGGAGATTGAGGCCGATGGCGGTGCCGATCACCTCCGCCAGATCGGTGGCGCAGATGGCGAACTCCGCCAAGATCCACAGGACGAAGGACACCGGCCGGGGAAAGCTGTCGCGGCACGCCTGGGCCAGATCCCGCCCGCTGGCGACCCCCAGGCGCGAGCACAGCGCCTGCAACAATATGGCGATGACATTGGACAGCAGCGCAACGAACAGCAGCGCGTAGCCGAAGCGTGAGCCGCCCGCCAAGGAGGTGGCCCAATTGCCGGGGTCCATATAGCCGGTGGCCACCAGATAGCCGGGGCCGATGAAGGCGAACAGCCGGCCGATCTTGCTACGGTGGGACACCGGCACCGAGCCATGCACATCCGACAGCGCGGGTTCGCCGCGTGGATTTCGCCACCCGCCGTCGGGTTTGGTCACATGGTCCAGCATCGCACGGTCCTAGACTGAAATTGCTCTGATTAAGATGCGGAAGCCCAGCTTCCCTGTCAATGCAATTGCGAATTATTTGCAAGTATGGGGCGATGGGTTTGCCGTCAGTGGGTATGGTCCAGGCCACGCCAGGAGCCGCCACCGACACGAGGCGCAGTCACCCGGTCGGTGCGCGTTTATCGTTGGGGCGAAGAAGGAGCCGCGTCAGCCGAAGAATGGGACGAACTGCCTAGTGCTGGGACTGGGAGACAATGAAACCCGCCCATCCCTCCGTTAAACTGGCCGCGTTGCACGCGGTGCGTCGGTCTCACGCCAAGGCTTCTCACGCCAAGGCTCTGCTGACGGGGCCTTAGATGACGCCGCCAGGCTGCGTTGTGGCAGAACGTGCCTGCCGAGTTGCCCAGGGGCATGGACGCCAAATCGGCGTGCCGGCTCGCTTAGACCGACGCGAGAGTAGAGATGACCGACACGGACACCGTCCAGACGCCGGCCCAGGCCAACATCTCCGACCCGAAGGGCGGGCTCTATAGCGGACCGTACAATTCCAGCGGTCTCGATCCCAACGTGCGTGCGGTGATGATGGACTACCGCTGGACCACGAGCCTTGGCGGCACGGAGGCGGCGAGCACCATCACCTATGCCTTCGCCACCGGCCCCAGCGACTTCACCAATGTCCCCGGCGGCTATGTGGGGCCGTCACTGGTCTCGACGGCGACGGAATTGAGCGCGTCGCAGAAGCAGGCGGTTCTCACCGTTTTCGGGCTTATCTCGTCTTACACCGGCCTGACCTTTAAGGAGGCGGCCTCCGCTTCCGCTCAGGATGCTACGTTCCGCTTCGCCAATTTTGCCGATAGCGGCTCAGAATCGAGTTTTCCGGCCAACCAGGGCACCTATGCGCCCTCGGAAAGCGGGAATGCGGCGGATACCTGGCTGGGCCAGAACGGCAATGCCCCGGTCAACTTCTTCGGTACCGACGATTTCCTGACCATCGCCCATGAGATGGGCCACGCCTTTGGTCTGAAGCATGGCCATGATGGCGACTATAACGGAACCCTGGCTGCGGAATTCAACGATTATGAATTCTCCGCCATGACCTATGCGGCCTATCTCGGCGCCGATACCAGGGGTGCGACAGCAACCTGGGTCGGTTCGTCGCCCACCAGCTTCATGATGTACGACATTGCCGCGCTGCAGGCCTATTATGGCGCGAACTTCTCCAAGGTCGGGACCACGGCGGTTTATACCTGGGATCCGCAGACGGGCCAGCAATTCATCAATGGCGTCGCCGCGCCGTTCACCGGCGTCACCGACACCGGCAAGATTATCAGCACCGTCTGGACCCAAGGGGCGCTGACCACCTACGACCTGAGCGCGTTCAACGAAGACCAGATCGATGACATGCGGCCCGGCCAGTGGCTGACATTTTCCCGAGCGCAGATCGCGGACCTGAACTCCGAGGTGGCGGCCGGAACGCCGCAATACCAGGCGCGGGGCAATGTCTATAATTCCCTGCTCTATAACGGCGACGGGCGCTCCGCCATCAGCAACCTCATCACCGGAAATGGCAACGACCACATTACCGGCAACGATTTCGACAATGTCATCCGCGCCAATGGCGGCAACGACTATATCTATAGCGGCGGCGGCAATGATCGCGTCAGCGGTGGGGCAGGCGCCGACGTCATCGTGTTCGGCACCGGACGTGACGTCCTGTTCGACACGCTGGCCGATCTCAATGGCGATATGATCGAAGGCTTTTCACTGAATACGACCATCGAGGTCGTGGGCTCAGACGTCTCGCACAAGGGCTTCACGATCACGCCGAGCGCCGGGCAGGCGATCTTCAGTTCGGCCGGCTACAGCTTCCAGGTGCATGGCGAGTTCGCCACCGGCACCTTCATGTCGGTGGGGCGTGCGAGCAAGGGGGCCGCGACCACCGATTT
>CALRNP020000169.1:0-12863 GCA_943369575.1 Azorhizobium sp. AG788 | reverse complement strand
CCGTCAACCGCCGGGCCGGAACCCATGTATTTTCCGTCTTCGTCCACGAAACCGTCCCACACATTCACGAACACCGCGCCGGTGCGGGCGGCGCGGGCGCGCAGAACCTCGTTCAGTTGCTCATAATCGGCGGACACAGAGGTCGATTGCACTGGCGCCAGCCCGACCAGAATGACCCGGCCGGTGCGGCCGCGGGCGGCGGCCAGAATGTCGTCCACCCGCTTGCCATAGAGTTCTGTCCACCGCTCCGTTAGCGGCGGGGCCTGGGTCTCGCCATCCTTGATCGGCTCCAGGTCGTCGGAGCCAAGCGCGAGAACGGTGACGTTGGGCTTGGCAGCCTCGAGCGCCGCCGGCAGGCGGGCCAGCCAATCCACCGGGGTCGGCATGAAGCCGCTGGGATCTTCGGTGGCGGCCACCACGGCCGGGCTGGCGCGTTCGCCCACATAAGCGTCGGCAAGGCCGTCCGCCACCTGGCGGGCATAACGGTCGCCCAGGACCAGGACAAAGCGGGTAGGCGGGTTCTTCTTGCCGGCCACCGCATCGGCGGCATTGCCATAGACCACGCCTTCCGGCTCCGGCGGTGGGGTGCGCTTGACCGGGGCTTCCGGCGGCTGTTCCTGGGGGCGCTGGGGGAAGCCGAAGATGTTGTCCGGCCGCCAGGCGGGGGCGCTGCGGGAGGGCGCCGGCACTGCCGCCGGCGGGCGCATGACAAAGGGATTATCGAAGAACTGCGCTGCCGCCGGGCTGGCCGCACTGAGCATCGCGCCCGCCGTCATCACGGCGAGGACGACGCGGAACAGCAGGGCGCGGAGCGTCGGGCGGTCGAGCATCCGCAAGCATTGGACTAAGCCGCAGGCGCTTTCAAGGCCGTCGCCGGTCGTACCAACTGCCTGCCGCTGGGAACGGCGCGGTAGATCAGGCGCGTCCTGGAAACGCAAAACGCCCGCCTCGCAGGGCGAGACGGGCGTTTTGAAGAAGAAGGATCGATCAGTTCAGCTTGGCGCGGACGTCGTCGATCGCCTTGCCCACCAGCCGGTCGGCGGTGGCGGTGCCGTGGACGGTGGCGGCCAGGATGCGCTCGGCGGCCTGGACAGCGGCGTCGGCGGCGAAAGCCTTCACATCGGCCAGGGCCTGATGCTCGGCCTGGGCGATCTTGTCCTCGGCCATGCGGGTGCGGCGGGCGACGAAATCTTCCAGCTTGGCCTTGGTCTCGGCGGCCAGGCGCTCGGCCTCAGCCTTGGCGGCGGTGACGATGGATTCGGCTTCCGCCTCGGCTTCGCGCTGCTTGCGCTTGTATTCGGCCACCAGCTTCTGCGCCTCTTCCTTGAGGCGGCGGGCTTCGTCGAGCTCGGCGGCGATCTTGGCGCCGCGCGTGTCGAGCGCCTTGATGATGGTGGTGTGGACGCCGGTGTAAATCAGGATGCCGACGAATACGAGAAACGCGATGGCGACCCAAAGTTCGGCCAGTTGCATGTCGCTCATGGGAGGGTCCTCGATCGCTTTTAGTCTGACATCGGCCCGCCCAGCCGGAGCCGGGCGGTTGCGTGAGCGTCACGCGGCGCAGTTCAGTCTTTGCAGGGGCGCATCAGCGCCCCTGATTTCAGGCGCTTGCAGCCTTGCTGGCGAGCGCCGCGTCCACGGCCTTCTCCACATCCGCGGAACCCGCGGCAGTGCCCACCAGAGTGGTCACGATGGTGTTGGCGGTGTCGATGGCAATGCCGCGCACATGCGACAGCGCCGTGGTCTTGGTGCCCTCGATGCTGCGCTCGGCATCGGCGAGCTTGGCATTGAGGCTGGCTTCCAGCGCCTTGCGGTTGGCGTCGGTCTCGGCGGTGAGCCGGTTCCGCGCTTCGCCGGCGATGGCGTTGGCTTTGCCGCGGGCCTCGGTGAGGGCCTTCTCATAGGCGGCCTGGGCCGCCTCGCTTTCGGCGCGGCGCTGGGAGGCCTCGGCCAGATCCTTGGCGATGCGGTCATGCCGCTCTTCCAGAATCCGTCCGATGCGCGGCAGCGTCAGCCGGCTCATGAGGAAATAGAGCGCACCGAAGCTGATGGCGAGCCACAGCAGCTGCGAGGCGAAATTGGTGGGGTTGAACGGCGGGAACCCGCCGCTATGGCCTTCGCCATGCCCGGCTTCTTCGCCGGCGGCATGGACCACCGGCGCATTTGCATGCGGAGCCGCAGGCGCCGCCGCTTGGGCGACCACCATCGGAGCCGCGCCTTGCCGCCCGGAAACCGATGCTGGATCGAGACTGACGGCCGCCGCCGGGATGGCCACGAAGGCCATACCCGATACGGCCAGTGCCGCAGCCAGCTTCCATGTCTTGTTCATGGCTCGCCCGCCTGCCTTCTCTTCACTGGAAACTCATCTGACCTGATTGCGCTCCGGGGCTCGGGGAGATCCCCAAGCCCGGAACGCCGGATCGGAAAGATCAGGCGACGAAGAGCAGGACGAGAGCGACGACGAGCGCGAAGATGCCGAGGCCTTCCGCGAGCGCCGCACCGATGAACGCGCGAGCGAACTGGCCATCGGCAGCCGACGGGTTGCGCAGCGCCCCGGACAGGAAGTTGCCGAAAATGTTACCGACGCCGATCGCAGCGAGGCCCATGCCGAGGCAGGCGAGACCGGCGCCGATGAACTTTGCAGCTTCCGCTTCCATTGATCTGCTCCTTGAAAAACGTCGTTGGTTGGCCGTGCGGGTGGGACGATCAGTGTCCCGGGTGGACCGCATCGTTGAGATAGATCGAGGTGAGCACCGCGAACACATAGGCCTGCAACACCGCGACCAAGAGTTCGAGCGCGGTGAGTGCCACGATCATGAAGAAGGGCAGCGTCGCACCCATCCAGCCCAGGAAGCCGGCGGAGCCCAGGCCGACCACGAAGAAGGCGAACACCTTCAGCGCGATATGACCGGCGAGCATGTTGGCGAACAGACGCAGCGAAAGGCTGATGGGGCGCGAGAGGAAGGAGACAACCTCGATCAGCACCACGAAGGGCAGCAGGAAAGCGGGCACGCCCGACGGCACGAACAAGTGCAGGAAGTGGGTGCCGTTCTTCCAGAAGCCGTAAATGATAACCGTGCCGATCACCAGCAGCGCCAGAGCGGCGGTGACCACGATGTGCGCGGTAATGGTGAAGGTGTAGGGCACCAGGCCGATCACATTGGCCACAAAGACGAAGATGAACAGGGAGAACACCAGGGGGAAGAACACCATGCCTTCGGTGCCGGCGGAATCGCGCACCATCTTGGCGATGAACTCGTAGCTCATCTCCGCTACCGACTGCATGCGGCCCGGCACCAGGGTGCGGCCACGGGTGGCGTAAGTGAGGAAGAGGAAAATGGCGGCGACGATGCCGACCATGAAGGCGGCCGAATTCGTGAACGAGACTGTGACGCCGCTGAGCCTCAACAGCTCGACGTAGCGCTGGACCTCAAACTGGTGGATCGGATCAATGGTCATCCGACGGCCCCTAAATCCAGCGGCCGATCACGGCCGCGTCATCCAAGCGGCCGGAGCCGCAAAAAAGCCTGGGCTTGCGCCGCAAACTCTCGTTCAATTCGAACCGTCCACCCACAGCGCCGCTGTCAGGCTTTCGGCCCCTTTCGCGATCCGGTCTCCCCGGCCGCGCGCATCATGTTCAGAACGCCCGCCCCGAACCCAACCAGCGTGAGGATGATGATCCCCCACGGCGCGATGCCGAGCACCTTGTCCACGCCCCAGCCCAGGAGGGCTCCGACGAGGACGCCGGACACGAACTCCGCGCCAAGACGAAAGGCCAAGGCCATCGCCGACGAGGTGGACGTGTCACCCCGTGATCCCGCCGGTTGCGATTGGTCTCTAGGCCGCGCCTTGTCAAGCGCGGCATTGAGCCGCTGAAGCCGTTCGGAAAGCGCAGGGTCCGGTGTATGGGGACCCTGCGTCACGGGCGAACCTTCAGACTTCCGTTCCGGGGAATCCGAAGGTTCAGACATGCTGCATTGCTCCGGTTTCGGGCGGTACGCGAAGGGATGCGCTGAGCGATCCCCGCCCGCCGAAACCGCGCGGCACCATAGTTGCGGCAAAAATGAGTGTCAAGAACGGCGATATTTGAATTAAATATTTGATCCGAAAAGAAAAATCCTTAGCTGCGACAACGTGGGTCCGCAGCTTAACTCACCTCGCGTAACCGCTCGGCGCTCTGAAGGTCCACCGACACCAGCCGCGAAACGCCCCGCTCGGCCATGGTGACCCCAAACAGGCGGTCCATTCGCGCCATGCTGATGGGGTTGTGGGTGATGACCAGAAACCGGGTGTCTGTGAGGCGCGTCATTTCGTCCATGAGCGCGCAGAAGCGCTCCACATTTGAATCATCCAATGGCGCATCCACCTCGTCCAGCACGCAGATCGGCGCTGGATTCGTCAGGAACACCGCGAAGATCAGCGCCATGGCGGTGAGCGCCTGCTCGCCGCCGGAGAGTAGCGACAGGGTCTGCGGCTTCTTGCCCGGCGGCTTGGCGATGATGTCGAGGCCGGCTTCCAGCGGGTCTTCCGCGTCGGTCAGCACCAGTTGGGCCTCGCCGCCGCCGAACAATGTGTCGAACAGTTTGCGGAAGTGGCCATCCACAACAATGAACGAGGCCTGGAGCCGCTCGCGGGCCTCGCGGTTCAGGCTGGCGATGCCGCCGCGCAGGCGGCGGATGGCTTCATTGAGGTCGTCGCGCTCGGTCACCAGCGTGTCGTGCTGGGTCTCGGTCTCGGTCAATTCCAGATCGGCGCGCAGGTTCACGGCACCCAGCCGCTCGCGTTCGCGCTTGGCGCGGTCGAGGGCCATCTCGATGGCGGAAATATCCAGCGGCGGCCCGTTCTCCACAAGTTCCGCCTGTTCGCGGGCGGTCTCGGGCGGGCCGTCGAGAGAATCGGCGATCTCGCGCATCACGTCGTCGCGGCGCTGACGGGCGGCTTCGAGGCGGGCTTCGGTGCGGGCGGCTTCCTCGCGGGCGGCGGACATGGCCTCCAATGCCGCGCGGGCGGCGCGATCGGCGGCGGCCAGCGCCGCCTCGCCCTCTTGCAGCCGATCAGCGGCGGCCCGGCGGGCGGCTTCCGCCGCTTCCAATTGGCTGAGCAGGCTGCGGCGCTGCTGGAGCATCTGCGCCGGCATGTCCTCGCTGGCCAGCAATTCCGCTTCCGCCTCGGCGCGGCGGGCATCGATGGCGGCCAGCCGCTCCCCGGCGCCGCCGGCGCGCCCGCTCCATGAGCGCTGTTCGCCGGCGATAGCTTCCAGGCGGCGCTGGCGGGCACTGCGCTCGCGCTGCAGGCCGTCCAAGGTGGCGCGGGCCTCGGCAAGGCCGGCGCGGCCCTGGGCCACCTCGCCGCGGGCGGTGGCGAGCGTGGCGTCGATCAGCACCGGCGGCTCCAGATCCGCCAGAGTGGTCTCCGCCTCCATGAGGCTTTCTTCAGTTTCCTCCCGCGCGGCGGTGAGGCGGTCGCGGGCTTCGGACAAAGCGGAGAGGCGGGCGATGTGCTGGGTGGCCTTGCGCTCGGCGGCGGCTTCCAATTCGCGGGCGGTCTCGGCGGCACGTTGGGCGGTGCGGCGCGCTTCGCGGGTCTGGGCCTCGGCATTGGCGGCGATGCGCAGGGCTCCGTCGCGGGTGGCCAGCAAAGCGCGAGCCTCCTCCAGCGCATCGCGGGCGATCTCCGCCTCCAGCTCCAGATCGGCGAGCCGGTTGCGCTCGGCCAGGCGCCGGGCGGCGGCGGTGGGGGCATCGGCGGCGGCAACCACGCCGTCCCAGCGCCACAGATCGCCGGCGCGGGAGACCAGCCGCTGGCCTGGCTTGAGCTGGGCCTGAAGCTGGGCACCGGCGGCGGCTTCCACGATGCCCACCTGCGCCAGCCGGCGCATGAGAGCCGGAGCGCCGGACACGAAGGCGGCTAGCGGTTCGGCGCCCACCGGGAGGATTGGATCGCCGGGCATGACGTCGGAGCCGGCCCAGCGGGCGGGGGCCTCTGGGGCGACGGGAAGATCCAGGTCGTCGCCTAGCGCGGCGCCCAGCGCCATCTCGTAGCCCTTGGCCACCGACAAGAGGTCCGCCACCGGCGGAAAGCGGCTGTCGGAGGATTGCAGCAGCTTGGTGAGGGTGCGCACCTCGGTATCAAGCCGGCCGAACCGGCGTTCCGCCTCGGCCAAGGCCGGGCGCACCTCATCCAGTGCGCGGCGGGCGGCGGCATGGGTGGCTTCCGCATCTGCGGCGGCCTCTTCCGCATGGGCGAGGCGCTCGCGGGCGGCTTCCGCCTCCAGGCGGCGGGCGTCCAGATCGGCGGTGCCAGCATCCAGCTTCAGGCGGCGTTCTTCCGCTTCCACCGAGGCCCGTTCGGCGGCGCTGCGCACCAGGCGCTGGCGCAGGTCGCGGATGGTCTGTTCCAGGCCGGTGCGGCGGGCGCTGAGATCGGCGAAGGTGCGGGTCTTCTCGTCCAGATCCTGCTCGGCGGCGGTAAGGCGGCTCTGGGCCTGGGCCAATGCGGCGCTGGCGGCCTCCTCCGCATCCAGCGCGCCGGCCTGCTCCTCGCTGAGGATCTCCTGTTCTTCCTCCAGGCGGGCGAGCACGCTCTCCGCGTCCGCCGACAGCGCGGTCTCGCGCTCCAGATCCTGCACCAGTTGCGCCAGCCGCCGTTCCAGATCCTGCCGCCGGGTGGCGAGGCGGGCTTCTTCCTTATCCAGCTCGCCGCGCGCGATGGTCAGGCGCTGGAGCGCGGCGGCGGCCTCCGCTTCGCTCTGGCGCAGCGGAGGCAGGGCATGGGCGGCGATGGCCTGGAGCCGGGCGGCCTCGGCCTGGGCGCGGGTGCATTCGGCGCTGTCGCGCACCAGCGCCTCCACCGCGCACTCGGCCTGGGCGAGGGTGGTGGTGACCTCGGTCCAGCGCAGCCAGAGCAGGGTCGCTTCATGTTTGCGGATTTCGGATGCCACCGCGCGATAGCGGATCGCCTGGCGCGACTGACGGCGCAGGCCCTCCACCTGGGCGGCCAATTGCACGATGACGTCTTCCAGCCGCAGCAGATTGGTCTCGGCGGCCTTCAGGCGCATTTCCGCTTCGTGGCGGCGGGCGTGCAGGCCGGCGACGCCGGCGGCTTCTTCCAGGATGCGGCGGCGGGCGGCGGGCTTGGCGCCGACGATCTCGCCGATCTGCCCCTGCCGCACCAAAGCGGGCGAGCGGGCGCCGGTGGAGGCGTCGGCAAACAGCATGTTGACGTCGCGGGCGCGTACGTCGCGGCCATTGATGCGGTAATGGGAGCCGGCGCCGCGATCGATGCGGCGGGTGACTTCCAATATGTCGTCATCGTTGAAGCCGGCAGGGGCGGTGCGGTCGGCATTGTCCAACTGCAGCGAGACTTCCGCCATGTTGCGCGACGGACGCCCGGTGGTGCCGGAGAAGATCACGTCGTCCATATCGTTGGCGCGGAAGGCTTTATGGGAGCTTTCGCCCATCACCCAGCGCAGCGCTTCGACGAGGTTCGACTTGCCGCAACCGTTCGGCCCCACGACGCCGGTGAGGCCCGGCTCGATCAACAGGTCGGTTGGCTCGACGAAGGTCTTGAAGCCAACGAGCCGCAGGCGGTTGAATTTCATTGCTTGGCGGTGTGCCAGCCTCAGAGTTGCAGGTCAAATCAGCCTGCCCCCCGCGTTGCGCCGCCGCAAGGCGCTTGGATGGCGCCATCCACAGGCGTGGGGCCGTCATCCAAAGGCATCCGGCGATAGCGTTGCCCTTGGTTTCCTGCGATTTCGCCCGCCAATCCGGCGGCGACGGCTTCCCTCAGGGGCGCTGTGGCTCTAGAAGCGCCTCGCGTGCAGCGATTGCGTTGTGCCGAAGAGCGCCCATCTATGGGCGGGAGCCGCACCGGCTGGACCGGCTGGCGGCAGAGATTTCGAGGGCGACCATGATGCTCTTCAATAAGGCGAGCGGTGCGCAGGGCGCCGCGCAGGCGGGCGGCGATGATCTGGTCATCGATACCACCACCCAGTCCTTCATGGCCGATGTGATCGAGGAGTCCAAGACCCGCCCGGTGCTGGTGGACTTCTGGGCGCCGTGGTGCGGCCCGTGCAAGACCCTCGGTCCGGTGATCGAGAAGGTCGTGCGGGCGCAGAAGGGCAAGGTAAAGCTTGCCAAGATGAATATTGACGAGCACCCGGCCATTGCCGGCCGGCTTGGCGTGCAGTCGATCCCGGCGGTGTTCGCGTTCGTGAACGGCCAGCCGGTGGATGGCTTCATGGGCGCGCTGCCCGAGGGGCAGGTGGTGTCCTTTATCGAGCGGCTGACCGGCGGCGCGGCTCCGGACCTCACCGAGATCCTGGACGCCGCCGACGCCGCGCTGGCCGCGGGTGATGCCTCCGGCGCAGCCGAGATCTTCGCCCATGTGCTGGCCGCCGAACCGGAAAATCTGAAGGCGCTGGCCGGCATGGTGCGCGCCCATATCCTGTTTGAGGATCTGGATCAGGCCGAAGCCATGCTGGCGCAGGTGCCGGCGGCCAAGGCCAATGACCCCGCCGTGGCGGCGGCCCGCGCGGCGCTGGAGCTGGCGCGGCAGGCTTCCTCGCTGGGCGAGACCTCGGGCCTTGAGGCCGATGTGGCGGCGGACCCCGCCAACCATCAGGCCCGCTTTGACCTGGCGCTGGCGCTGAACGCGGAAAACCGCCGCGAGGAGGCGCTCGCTCACCTGCTGGAAATCGTCAAGCGCGACCGCACCTGGAATGAGGACGGCGCGCGCAAGCAACTGGTACAATTGTTCGAAGCCTGGGGGCCGACCGATCCGCTGACGGTCTCCGGGCGTAGAAAGCTGTCGGCGATCTTATTCGCCTGAGGACCGTCCGTGGCCAAGCATCGTCCCATCATCACACCGTCGGATGTTCCCGAGGTGGTACCCGTGTTCCCGCTCTCGGGAGCGCTGCTGCTGCCGCGCGCGGAGCTGCCGCTGAACATCTTCGAGCCGCGCTATCTCGCCATGATCGACGATGCCTTGGCCGGCGACCGCCTCATTGGCATGGTGCAGCCGGACGAGAGCCAGCCCGACGATGATCGCGGCCCGGCCTTGTTCAAGGTCGGCTGCCTCGGCCGCCTCAGCCAGTTCGGTGAGAGCGGCGACGGCCGCTATCTCATCACCTTGACCGGCGTGTGCCGCTTCAAGGTGCTGGAGGAATTGGCCGCCGATACGCCGTACCGGCAGTTCCGCATCGACGCGACAGCGTTCGCGCAGGATTTCGATGCCAATGCCGGCGAGGACGCGGTGGACCGCACCGCGCTGCTCAAGGCTTTGGCGGCTTTCCTGGAAGCGAACAAGCTGGAAGCGGATTGGGACGGCATCGAGCAGGCCGGCACCGAAACCCTGGTGAATGCGCTCTCGGTGATGTCGCCTTATGGCGCGCTGGAGAAGCAGGCGCTGCTGGAAGCCACCGACCTCAAGTCGCGGGCGGAAATGCTGGTGGCCATCACCCAGATGATGCTGGCCCGCATGCCCGGCGACGGGGAAAGCTCGCTGCAGTAAACACGAAGAGATTGTTGCCGCCGCCCTCTCACGGGGCGGTGGCGAAGCTCAGGCGGCCGACAGGCGCCAGCGTGTTGACATCAAAGGTCCGCACCTCCGGTGTTCCATTGATGTCCAGGGTGACCACCAGCAGGCGATCGGTCACCGCGGTGGCGACGATGCGGGCGCCTTTGGGCAAGGTTGCGGTGACATCACCGGCCACGACGGCCTTGCCTCGCATCATGCGATAGCCGATGACACCCAGGACGCTCGCGACGCCGAGCGCCATGATGAGCCCGGATACCAATGAAACCCGCTTGAGCTTGCGCACCACATTCGCCTGCTCGGGCGTCAGCTGGTCCAGATCGTCTTTTGATACCGGATCGGACGGGCGCGGAAACATGAGCAAGCCTTTGGCACATGAGATTTTGGACGAAGACGAGATCCTCGACATTGTGATCGAGGACGGCCCGGAGGACGGCGCGACCACGCACGTCCTGACCGCCGAGCCCGAGGATGCCGGCGTACGGGCCGACCGCTTCCTCGCCGGGCGCCTGCCCGGCCTCAGCCGCACGCGGTTGCAGCGGCTGGTGGCGGATGGGCAGGTCACCGTCGGCGGCCGAGTGGTAGGAGACGCGGCGCAGCGGGTCAATGCCGGTGACGTCTGGACGGTGGCGGTCCCCGCGCCCGAGCCGGCCGAGCCGACGCCCGAGGCCATGGACCTCGCCATCGTCCATGAGGACGACCATGTCATCGTGGTGGACAAGCCCGCCGGCCTGGTGGTCCATCCCGCGCCGGGGCATTGGTCCGGCACGCTGGTCAACGGCCTGCTGCATCATTGCGGCGCCACCCTCTCCGGCATCGGCGGCGTGCGCCGCCCCGGCATCGTGCATCGGCTGGACAAGGATACGTCCGGCGTTCTGGTGGTGGCCAAGAGCGACGCCGCCCACAAGGCCCTGTCGGCGCAGTTTGCCGACCATGGTCGCACCGGCCCGCTGGACCGGGCCTATCTGGCCTTCGTCTGGGGGGCGCCGGCGCGTCGCGGCACGGTGGACGCCCCCATCGACCGCCATCCCGCCCACCGGCAGAAGATGGCCGTGCGCCCCCATGGGCGCGAGGCGATCACCCATTGGGAGACGGTCGAGACCTTCCTCGCCGCCAATGGCGAGCCGGTGGCCAGCCTTGTCGAATGCCAATTGGAGACCGGCCGCACCCATCAGATCCGCGTGCACATGGCGCATATCGGCCATCCGCTGCTCGGGGATGAGGTCTATGGCCTGGGCTTCCGCACCAAGGCGAGCCTGCTCTCGGATGCGGGGCGCGCCATGCTGCTGGATCTCAACCGGCAGGCGCTGCATGCGGCCCGCCTGGGCTTTGCCCATCCGGTGACCGGGGAGACGTTGACCTTCGAAAGCCCGCTTCCTGTCGAATTGGAACGGCTGAAGGATGCGCTCGCGGGGGCGTGAGGGGATCTACCCTATCCCAGCGGCGTTCTTCTCTCTATATTCCAGGGTTGCGGTCGGCTTTTAGCGGCCGTGCAAAGTGGCCGCTCGGGCGGAGGGCCACGAGAGAAGGAGGCCGCCATGGCCGTTTCCAGACACGCGCCGATCCCCTCAGCAGAGGGCGGCCTTTCCCGGTATCTCGAGGAGATCCGGCGATTTCCGATGCTGGAGCCCCAGCAGGAATACATGCTCGCCAAGAGCTGGCGGGAGCATGGCGACCGCGATGCGGCCCATAAGCTCGTCACCAGCCATCTGCGGCTCGTGGCCAAGATCGCCATGGGCTATCGCGGCTACGGACTGCCCATATCCGAGGTGATCTCGGAAGGCAATGTCGGCCTCATGCAGGCGGTGAAAAGGTTCGAGCCTGAGAAGGGCTTCCGCCTCGCCACTTATGCCATGTGGTGGATCCGCGCTTCGATCCAGGAATATATCCTGCGTTCGTGGAGCCTGGTGAAAATGGGCACCACCGCGGCGCAGAAGAAGCTGTTCTTCAACCTGCGCAAGGCCAAGAGCCAGATTTCCGCGCTGGAAGAGGGCGACCTGCGCCCCGACCAGGTGAAGCAGATCGCCACCAAGCTGGGCGTCACCGAGCAGGACGTGGTGGACATGAACCGCCGCCTGTCCGGCGACGCCTCGCTGAACGCGCCCTTGCGTGATGACGGCGACAGCGGCGAATGGCAGGACTGGCTGGCCGACGACCGCCAGGATCAGGAATCGGTGTTGGTGGAGAGCGAGGAGTTGGACAACCGGCGCACCGCGCTGTCCGGAGCGCTCAGCGTTCTCAATCCCCGCGAGCGTCGCATCTTCGAGGCGCGGCGGCTGGCAGAGGACCCCATCACCCTTGAGGAACTGGCCACTGAGTTCGGTGTCTCCCGCGAGCGGGTGCGCCAGATCGAGGTGCGGGCATTCGAGAAGGTCCAGAAGGCGGTGGTGGACCGGGTCCGCGACCTGGAAGCCTCCGAGGCGGAGCCCGCCCACGCCTGAATCGGCGGTATCGGGCGCCGGTGATTGGTAACAAAACCGTTTCGGCTCCGGCCGGAACGGTTTTTTTCTGCGCTGAGGGCGAAAAAAGTCGCCGCGAAAGGGCGGGCTTTAACGCCGTCTCAATGACACGCGGGCCACATTCGCCCAATGTCGCGCGGCGTTCTCTGGTCTCTCCTCGCCCTGCTGGTCTGCGTGGGGCTGCTCACTGGCTGCCGGTTCGACTTCGAACGGCGCGCTCCTTGGCGCGCCCAGGCCGAGGAGAAGTGCATCGCCGAAAAGGGCGTGACGCCCTCGGTCTATATCGAGCCCATGCGCAGCATCGACGGCAATGGCGCCTGCGGCATGGAGCATCCGTTCAAGGTCGCCGCCCTCAATGACGGCACCATCGGCATCGAACCCAAGGCGACCCTGGCCTGCCCGATGATCCGGGAACTGGACGTGTGGCTGGCCGAAGTGGTGCAGCCGGCCGCCATGGCCTGGTACGGCGCGCCGGTGGTGGCGATCAAGCAGATCTCCTCTTATTCCTGCCGCGGCATGAATGGTCAGGCCGGAGCCAAGATTTCCGAGCACGCCTTCGGCAATGCGCTGGACGTGGCCGGCTTCCGCTTCGCCAATGGCGTGGACATTTCGGTGAAAAACGGATGGCGCGGGCCGGCGGAGGCGCGGGGCTTCCTGCTGCAGGTGCAGGCGGGCGCATGCGAGGCCTTCACCACCGTTTTGGCGCCGGGCTCGAACATGTTCCATTACGATCATATCCATGTGGATCTGATGCGCCGGAACAATCCGCGCCTGATCTGCAAGCCCAAGCCGCAATTGATGCAGCCGCCGCCGCTCATGACCTCGGCCCCGGCACCGGGCGTGCCGCAGCGCGGTCCCTTGATGCAGGTG
>CALRNP020000168.1:0-12866 GCA_943369575.1 Azorhizobium sp. AG788 | reverse complement strand
GGCTGGCCAGATGCTCCATGCCCCGTCCCGGTACGTCCGGCGCGTCTGCGCCGCGCAGGATGGCGGCGACGTTGCGGAAGGGCCGGGTCATCACGACGGCGAACACCCAGGCCAGCAGCACAGCAGCCGCGATGCCGGCCAAGGCGGTGGCGGCGGCGCGCAGGATCAGGTCGGTCAAAAGGCGCTCATTGCGGCCGGCGCGGGCTGAATCAGAGACCGAGACGGAAATGCCGCCGGCCGGGCCGAGGTCGTTATCGAAGCGGGTACCGAACACCGTCTCGCCGCGGGCGGATTGCGACCAGATCTCTTCGGTTACCGGCGACTTGCTCCAGCTGTCCGGCACCGCCTCGCCGACGGCGCCGCGGTCGGTGCTGTAGATGGAGCGGCCGGCGGTGTTGAAAATGTCGATGGCCAGGATGGAGGGGTCGCCGGCCTTCTCGCGCTCGATCCGGGCTTGCAGCGAGGACACCTGGTCCAGGGCAAGGCCAATGGAGAGGTTGGCCTCGGTGGTGCTGCGCAAATTGCCCAGCAGATGCGACACGCGTGCGCGCTCAATCTCGGCCGTGACCCTTTGGCCGGCCAAGTAGGCTCCGGCCGCCACCACGATAACAATCGCGAGCACGGCGGCGGCAACAACGAGAACGAGTCGACCGACAAATGTCATGAAGCAGATGGTTGTGTGCAGGCCGGCGGGACGTTAGCCGCCCGCGCCCCGCCAAACCAGAGCAAAATCCCACCGCCACCGAAAAAAACGATCAGCATCAAGGCGGTTTTGTCGTATCCGGTGACGGTCACCTTTGTACCGCATTTGCGAGTCCCGCGCCGATGACCCGCACCACCGCCGTCCTGATCGGTCTGTTCGCCATGATTGCCGCGGCCTGCGTGGCGTTCGGCGCCTATTTTTCCTATGCCACGCTGCTCAATGCCAACCGCGCCGCCGTGGAGGCACGCTTCGCCATCACCGCCCAGCGCGTGGCCGCGACGGCGGAACTGGCGAGCAGCCTGGGCATCGCCCTCCAGGCGCAGCAGACCTTGGGCGACCTGTTGCAGCGCGAGGCGCGCATCGATGCGGTGGTGACGACCATCGACGTCACCGACGAGCACGATCTGGTGCTGTTCAGCAGTAATCCGCAGCGAATCGGCAACACCGATCCCGGCCGCGCCCCGGCCACCGTCGCCCGCCCGATCGAGAACGACATCGGCAAGCGCATCGGCAAGGTGGTGGTGCATTATAATCCGGCGGTCCTGGCGCAGGGCGCCGAGGCCCTGGCCGAGGATCTGCGGGGCATCGCCGTGCCGACGCTGGCGGCGGCAGCCCTGGCGACGGTGGCGGTGGGTCTGCTGCTGGCGGCGGGGCTGAAGCGGGCGGTGCGGCGGGCGGCGGATCCGGCCTCCTGGCCGGCGGCGGCCCGCGCCGCCCTCGCCAGCGCCGAGGCGGCCCATGCGGCGGCGGGGCCGTCTCCCGTGCGCTCCGCCGCGCCGGACGTGCCGGGCGCGGGACCAGCGGGAGGACGGGTATGATCGGGCTGCGCGGCGGCATCTCGGCCGCCATCGTCATCATCCTCTGCTTCGCCTTGGGCATGATCGCCTGGGGCGCGCAGCGGGCGGCGGTGCGCACCATCGTGCCCACCATCATGGCCAAGGCGGATTCGGTCGGTCGCTCCGCCGCCGCCTTGATTGAGACCGCCACCCAGGCCGGGATTCCCGTGGATCGGCTGGTGGGGGTGGAGCCTTATTTCGACGCGCTGATCGCGCAGAACGAGGAACTGGCCCACATGCGGCTGGTGCGCGGCGGCACCGTGCTGTGGGAGGCCGGCGAGATCGCCGGCGACGATTGGCCCGAGGTGAACACCGCCGTGGTGGCACGCAACGGCGCTCCGGTGGCGACGCTGGTGATCGCCATTGATCCGCGCCTGGTGTCCGAGCAGGTGGCGGCGGTGCTGATCGATGTCGCCTTCATCGGCGTGGTGGCGCTGCTGATCGCCCTGGAACTGGTGGCGCTGGTGGTGGGCACCCGCGGCGTCACCGTGCTGGGCGCGGTGGAAGCGCGGGTGCGGGCGCTGGCGCGCGGTCGTCTGGTGCAGCATCAGGCCGGGGACGCGGCCACCGATCATCTCATCGCCCCCATCGACCGCCACATGGTCGCCTTGGCCGAGCGCCACGCCGCGGCGCGGGCGGTGGCGCAGACCCGGGGCGATGCCGAAGCGCTGGCGGCGCTGGACGCGGTGGCGGCCCGCACCGGGCTCGGCACCACCCAGGCGGGCGCCAACCAGGCCGCCGCCATGGTGCGGCCGGCGCTGTTCCTGTTCATGCTGGCGGAGGAATTCACCCGGCCGTTTCTGCCGCGCTATGTGCAGGCGCTGGCCCCGCCGGACCTGCCGTTCAGCACCGACGTGGCCATCTCCCTGCCCATCGTCGCCTTCATGGCCGGCGTTGCTCTATGCCAATTGCCATTCGCCGCCGCCTCCGAGTGGCTGGGCCGGCGCAACGGCTTCGTCATGGGCGCGGCGCTGGCGGCTGCGGGCTATGCGCTGTCCGGCCTCACCGGCAGCTATTATCTGTTCCTGGCCGCCCGCGTGCTCTCCGCCATCGGCTATGCGCTGGTGTTCGTCTCCGCCCAGGGCCATGTGGTGGATCGCTCGGCCCCCTCCGAGCGGGCCGAGGGGCTGGCGGTGTTCGTGCGCGCCATCATGGTGGCGGCGCTGTGTGGGCCGCCCATCGGCGGGGTGGTCGCGGACCGGCTGGGCGGCAATGTCGCCTTCCTGTTCTCCGCCGGGCTGGCGGGGGCCGCGCTGCTGCTGGCGGCGGCCAGCCTGCCGCGCTCCGTGCGCCGCCCCCATGGCCACGGCCTCGGGCTCGGCGACCTCAAGGCCGCGATCCAGGCGCCCCGTTTGGCGCCGTTGCTGTTCGGCTGCGCCTTTCCGGCCAAGTTCATCCTGGCGGCGCTGTGCTTCTATCTGATCCCGGTGGCCTTGCAGCGTGGCGGCTACAGTTCCGCCGCCGTCGGCCGCCTCCAGATGATCTATCCGGTGATCATGGTGCTGGCGGTGCCGATTTTCGCCGGGCTGGCCGATCGCTATTCCGCCCGCTCCTTCTTCGTGGCGGCGGGCGGCACCCTGGCGGGGGCGGGGGCGCTGCTGGTGGCCTTCGGCACCACGCCTTTGGTGCTGGCCGGCGTGCTGGCGGTGCTCGGCATCGGCCAGGCCATGTCCATCGCCCCACAGTCGGCGCTGGTGGCCGACAGCGCCCGCCATGTGCCCGGCGGCCATTCGGCCGGCGTTCTGGGCCTGTTCCGGCTGATCGAGCGCAGCGGCAATGCTTTGGGGCCGGCGGCGGCGGGCGTGATGCTGGGGGCTTTCGGTTTCGTAACTTCCATGATGAGCGTCGGTGCCCTAGTGGTGATTGGCGCAGCGGCATTCGCGCTGTCCGGTCGACCCCGCCCAGCGGCGGGGCGCACACCGGACGGCGCGTCCGAGGAGGCTTCGGTGCAATGAACAAGACCCTGCTGGACCGACGTTCCCTGCTCTCCCTGGGCATCGGGGCCGGAACCGCCCTGGCGCTGCCGGGGCTGGCGAACGCCGATACCGAGCGCACCTTCAAGATCCTGATGCTCACCTTCCGCGGTGAGACCGAAGCGGAGCGCGGCTTTCGCGACCTGCTGGACACCGCCGGCCTCAAGACCCAGATCATCTCGCGCGATGCCAACCGCAACATCGCCAACCTGCCGTCCATGATCGCCGACCTGGGCACGCTGAAGCCGGACCTCATCTACACCTGGGGCACGCCGCTGACGCTGGGGGTGGCCGGTCCGTATGACACCACGGATCCCAAATACGTCCGCGACATTCCGGTGGTGTTCGCGCTGGTGGCGGCGCCGGTGCAGGCGCGCATCGCCCCGAGCTTCGCCTCCTCCGGCCGCAATGTGACCGGCGCGGTGCACGTGGTGCCCACCGAGGTGCAGATGAAGGCGATGCAGTCCTACATGGAGTTCTCCACCGTCGGCATTCTCTATTCCACCGGCGAGCAGAACTCGGTGGCCATCGTCCGCGAGGTGGAGAATTTCTGCAAAGGCATCGGCGCCAAGGTGATCGCGCGTCCGTTCAACACCGACACCGCCGGCCGCCCCACCGCGGACGGGGTCGAGGAGATGGTCGCCCAGTTGCGCGCCGACAAGGCCGATTGGCTCTATCTGCTGCCCGATACCTTCCTCGGCACCATCTATGACCGGGTGACCCCGGCGGCGCTGGCCGCCGGCCTGCCCACGTTCGGCGCCGCGGAACTGGCGATCCGCGAGGGCGGGGCACTGGTGGGGCTGGTGAGCCGCTATTATTCGGTGGGGCAGCTGGCGGGCACCAAGGCGGTGGACATCCTCAGCCATGGCACGCCGCCGAGCCGTATCCCCATCGAGACCCTGAAGCGCTTCTCGCTGATCATCAACATGCGGATCGCCAAGTCGCTGGGCATCTACCCGCCCATCGCCATGCTGAACTATGCCGAACTGGTCCAGGGATGAGCGCTGCTGCCGTCGCCAAGGACGCGGACCTGACCTGGCGCTCCCTGGCGCTGTCGGATCTGGACGCCATCTATGCCCTCCACCGCCAGGCCATCGGCGAGGCGGTGCGGCCCGAAGTGGTGAAGCCGGAGACCAAGGACTTCTTCGCCGGTATTCTCTCTGGCCGTGGCCGCATGGAGGGGGTGTTCTGCGGCGGCCTGCTGGTGGCCTATGGCGTGCTTCAGACCGCGCTGCCGGCCTATGACGATCCCCGGCCCTATATCGGCGCCGCGCCGGATGCGGCGGTGGTCAAGCTGGCGGGGGCCTCGGTGGCGGTGGCGTTTCGCGGGCGGGGGCTGCAGCGGGCACTCATTGCAGCGCGAGTAGGATTGGTGTACCAGACGGACATCTTGTTTGCGACATCTGCACCGGCAAATCAGCCCAGCTGGATGAATTTGCTGGCCGAAGGTTTCTCGATCCGCGCGCTTGTCCCGTACTATGGCGGCCATCTGAGGTATTTGATGGTTCGCGATGGAACGCAGGTCGCGCCGGTGAGAGAGATGCAGCTGGCGGCTGGGGACGTCGAGCAGCAGATCGCATGCTTGACCGCCGGTTGGCGCGGTGTTGCGGCTCGGACGACCTCGGACGGGATGCGCATTCGCTATGTTATCGGCGGGGATGATGACCGACTTGGCCCGGGACCGGGCGGTTCTCGAGATTAATCTTGGGACGATCCGCCGGAACTGGCGGACCGTGCGCGAGCGCTTTCGCGGCGAGACCGTCGGCGCCGTGGTCAAGCAGGATGCCTATGGCCTGGGGACGGCGCGGATCGCGCCGCTGCTGTTCGCGCTGGGCTGCCGGGATTTCTGGGTGGCGGATTTCGACGAGGCCCTGGACGTGCGCACCCTGCTGCCGCACGCACGCATCTATGTCATGCACGGCCTGGCGGGAGCCCCGGCGGCGGCGTTCCGCGCCCATCATGTGGTTCCGGTGTTGACCGATCCCGCCGAACTGCCGCTGGCGCGGGCCGAAGCGGCGCGGGCAGGGGCGTTCGAGATCGGCCTGCAACTGGACACCGGCCTCGGCCGGCTCGGCTTCACACTGGCGGACGTCAAGCGCCTGCAGGGCGATGCCTCCGCCTTGGCCGGCCTGCATCTGGGGGTGGTGATCACCCATCTGGCGCGCTTCGCCGATCCGCAGGCGCGGCGCAACACCCATCAATGGCGGCGCTTCCGCGCCTGGGCGCAGGCGCTGCCGCCGGCGTCGCTGAGCTTCTGCGCCTCCGCCGGCGTGTTCGGCCCCGCGGCGCGCCATTGCAGCCATGCCCGTGTCGGCAGCGCGCTCTATGGGGTGGAGACCACGCCCTCGCGCCCGCAACCCATCGAGATGGCGGCACGGCTGACCGCCCCCATCCTGCGGGTGGCGGATGTGGCGGCGGGCGTGGAGGTGGGCTATGGCGGCGCCTACCGCACCAGCCAGCCGCGTCGCCTCGCCCATGTGGCCGCCGGCTATGGCGACGGCATTCCGTTCTCCTTCCGCCACCAGCCGCATGTGGACCTCGCCGGCCATAGCGTGCCGGTGGTGGGCGGGGTGGCCATGAGCCTGATGACCCTCGACGTCACCGATCTGCCACCGGGCCTGGCGGTGCCGGGTGCGCGGGTGGAATTGTTCGGCCCGCATGTGCCGGTGGACCGGCTGGCCACCGCCGCCGGCATCGCCCCCAATGCGGTGATGGTGGCGGCCGGCCATCGCGCCCGCCGGGTCTATGCCGATCCTCCGGACCTGGTTCCGGCAGAATTCGCCTCCTGCCAAGCGGCGCACTGACATCGGCGCACTGACATCGGCGCATTGACATGGGTGCATTGCGATCCATCCACTGAGACCTGCTCACCCGAGCCGGCGCGTCGGCGGTGCGGACACAGCCATATAGCTTGGCTTTGCCACGTGCCGGTGGCAGCGCGGTGCAATGGGGCGCCTGGGGCGGCGGCAGTGGTGCGCGTTCCGCGGATTTTGCCTCTTCGAACCCGGGCGGAAAGCTGCTAACCGTCTTGGAACGCGAGCAAACCGGCACGGTTTGGGCGGGGCGGCGGAAGGCTCGGGAGAGGCGCAGATGCGGACGAGGTCGGGCCGCGCCGCAAGGCGCGTGACAGCCCAGCGGGGCGCAACGGCATGAGCGCGGCGCTGGATCCGGCGCAGATGGTCTCCACGTACGAGATCCGCGCCGACTTCGAAGACCTGATCAAGGTGGCCGCCTGGCTGGAAGGATTGGCCGAGGCGGACGGCTGGCCGGACCGCATGCGCTTCGGGCTCGACCTCAGCGTCGAGGAGGCCCTGACCAATGTGATCTCCTACGGTTTCGAGGGCATCGACCATCCGCCCCGCATCCGCCTGGAGTATTTCCGCCTCGACGGCGGCCAGGTGGCGGTGCGGATTGTGGATAATGGCGTGGCTTTCAATCCCATCACGGTGGGTCCGCCGCATGTGCCCACCTCAATCGCGGATGCCCGAGTCGGCGGTCATGGCGTGCAGTTGATGCGGCATTTCCTGGCGGATCTCTCATATGAGCGGGTGGCGGACGAAAACCGCTTCACCCTGGTCGCTGATCCCAAAAAGGGGCCTTGACCCCTATCTGGCGCTACAAACCCGCCGCACCAGCCCCGTGACACGACCCGTGCTACGGGGGAACTGGCGTGGGCTAATCGGGTGAGCGTCTTGCTCTCCTGTCGCAAGTACGTGAGAATTTGCGACGTTCGTCATGTTTTTCCGCGATGGCTGTGTTACGGCGTCGGTTGCTCTGGCCGGCCTCAGGGAGCCTCAGTGGTGTTGATCCTCGCCCAACTTCTCGCCGGCCTCGGCCTGCTGTTCGTCGGCCTGAAGCTGATGGGATCGCACCTCCAGCAGGCCATGGGCCGCCGCGTGCGCCGGCTGCTGCGGGCGGCCACCGTCTCGCGGCCGGCAGCCTTCCTGTGCGGCACGGTCGCTGGCGCCATCACCCAGTCCAGCAATGCGGTGACGCTGATCTGCGCCAATCTGGTGCGCGGCGGCGTGTTCTCCACCCGCGACGCCATTCCGGTGGTGGCCGGGGCCAATGTGGGCACCTCGGCTTTGGTCTTCATCGCCTCGGTGAACATGAAGGCGGCGGTGCTCTATCTGGTGGCGCTGGTGGGGCTGGGCTTCCACCTGCGGCTCCACGCCCGCCCTGCCTGGCGCGAATGGATGGGCGTTGCCCTGGGCCTAGCGCTGCTGTTCCTCGGCCTGGACTTCATCAAGTCCGCGCCCGCCGGCGTCAATCTGGCCGTTACCGCGCACATCGTCGGCGAGTTCCTCACCCCCGCGCTGGGCTTCCTGCTGGGCCTCGTTCTGGCGGTGGTCACCCAGTCCGCCTCCACGCCGACCATTCTGGCGGTGGCGGTGGTGCAGGCCCAGGTGCTGGGACTGAGCGATGCCACCTTCCTGGTGCTGGGCGCCAATCTCGGCTCCGGCCTCGCCACCCTCCTGTCCGCGGGCGACCTGAAGGGCAGCGCCCGCCAATTGTGCATCGCCGCCATTCTGGTGAAGCTCTCCGGCTGCCTGATCGTCGCGGCGGCGGGTCTGGCGGCGGTGCTGCTGGGCCATGACCTCGACCTGTTGCTGCGACGCCTCGGCGGCAACGACACCGCCTTTGCCATTTCACTGGTGTTCTTCGCGCTGCAACTCACCGGCGGCATCCTGGTGGTGGCGCTGATCGGCGTCAGCGAGGCGATCTCGGCCCGGTTCAGCCCGGCTACGCGAGAGGACCATCTCTCGCGCCCGCGCTTCATTCACGACCAGGCGGTGAAGGATCCCTCCACCGCGCTCGACCTGGTGTCGCGGGAGAACGCCCGGCTGGTGACCCGCCTGCCGCGCCTGATCCCCGATCTCGACCAGAGCGGCACTGACGACCCCAAGGCCCGTGAAGCCGCCTGGCGTGGCGCCGATGCCATCGCCGCCGCCACCGACCGCTTCCTTGTGGATCTCATCGACCAGCGCCTGACGCGGGAGGACCTGAATTTCACCCTGCAAGCGCAGACCCAGGTGGAACTGGTGCGGGCGCTGCAGGAGACGCTGCACGAATTCGGCACCGTGGTGGACGGGTTCGCGCCGCCGCCGCCATTGGTGTTCAATCTCTCGGAATCATTGCGGGCGCTGCTACTGGTGCTAAGCGACGCGGTGCCCGCCGATGCCAGCCCCGCCGATCTCGACGTTCTCGATGCCCTGACCGCCGATCGCAGCGGCCTTTTGGATCGCATCCGGCGGGAACTGGCGGCATCCTGCGTTACCGGCGGCGATCAGGTCCGCAACCTGATGCGGGCCACCAGCCTGTTCGAACGGGCGGTCTGGCTGGTGCGGCGCCTGTCCCTGGCGTTGCGCGCGGGGCCGAATGAGGATAATCCGCCCGGTGGGACGCTGGCCCGGCACTTGTCGGACGCGGGTGCCTGAAGTCGTCTTCGTGGGGGACGTCACCGGCTGCCGATCGTGTCATTCTGGCGAGATGCCGGCCCCGGTGAAGGGCCAAGTGTGGGCCATATGTGGGCCATGTGTGGGCCAAGTGCTCGAGGAAAGTGCGCATGCAGATCGAGACTGAAGAACACGGCGCGGATACGGTGCTCAAAGTGAGCGGGCGCCTCGACACGCTGAACGCCAAGCCGTTCGAGGGCAAGCTGCTGGAAGCGGTGAAGCAATCCAGCGGCAGCCTGATCGTCGATCTGGCCGGCGTGGACTATGTCTCCTCGTCCGGCCTGCGCGCGCTGCTGGTGGCGGGCAAGGCGATGACCCCGCACAAGCGCAAGCTGCGCCTCAAGTCGCTCCAGCCGCAGATCCAGGAAGTGTTCGACATCTCCGGCTTCTCGGCGCTGTTCGAGATCAACTGAGCCGCGCCCACGGCGCCGCCCCGCCTGCGGGCTGCGGCGCTGATCGGCCCTCCCGCGCTGCTCGCCGGCATTGATCGGAGCGCGCGCCGCCGCACGCTCCGCCTGGAAGACGCACCGCTTTGAAGCGGCTCAGTTCCGCGCCGGCGCAGCGTTGCAGCGAAGCGGACCGCCGGGCTCAGTGCCCGCCGGTCTTGCTGTCGGAAATCTTGTCTGACCAGGCCAGCACTAGGCTGGAGCCCACGAAAACCACGTGGATGACGACCAGCCACATGAGCGTGGTCTGATTGGCCTCCGGGCTCAGATTCATGAAGGCCTTGAGCAGCTGGATCGCCGAAATGGCGACGATGGACGCCAGCAGCTTCTGCTTGAGGCCGGCGAAATCCACTTTGGTCATCCATTCCGGCCAGTCCGGATGACCGTCGGGATCGATCTTGGAAACGAAATTCTCATAACCTGAGAAAATCACGATCAGCACCAGATTGCCGGTCAGCGTCAGATCCACCAGCGCCAGGATGCCGAGGATGATGTCACTCTCGGTCGCCGACAGGGCGATGGAGACGAAGTGCAGCAGCTCGCGGCCGAACTTGAACAGCAGCACCACCAGCGCCACCACCAGCCCGAGATAGAACGGCGCCATCAGCCAGCGGCTGCGGAACAGGATGCTTTCGATCGCCCGTTCGAGCATGCGGTCTTCCTCTCAGGGGAGCCTTGCCTGTGCGGCAGGCGCCTCGCGGCTCTCTACCACACAGTACGCGACGATTTCATCGCCGTATGCGTCTCAGGCTCAGGCGTGCCCGGCGTGCTATCGCTCGTTGAGATTAAAGACCGTGGTCACGGTGTCGCCGCCGCAGGTCTGGCAGCAGCCTTTGCAGGCGTTCTTGCCATTGATGCCCACGCCCCAATACAGCGAATAGTTGCCCTTCACGGCGGCACCGTAGCAGATGGTCTCGCCGCGGACGCAGCTCAGCTTGTAGCGGGCCACGTTGAAATCGCGGATCACATAGACCTGGTTCGCCGCCGGCCAGACGTGCTTGCGGTTCTGCGAGTAGAAGGCGACGTCCACCGCATTCTTGTGAAAGCTGCGGATCTGCCAGGTGATGGTATCAGCCTTGGCACTGCTGAATGACCCCAGCGCGCTCACGCTGAGGATGATGGCCATCGCGAAACCCGTCAAACACCGCCGCATGCTCGCCCCCACTCCTGCAAGCGCCGTCTTGACCTTGCGCGGGGCTATTCTAGCGGAGGGGAGGGGGTTGGAAAGAGGTATCCCGCGCGGGTTTTATGAGACGTATGGTGCTCCGCCGGCGTCCGGCGGAGCACCATCGGGAGGAGGGCGCTATTCCTTCACCGCGCCGGTCATCGAGGACACGTAATAATCCACGAAGAACGAGTAGAGGATCACCACCGGCAGCGAACCGATCAGCGCGCCGGCCATCAGCGATCCCCACTCATAGACGTCCGAGCGCACCAGCTCGGTGAGCACGCCCACCGGAACCGTCTTGTTCTCCGACGACTGGATGAAGGTCAGCGCATAGATGAACTCGTTCCACGACAGGGTGAACGAGAAGATGCCGGCGGAGATCAGCCCCGGCACCGACAGCGGCAGCAGCACCTTGATCAGGATCTGCCAGCGCGAGGCGCCATCCACCAGCGCGCATTCCTCCAGCTCATAGGGAATGGAGCGGAAATAGCCCATGAGCAGCCAGGTGGAGAACGGCACCAGGAAGGTGGGATAGGTGAAGATCAGCGCCAGCTTGGTGTCATAGATGCCGAGGTTGAACACCATCAGCGCCAGCGGGATGAACAGGATCGAGGGCGGCACCAGATAGGCCAGGAAGATGCCCAGCCCCACCCAGCGGGCGCCCTTGAAGCGCAGCCGCTCGATGGCATAAGCGGCGAACACCGAGGCCACCAGCGAGATGAAGGTGGCCGCCACCGACACATAGATCGTGTTCCACAGCCAGTAGGGATAGGAGGTCTCGAACAGCAGATACTTGATGTGGTCCAGCGTCGGCTGCACCACCCAGAGCGGGGAGTAATTGGCGTAGTCGGTGAGCTGGTAGTTCGGTTTGATGGCGGTGATCGTCATCCAATAGAACGGGAACAGCAGCACGAACACGAACACCAGCAGCGGCAGGAACACGGTGATCATGCGGCGCGGCAGGCTGTCCAGATAGCTCATGCCGGTGGAATTGTCGGCGGCGCCGGAATGCGCGCCGGATTTGGCGATGGAGTGGTCGGTCATGGCGTCAACGTCCCCACGGGGAAAAGGATAAAGGCGAGGGGGAGGGCAGGGCGAGGTGCGGCATCAGTCCGCCCCGCCCTGCTGCCATTTGCGCCGCTGGAGGCCGAAATAGGAGAACAGGATCGCCGACAGCAGGAACGGGATCATGGCCACCGCGATGGCCGCGCCTTCGCCCAATTGCCCGCCGGGGATGGCGCGCTGGAACGACAAGGTCGCCATGAGCTGGGTGGCATTGAGGGGCCCGCCGCGGGTCAGCACATAGATCAGCTGGAAATCGGTGAAGGTGAACAGCACCGAGAAGGTCATCACCACCGCGATGATCGGCGAGAGCATGGGCAAGGTGATGTAGCGGAACCGTTGCCAGCCGTTGGCGCCGTCCAGCGTGGCGGCTTCGTGTAGCGACTGCGGGATGGTCTGCAGGCCCGCCAGCAGCGAGATGGCCACGAACGGAATGCCGCGCCAGACATTGGCCGCGATCACCGAGGCGCGGGCGTTGGTGGTGTCACCGAGGAAATTGATGTTCTGATCAATAAGCCCCATCTTGATGAGCGCCCAGGAGATCACCGAGAACTGCGCGTCGAAGATCCACCAGAAGGCGATGGCCGAGAGCACGGTCGGCACCACCCAGGGCAGCAGGATCACGGCGCGGAAGAAGGATTTGAACGGCAGATTCTGGTTCAGCAGCATGGCCAGCCACAGGCCGAGCGCGAACTTCAGGATCGAGGCGGCGATGGTGTAGAGCAGGGTGTTGAACACTGAGAGCAGGAACAGGCTGTCGCTGAACAGCGATTCGTAATTCTCCAGCCCGATGAACACCCCGTCCCGGCCGATGCGCGTATCGGTGAAGCCGAGCCACACCCCCAGCCCCAGCGGATAGGTGAGGAACAGGAGCAGGAACACCGCCGCGGGCAGCATGAACAGCAGCCCCAGGATGTGGCGGCCCTGTCCGACACCGGCGAGCCAGGCGCGGAAGGGAGAGGGTGACGCTTGCCGCGCCGCGATATCAGCCATGAACGCAAATCTCCGAAAGCGGCTCTCGCCGGGGCGGCGGCGTGAAAACCATGTCCGGCCGGCGCCGAGGCGCACGCGGCCGACGAAAGTCCTGATCGATGCCCGAAGGCGCTCCGGCCGGCTGGGCGGCTATGGCGCCTCGCGCGAAGAGGGGGAAACCCACTCGATGTGACCGGCGAAGCACCGCGCGGGCCTCCCTCCATCCCTCCCCCACACAGGGAATGCCGTG
>CALRNP020000167.1:0-12886 GCA_943369575.1 Azorhizobium sp. AG788 | reverse complement strand
GCGCGCCACGTGCGATCCAGGGGAGTGAACGGATGGCCAAGGGGCTCCGCAAGGGATTGACCAGCTACGGCGACGAGGGCTTCGCGCTGTTCCTGCGCAAGGCGTTCATCAAGGCCATGGGCTATTCGGACGATGCGCTCGACCGTCCCATCGTCGGCATCACCAACACCTATAGCGACTACAATCCCTGCCACGGCAACGTGCCGGCGCTGGTGGAGGCGGTGAAGCGCGGCGTCATGCTGGCTGGCGCCATGCCCATGGTGTTCCCCACCATCTCCATTCACGAGAGCTTCGCCCACCCGACCTCCATGTTCCTGCGCAACCTCATGGCCATGGACACGGAAGAGATGATCCGCGCCCAGCCCATGGACGCCGTGGTGGTGATCGGCGGCTGCGACAAGACCTTGCCGGCGCAGATCATGGCCGCCGCCAGCGTCGATCTGCCCACCATCGTGGTGCCGGTGGGGCCCATGGTGGTGGGTCATCACCGCGGCCAGGTGCTGGGCGCCTGCACCGATTGCCGCCGCCTGTGGAGCGCCCATCGCGCCGGCGAGATCGATGCGGAAGAGATCGAGATCGTCAACAGCCGCCTGGCCCCCTCCGTTGGCACCTGCATGGTCATGGGCACCGCCAGCACCATGGCCTGCATCACCGAGGCCATGGGCCTGTCGCTGCCCATGAGCGCCACCATTCCCGCCGTCCATGCCGAGCGCATCCGCCTCGCGGAAGACAGCGGCCGGGTGGCGGCGCAGATGGCCAGGACCGGCAGCCCCAGGCCCAGCGACCTGCTGACGCCCGCCGCCTTCCGCAATGCCGCCGTGGTGCTCCAGGCCATCGGCGGCTCCACCAATGGCGTCATTCATCTCACCGCCATCGCCAACCGCACGCCGCACGGTTTTGACCTCGGCATCCTGGATGAAATCGGCCGCGAGGTGCCGGTGCTCGTGGATCTCAAACCCACCGGCGCCCATTACATGGAGCACTTCCACCACGCCGGCGGCCTGCCCAAATTGCTGTCGCAACTGGACGGGCTGATCGATCTGTCCGCCCTCACCGTCACCGGCGCGGCGCTGGGGGCATCGGTGGGTACCGCGGAGGATGTGCCAGGGCAGGATGTCATCCGCCCGCGCACCAATCCCATCCGCGGCGAAGGCTCCATGGCGGTGCTGCATGGCAATCTGGCGCCGCGCGGCGCGCTCATCAAGCACGCGGCCGCGACCACGCGCCTGCTCCAGCACACCGGGCGCGCCGTGGTGTTCGAATCCGTGGAGGACATGGCCGCCCGTGTGGACGATCCCGATCTCGACGTGACGCCGGACGATGTGCTGGTGCTGCGCAACACCGGCCCCAAGGGCGCGCCGGGCATGCCGGAGGCGGGCTATCTGCCCATCCCCAAAAAGCTCGGCCGCCAAGGCGTGAAAGACATGGTGCGCATTTCCGATGCGCGCATGAGCGGCACCGCCTTCGGCACCATCGTGCTGCACATGACGCCGGAATCCGCCGTAGGCGGGCCTCTGGCCCTCGTGGCCAATGGCGACATGATCCGCCTCGACGTCGCCGGCCGCCGCATCGACCTGTTGGTGGACGAAGCTGAGATGGAGAAGCGCCGCGCCGCCCTCGTCCTCCAGCCGCCGCGCGAGACGCCCTCGCGCGGCTATGCGCAGCTGTTCGACCAAGCGGTGCTGCAGGCCGACGAAGGCTGCGATTTCGACTTCCTGCGTCGCGACGGCATGAAGACCTCATGAGCTATGGATCAACAGCTGGCGCTCCGCTCTGTCTGCCTCACGGCCCACCTAGGCAGGCGCTGGCGGAGCGGCTGCCGCACGGCACCTGCGATTGCCACATCCACGTCTTCGGTCCGCCGGCGCGCTATCCCTTGGTGGCCGTGCGCAACTACACGCCCCAACCGGCCGACCTTGCGGCCTACGGGGCCGTGATGGCGAATACCGGCATCGACCGCGCCATCCTGGTGCAGCCCAGCGTCTACGGCACCGACAATACCGCGCTGCTGGAAGCTATGGCGGGCGATCCCGCGCGCTTCCGCGCCGTGGTGGTGGTGCCGCCCGACATCCCGCAGGCGGACCTTGAGCACCTGCATGCGGCGGGTGTGCGCAGCATTCGCATCAACCGCCGCAATCCCGGCGGGCTGACCATCGCCGACATGGCGCGGCTTGCCGGCCGCATCGCCGCCCTGGGCTGGCACATCCAGCTGCAGATCGACATCCAGGCGGTGGAGGATCTCGCCGGCCTCATCGCCGCCTGCCCAGTGCCGGTGGTGATCGACCATATGGGCTTCGTGCAGCCGGGCCTCGGCGTGGATGCGCCGGGTTTCCAGGCGCTGCTGCGGGTGCTTGCGGGCGGGCGCACCTTCGTGAAGCTCTCCGCGCCCTATCGCCTGGGCGTGGGGACGGCGCCGTACGCGCCGCTTGCGCCCTTCGTCGCGGCACTGGTGGCGGCGCGGCCGGACCGCATGCTCTGGGCCACCGACTGGCCCCATTGCGAATTGTGGAAGGCCATGCCGGACACCATCGCCCTGTCCGCGCTGGCGCAACACTGGCTCCCGACCCCGGCGCTGCGGCAACAGGTGCTGGTGGATAATCCGCACGCGCTCTATTGGGCCGACACGCGGCGCTGAGGCGCTGAGGCGCGGCATGCGGGGGACACGCCCCCCTAAGAGGGTGCATGAAACGTCCTGGCTGTGTCCGGTCGGATCGCGCGCGAGCCGCAAGCTGCCGCATGCCGGATATCGCGGCGAACGCCAAAATTAACGACATGCCATTCGGCAAACCACCTCACAAAACAAGGTAATATGGTGTGTATATGGACAAAATGTCGAGTCATATGATCTAAGGTCACAATTATCCGTGTGGGGCGTGGGATATGGATATTGCGATCAAGGGAGCGAAAGCTCCGAATCTTTCAATTTATTTCTTCGATATTATTCAGGACTACCCCGCAATCGGTGGTGTGGCGGAATTTTCCAGCACCCTGTTTGCGCATTTGAAACAGCGGTATGGCGCGCGTGTCATCTCGGCGCGCACGGCTGCCACCGGGCTCAATATTCCAGATGCCGGCAGCATGCCGTATCTGCACCGGGAACGCCTGGTCGCGCAGCGGCTGGCGGATCGCGATCCACGTTCGGTCTTCGTCTTTCCCAATTTCCAGTCGCCCGTGTGCCGCCGCTCAGGCGTGACCGCACCGGCGTCATCGCCATCACCCACACCGTGCCAGCCGGCACACTGGTGATCGCCGATGATCCGAGCGAAACCCTGCTCTGCGACACCGTCAGCGGCCTCTGCCGGCTGGCCTATGACAACCGGACCATGCTGGTGCCCGGCATCCCTGAAGCCCGCAGCGACGATGAACCCTCCATCGCCTTGCAGGCGATGGAGGGTGTGTGCCGGTCGATCACGATTGCTCGCTGACCTATGAGCCGGGCATGCTGGGCGGCGTACGGGCCAGATCCAGCCTCAGAAGTCCATCACTGCAGAAAACTTGAAGGTCCTCGGAAGGCCGGTCGAGACCCAGCCATCATTGACGGCCGCCCAATAGCTCTTGTCGAAGACGTTCTCCACCGCGAAGCGCAAGGCGAGAGGATGGTCGAAGGCCCGCGTCTTGTATTGCGTCCCCAGATCGAAGCGTATCCAGCTCGGGATCTGCTGGGTGTTCGCCTGGTCCACATATTGCGAGCTGGTGGCGATCATCCGGCCCCAAAGCGTGAGGCCCGCAATGGGTTCGGGATCCCATTCGATGCCAAGATTGGTCTGCCAGTTGGGCACGCCAACCGCCGAGTTGCCATCATAGAGGGCGTCTGCGGTCTGGGTCAGGGTGCCCTGCGTATAGGCGACGCCACCGAGCAGACGCAGGCCCTTCGACAGCTCGCCGAAGAGGTTGACCTCCACCCCCCGGTTGCGCTGTTCGCCATTGACGCTGAACACGGATTCGCCCGCTGCATTGGTTGAGATGATGCTGCTGGGCTTGGTGATTTGGAAAATGCTGGCGGTTGCGGTGAAGGCGCCGAAATCATACTTGATGCCGGCTTCCATCTGCTCCGTCATCATCGGCGGGAACACCTCACCGGCATTCGCCGTGCCCTGGTAGGCGATCGGTCCTTGCTGGAGGCCCTGGATGTAGTTGGCGTAGAGCGACATCCGGTCGAACGGCTTCAGCACGAGGCCGAAGGCAGGTGTCACCGCCTGCTCATCATAAGCCTGCGCGATGCTTCCATCCGGGTTGAACACATCAACCTTGATCTGCTGATAGCGCACGCCGGCGGTGAACAGGATGCGTTCGTCAAGGAAGGAGAGCGTGTCCGTCAGCGTCACGGACGGCGCGTTGATATTCCAATACCTCGGCGGGCTGTCGCTGAACCCCAGCGTCGAGGGACGCGCCACGGTGGGAGCATTGTAGATATTCGTGTCGAACGACGAAAATCCGTAATAATTACTTTCCTGGTCCAGGTTCTGGTAAAGGTACGAGGTGTTCAGGTTGATCTTGTGACCTATGGGCCCGGTTGCGAACTCGCCGCGAATGCCCGCCTGCGTGGAAGCGGCATTGCCTTGAATGGGGCTGTAATAAGCGGTGGCCGTCGCGTTCCCTGCTGAATCCAGAACAAAGATGTCCGTCGACAGCATGGACTGTTTGTAGGTGCTGCCGCCGATGCCGCCATACAGCGTCCATGCCGGATTGATGTCATACTCGAACTTTCCGAGCGCATAGGCCGTCTTGGTGCCGGAATATTCCCAATTCTGGTAGATCTGCTTGCTGGCGTCCGGGGCGCGGGGAATGGCGATGTCGGAGGCAAAGCCAAAGCCGGCGGCGCCGGTCGGGGCATAGGTCTTCTGGTCGATATATCCCGCGTCGAAGCTCGCCCGCAGGTCCGCTCCCCGATAGTCCAGCGCCAGAGTACTGGTCCCCAGCCGGGCTGACTGGCCGTCCACGGATGTGTCGCCATCAAGGAATATCCCGTTGATGCGCAAACCCCACTCCTTGCTGGGGCCGAAACGCCGCCCGTAATCGATCTGGGTGCCGAACTGGGAATCGGAAAGATAGCTGCCCGTGAGGCGGGTGATGGGCTCGTCCGTCGCGCGCTTGGGAACGACATTGATCGATCCGCCAAGGGAGCCGTATTGGGTGTAGCCGGTCAGGAGTGCGTTCGGCCCCTTCAGCACCTCCACGCGCTCCATGGTTTCCACCGGGATGAGGCGATCGGGAGAGATGCCACCATAGCCGTCGATCAGGATGCTCTGGTTGGTGACGCTGAAGCCGCGGATGAAGAAGACCTCGCCCGCACCGGCGGAGGAGCTGATGCCATTGGTGAAGACCCGCACGGATGGATCATTCGCCACGACGTCGGCGACCGTCACCGCCTGCTGCTCCTGGATCAGCTTGGACGTGTAGCTGGTGATGCTGAAGGGGGCATCCATGATGCTGACATTGCCGAGCACGCCCAGCCGTGCGCCGGTGGCAACCTGGCCCCCGGCATATGACGGCGGCGCGTCCCAATTGTTGATCCCTTCCCCATCGACATTGATCGTATCGAGGACGAGCGAGCCGTCGTTTCCACCCGCCCGGTTCTGGGCGCGCGGCTGCGTGATCAGGACATTCCTGGCGTCCGGAAAGACATAGGTGAGCCCTGATCCCTGAAGAAGTTGCGCAAGCGTCTGCTCGCGCGTGGCGGTTCCCCGAAATCCGGGCGAGGTCTTGCCGTTGGCGATCGCGGCTTCGTAGGACACCTGCGTGCCCGATTGCTTCCCGAAGGCCACAAGGGCGCGGCTCAAGGGGCCAGCGGCAATGTCGAAGGTGATTTGGACGCTGGACTGGGCATGCGCCTCGCGGCCCATGAGCGCGCCCTGCGTCAGGATTGCGGTCGTCGCCAGCAGCATCGCGACGATCACCTTCCGGCCAATGCCGGCGAAACCCCTCGTCCCTAACCCTAGCCGCATGTCCCAGCCTCTCCGTCGCTTTCACAGGAGGGCTGGCATGGCCGAATGGCTGGTTGCTGGAGCCCCTATGGGCTTTACGAACGGGGCTCCGGATTCTCCTGCGATCCCGTGACTTTTTCTCAGACGGGGAAAATAACGGTCGCGAACGGCCCGATCCGGCGCACCTTTGCGCCGAAGGGGCGCACCACGGCCTCAAGGGCACGGATGGGGTCGCTCAGGTCGAACACGCCGCTCACCACGCGCGACCCGAGGAAGGGGTCCGCGATCACCACGCGCCCCGGCTGCCAGCGGGCGATCCGCGCCACCAAAGCCGAGACGGTCTCGCCATCCGCAATGACCATGCCGTCGCGCCACGCGGCGATCTGGGAGGCATCGCGCACGCCACGGGCCAGCTTGTGCGCGGACGGATCGAGGGTCATCCAGTCGCCCACATTCAGCCGCTCTCCGGGGACGAGCGCCGCGTTCGGCCCGCGCACCTCCACGATGCCCTGGTCGACGGAAATGGTCACGTAGCCGCCGTCGCTGGACACGTCGAACGCGGTGCCGATCGCCGTTGCCGACACCGATCCCGTAAGTACGCAGAAAGGCCGAGCCGGATCTCGCGCAACCTCGAAGAAGGCCATTCCGTCGAGGAGCGTTATCTCCCGCCTGTCTTCTGAAAAATGGATGGCGAGCGTGCTGTCCGGGCCGAGGGTGATCACGCTGCCATCGGCAAGCGCGATCCGCCGGATCTCGGCCGTAGATGTCGCCTGGTCCGCACCGGCGCGGCGGATGGCCTCGGGTCCGAGCCAGGTTCCCGCCACGGCGGCGCCGAGGCCGATCACGCCGCCGCCGACGACCGTACGGCGTGTCAGCCCCCCTTGGGCATCGCCCGCTTTTCGCTGATCGCCAAGGACCTTGCCGGTCATGCCGTGGATCTGCGCGACGCGCGCCCAGGCTGCGGCATGGCCGGGGCTGCGGGCGGCCCAGGCCCGGACCATTTCGAGCGAGACTGGATTGGCTGGATCATTCTGCAGGCGAATGGCCAGATCGGCGGCTTCCCGAAACAGCAGGCGCTCTTCCGGAATTTCGCTCATGGGCATCCCCTCATGCAGGCGGGCTGCCAGGGCGGCAGAATCGCGGACTTCCTATCACTATACGAATGGCCCGCACGAATGTTCAGCACGGGCACTGCCGGCCGCTCAAAGGCCGCTCAGCCGCTGGTCGATCTGCTCGTAAGCGTCCCGCACAAGGGCCCAGACCCGAGACCGGGACAGGCCAAGCTCGGCGGCCACTTCCGCGACCGTCATCTCCTCGATGCGGTGCAGTTCGAAGGCCCGCCGGGTCTTTTCCGGCAGTTCCGCCAGCGCGGCTGCGGTCAAGGCCAGCTTCTGCCTGTCATAGACGGCCGCCTCCGGAGAGGGGGACGGATCAAGGATGGCCTCGAACCCGTCCGGGCCCAGGTCAACGCGATTCAGCAGCCGCTCGCGGCGCTGATGATCAATGGAGAGATTACGCGCCACACGGAAGAGATAGGCGGCGGGATTGCTCACCGGGGCCGTGTCGGCGGGCGGCGACACGAGCACACGGACGAAAGTGTCCTGTGTGATGTCCGCAGCCATGTCCGCCGTCAGGCCGCGCCGGCGCAGCGCCTGCGCGATATCCTTCGCGTGCCGCTTGAACAATGTGGCGAGATCCCAACCCACTGAAGCACCACCCTCCACGCGCCGGCGAACGCCACGGGCGTTCAACACGACGGAAAGGGCTTAGCGCAAAGGAAAATTATCACGCAAGACCAATGATTTATACCTATTCTAAGACGAGGCGCCCGAGATCTCGGTCTCGCAGAGATCCGCCTGCGAAACATCAGGGTCTTCAGACGGTTGGGCCTGGCGTGGTGCGAAGAAACGCTCCCGCGCCAGTCCGAACTGGTTCTCCACCTGGCCCTTCTCCCAGCCGGGCGCGGGGGTGCAAGCGACTGGATCGACCAGGGACCTGCGTCTCGCGGGGATCGGCCCGCACGAAATGCCGCAGCGCCGGTCCGCGGCACCTTGCGCACCCGGGGGCAATCTTCCATGCCGAAACACAGCCTGACTTTGCAAGCGTGGCGCGGAAGGCGCAGATCGCAATGTTGACCTGCGCCTCCGCCCAATCAGGCCATGTGCGGGCAGCCCGCGGTCGGCAGCGCTTCTTTGGAGGCGACGTTACCGACGATCTTCTCGATCGCCTGGGAGAGCAGGTCGCGCCGGGTCGATAGCGAATAGATGTTCTCCTTGCCCACCGTGCCGCCGTTCGGATCGAACACCAGTTCCGCCATGATACGGTCGCCGACGATGCGGCCCAGCAGCGTCTTGGCGTCGTCCAGGGTGGGAACGGCCTCGCTGACGATCACGTGGGTCTCGCGCAGCGCCTCCTTCATCGTTGCCTTGATGATGAGCTCATGGACGCTTTCCTTGCTGAGCGTCCAAATGGCGCTGACGACGACATACATCTTGTCCCACGCGGCCTCGCCGAGCATCGTCTTCCAGCCGTTGAGCACGCCGGTCATGACGGTGACCTGGTTCCGCGCGGCGATGTCCTGGCAAAAGGCGATATGGGATGTCAGCGCCCTGGCGTAGGTGGCAAAGCTGTCCGCCGAAAGTGCCCCACCGCCATTGATGGCTCGCATGTAGGTCAGGGAGCCATTGAGGATGTCCCGGCAGGCGGCATGGGTGAAGGCGTCGGGCAAGCCAATGCGGTCCAGATTATCGAGAACCAGCTGAACCCTGGCCATGTAGTCCTGCAAGGCCGGCTGCCATTGCCTGCCCGCCCCATACTCGAAATAGGCCGACACGATGGAGAAGATCCCGAGTGGGATATGGCAGATGGCCTTGACCTGGTCGTAGACGGCGGCAACGTTCTGGTAGGTGTAGGACGTATGCGCGTCCTTCACGAGCGTGTAGCGGCCGCCGTCGAATGTCGATTCCGCATAGAGGATCGGATAGATGTTGCGGCCGACCTCATAGATGTTGGGCGCATAATTGGCGCGCATGGCTGCGTCGATATCGAGAACATATTGCTCGGCCTGCTGATCGCGACTGCCGGCATACTGCGCATAACCGTAGGGCGTGTACGGATATCCGTCTGCGGGGTTCAATGCCATGGTACGTCTCCGTCGAAAACGATGATGGGAAGGGAAAAAGGGCGAGCGCCGCCCTTGCCCGGCAAGCAGCCTGGCTTGAGGCGCCATCTCGACCTGACATCCCGCTCGCCGCTGCCGCGGCCCGGAGAGGCGGGAGGGTGCGCGACGCGCCGCATCGCCGGACGCGCCATGCCTCATGGCCGGGCTGCGGACCCTCCCGCCTCCCCGGAATACGCAATAGGGTTCCGGCGGCGCGCCCGATGCCGCGCGCGCGGTCACACCCTGTTTCCGGAAGATCGATCCCTGACCGGCCGTGCCGGTGTCAGACCGTCGCCAGGTCGTTCTTGCGATTGGCCCAGCCGCAGACCCTGGCCTCGATGAGGGCAAAGACCGCGTAGAGCATCACCCCGAGCCCGGCCAAGGCGAACAACCCGGCGAATGCCAGCGGCACGTCGAAGCTGGCGCTGGCCATCATCATCACCGTGCCGATGCCGCGGTTGGAGGCAACGGTCTCCGAAAGAACGGTGCCGACAAAGGCCAGGGTGATGGCGATTTTCAAGGAGGCGAACAGATAGGGCATGGTGCGGGGCAGGCTCACGTTCCACAGCACCTGCCAGCGGCTGGCCCCCAAGGCCTTCAGGACGTCTTCCATCTCCGGCTCGGTGGCGGCCAGACCCGTAGCCACATTGACGACGATGGGAAAGACGCAGGTGGTCATGGCGGTGAGAACCGCCGGGATGGTGCCGCTGCCGAACCACAGCACGAAAATCGGTACCACCGCGACCTTGGGGATGGAGGAGAAGCCCACCAGCAACGGATAGGTGGTGTTGTAGGCGGCGCGGGAGATGCCGACCATCATCCCCAGCAGGATGCCCACCACGGTGCCGAGGATAAAACCGACCATGGTGGTGGCCAAAGTCTGCAGGATGTTCGGCCACAGGGCCGGCATCTGGACGATCAGCGTGGTCAGGATCCGGCTCGGGCGCGGCAGCACGATGGGACTGACCTGAAACACCACACAGGACAGTTCCCAGACCGCGAACAGGCTCAGGATCAGCAGCGTCGACTTGGCGTTTTCGACAAGGCGCGTGGAGAGGGTCATTGGCGCGTCTCCTTCCCGGATCGCCCGGCCACGATGAGCGCGCGCAACTGGTGCGTCAGGCTGGTGAAGGGTTCCTCATAGGTGGTGTCCAGCGTGCGCGGGCGCGCGAACGTCACCGGCTGATCGCGGGTGACCCGGCCCGGCCGCGGGCTCATGACCAGAATGCGCTCGGCCAGGAACGCCGCCTCCCGCAGATCGTGGGTGACCAGGAACACCGTCGGGCGGGTCTCCATCCACAGATCCTGGAGGATGCTCCACAGTTCCTCGCGGGTGAACTGATCCAGAGCCCCGAAAGGTTCGTCGAGCATCAGCAGCCGGGGCTCGTGGATGAGCGCCCGGCAGAGGTTCGCCCGCTGCAGCATGCCGCCGGACAATTGCCAGGGCCGCCGATCGCCGAACCCTTCCAGGCCCACCTTCTTCAGCAGCGTCTCCGCCCGGTCGCGATATTCGCCGTTCTTCTTGGCGCGATACTGGGCGCGAAACGGATCGACGATCTTCAACGGCAGCATGATGTTCTGGCGAATGGTCAGCCAGGGCAGCAGGGTCGGGTTCTGGAACGCCATGCCGATGCCGACCTTGGCGGCGCCGATCTCGCGCCCGGCGACGAAGATCTCGCCTTCCGTGGGGCGCAGCAGCCCCGCCACCAGCTTGAGAATGGTGGACTTGCCGCAGCCGGACGGTCCGACCATGGCGACGAAATCGCCCACCTCCACCACCAGGGTGGTGCGGTCCAGGGCCAGAAAGCTGTCGCCATCCCTGCCGAAGCGCACAGAGACATCCTCAAGCTGCACGATGCGTTGCGGGGCAGCCCCCGCCGGTTCGAGGCGGTTCATGCCTGCGCCCCCGCCACCGCCCGCTCTAAAGCGGCGACGCCGGCCAGCGCGACCTGCGCGTCCTGCTCGCCACTGCCGGAGCCGACGCCGATGCCGCCCACCACATGCCCCTGGATGATCAGAGGCAGCCCGCCCATCAGATTGGTCATCCGCCCGTCCGTCGCCAAGGCGAGGGTCATGGCCTTCTCACTGGAGACCTCCTGCGAGGGCTTGCCGATGGTGGCGGCGGTCATGGCTTTGCGGGTCGCGCTCTCGATGGAGAGCACCCGTGCGCCGTCCATGCGCAGGAAGGCGAGAAGGTTGCAGCCCTCATCAACGATGGAGATGCATTGCGGCACGCCCATGCTCAGCGCCTCAGCGCAGGCGGCCTGCAAGACCTCGTGCGCGCCGGCATGGGTGAGCTTGAAGGCCGGCCTATAGGCTTGGGTCATCGCGGCGGGTCTCCCTCACATCCGCAGCCAGCACGACCCCTGGCGCATGGGGCATCACAGAAGGAACAGTCGCGGGCGGCGGGGTCGGGTTCAGCCGCATCCATGAGCGCACGCTAAACATGGCGCACATAGCCCCCGTCGACGCGCATCACGCTGCCGGTGACGTAGGCGGCGCGGTCGCTGCACAGGAAGCTCGCCATGTCGGCGATCTCCTCCGGCTTGGCGTAACGGCCCATGGGAATCTGCGCCCAGGATCGCGCTTCCACCTCGCCCACGGCGAGGCCCTCGCGCTCGGCCGTGGCGATGTCCGTGAGGCGCACGCGCTCGGTGGCCACGCGGCCGGGCATCAGCACATTGACGGTGACGCCGTCACGGGCGACTTCCGGCGCAATGGATTTTGACCAGGCGATCAGCCCCGCCCGCACCGTGTTGGAGATGCCGAGCACCGGAATGGGCTGCACCGCGCCGGTGGAGACAATGGTCAGCACCCGCCCCCATCCCGCGCGCCGCATGGCCGGCAGGAAGCAATCGGTGAGCTTGATCACAGACAGCGCCATGGATTGAAAACTGTCGAGCCAATCGGCCGCATCCCGATCGAAGGCGCCGCCATAGGGCGGCCCCCCGGTATTGTTGACCAGGATGTCAATAGGCCCCACCTCGGCCGCGAATATGGGCAGTGTCCCTGTCTGGGAGAGGTCGAGGGAGAAGGTCCTGGCGCCGCCGATCTGGCGGGCCGCGGCTTCCAGCGCCACCTCATCGCGCGCGGCGATGGCGACCTGCGCGCCTTCCCTCGCCAGTTGGGAGGCGATGGCGAGGCCCATGCCGCGATTGCCGCCGAGAACGAGGGCTCGGCGCCCGGAAATGTTCAGATCCATGCCGCCTCTTCCTTCCGCTCGGAACGCCAGGCCGATGAGGTGCCGCGCTCAAGAAAGCGCCCTCGCCCGGCTGCGCCGACAAAGGCGCCGTCATTGGCGACGATTTCACCACGGCTGAGCACCGTCACCGGCCAGCCCTGCACCTCCAGCCCTTCGAAGGGCGTGTAGTTGACATTGTGATGCAGCAGATCATTGGTGATGGTGACCCGCTTGCCCGGATCCCAGATGGCCAGATCCGCATCGCTGCCGATGGCAATGGTCCCCTTCTGGGGATAGAGCCCATAGAGCTTGGCATTGTTGGTGGCGGTGAGCGCGACGAAGCGCGGCAAGTCGATCCGCCCGGTCATCACGCCTTCGCTGAACAGCAGCGGCAGGCGCGTCTCCAGGCCGGGAATGCCGTTGGCGATGGCGCGGAAGGAGGCGCGGGGGCCGGCCTTCAGCTTGCCCTCGCTGTCGAAGCGATAGGGGGCATGGTCGGAATTGACGATATCCACCGTCCCGTCCTCGATGCCGCGCCAGAGCGCCGCCTGAGCGGCGGTGTCGCGCGGCGGCGGGCTGCACATGGCCTTGGCGCCGTCCAGGTCCGGCATGTCGAGGTCG
>CALRNP020000166.1:0-12971 GCA_943369575.1 Azorhizobium sp. AG788 | reverse complement strand
AGGCCGGCGGCGCCCAGTTGCACGCCGCCCAGGATGATCGAAAAGCCGATCGCCAATGCGCCGGAGCCCACATTCAGCGCCCACGCCACCGGCCGTTGGCGCAGCAGGAGGATGGCGGCAGCGCCCGAGAGGGTGAGGATCGCCACCAGTACGCCGCCCAGAAGCGGCGAGGTGATGCCGGTGGCGGTGCGCACCAGCGACGGCAGCAGCGACAATGAGAACCCGCCCACCGCCCATAGGGCGATGCTGAGTGGGGTGAGGCGCGCCAGGGCGCCGCGGGCCGCAGGCGGAATCTTCAGCCTCGGCATCAGGGACGCCAGTACGCCTGGTTGCCGCCTTGCGGATTCGGGGATCGCCCAGATCAGCGCCGCCTGCAGGACAAAGATGGCGAAGCACACCTCGTAGACCAAGGTCAAAGGGGCCGGCGCATAGGTGGCCAGCAGGCCCGCCCCCAGCCCGCCGAGGGCCATGCCTGCCAGCGGCGCCAGCGAGTTGATCAGGGCTCCATGGACCCGGCTGGCATCGATCAGCGCCGCGCCCAGCGCGCTGGTGGCGGCGCCGGTGGCCAGGCCCTGGACGGCGCGCGCCGCGATCAGCAGCGGTACGCTGTCGGCGCGGATGAACAGCGCCATGGCCACCAGTTCCAGCAGCAGCGCCCCGAAGATCACCGGGCGCCGGCCCACATGGTCCGACAGCGCCCCCACCACCAGCAGGGAGAGCAGCAGGCTGAAGGCATAGACGCCGAAGATCACGGTGAGGAGAGTGGGAGAGAAGCCCCAACTTTCCTGATACAGCCGATAGAGCGGCGTGGGCGCCGACGAGGCGGCCAGGAACATGGTCAGGATGAAACCGAGAACCGGCCCCGCCCGATGCAGGCGATGCGACGCCCGATCCGGATGGGCTTCGATAAATGTCGACATGCACGGCTCCAGGTCTTAAAGCAAATTTTGTGCGTTAGGCGTGATGTAAACGAGCTCGGCGCTAAAAGCAAAATATTTGCGTTAGTGATGCGCGTTCGTATGTCGTCGGAGGCGCGGGCGATGCGGGAGGGCGCGCAGTGGACGTGGACAGCGACGAGACGTTCGGGGCTGGCAAGACCGGGCCACAAGGCGCTGGGCGCGAGGGCATCCGGCCCGGTGGCCGCAGCGCGCGGGTTCAGGCTTCCGTGCATGCCGCCGTGCGCGAACTGCTGGCCACCCAGGAGCGGGGGACGATCAGCGTGCCGCTGGTGGCGGCGCGCGCCGGTGTCACGCCCTCCACCATCTATCGTCGCTGGGGTGACCTGCAGGACCTGCTGGCGGATGTGGCCCTGGAACGCATGAAGCCCGATGGCGAGCCGGCGGACACCGGCACGCTGAGGTCCGACCTGGTCGCCTGGCTGGAGCAGTATCGCGACGAGATGTCGTCGGAACTCGGCCTTGCCATGATCCGTGACGTCCTGGCGAGCCAGGACGGCGCCAATCTGGCGGGCCGATGCTGCGAAATCTCGCGCCAGCAATTGGGCATCCTCGCCGACCGGGCGGTGGCGCGCGGCGAGCCGGTGCCGGACATCGAGCAGATGGTGGACATCTGCCTTGCCCCTGTCGTCTATCGGATCCTGTTCGACGGGGCACAGTTCCCTCCGGCGTTCGTCACCGGATTGGTTGATCGGCTGCTGCCGGCGCCCTGACCGGCGCCGGAACGCGGGTCAAATCAGCGCCACCAATCCGCCGCGCTGGCGCTCCAGCCGACCTGCCAGTTCCAGTTCCAGCAGCACCACCTGCACGTCCGCGGCGCTGGCCTTGGACAAGCGCACCAGATCATCCAGCGCGGTGGGCACCGGGGACAGCAGTTCCAGAATCCGCGCCCGCGCGCTGTCTTCCGGCGCCTCCAGCGGGCCGGCGGGACCCTCTGGAGCTTCCATCTGGCTGTCGCGCGGCTGCTCCAGCATCGGGCGCAATGCCTCGATCACGTCGGCCGCGGCGGTGACCAGGGTGGCTCCAGACTTGAGCAGGCGGTTGGTGCCGCCGGCGCGGGGATCCAGCGGCGAACCGGGGATAGCGAACACTTCGCGGCCTTGCTCGGCGGCAAGGCGGGCGGTGATCAGCGAGCCGGAGCGTTCCGCCGCCTCCACCACCAGCACGCCCAGCGACATGCCGGAGACGAGGCGGTTGCGGCGGGGAAAGTCCCGGGCACGGGCTTCCCACGCCACCGGCATTTCCGACACCACCGCGCCGGTTTCCACCACGCGCTCGATCAGCCCGATGTTCTCGGCCGGATAGGGACGGGCGAGGCCGCCGGCGAACACTCCGATGGTGCCGCCGTCCAGGCTGGCCTCATGGGCGGCGGTGTCGACGCCGCGTGCCAGTCCCGACACCACGACGAAGCCGGCGCTCGCCAGATCGCGGGCGAACCGAGCCGCCAGGGTGCGGCCGGCGGCGGAGGCATTGCGCGCGCCGACGATGGCCACCTTGGGCGCTGTGAGTGCCGCATCGCGCCCGCGCACCGCGATCACCGGCGGGGCATCGTCGAGCACCCGCAGCGCTTCGGGATAGGCCGCATCTGCCATGAGCACGAAGCGCCCACCCAGGCGCTCCAGAATTGCCACTTCATCTTCGGCTTCGGAGACGCTCGGGGAACGCGGCGGCATCAGCCGGCCACCGCGCCGGGCCAGGGTCGGCAGCGCCTCCAGGGCTGCGGCGGCGCCACCGAACTGATTGACCAGTACCCGGAAGGTGCGCGGGCCGACATTTTCCGTGCGAATCAGCCGCAGCCAATCCAGCCGCTGGGACGGGGAGAGCCGTGCACCGCTACCCCGCCCGGCGGTCATCCCTTGGAGCCGATCTTGGTCTCCGTCCCCGCCAGCAGGCGGGAGATATTGGCGTGGTGCTTGGCCCAAAGCAGCAGCGCCAGCAGCGCCAGCAGCACCGCCACCCGTGGGGCGCCAAGGCCATAGGCCGCCAGAGGCGTCGCCACCGCCGCCACCAAGGCGGCCAGCGAGGAAAAGCGGGACAGATAGGCCACCGCCAGCCAAACCACCGCAAAGGCGATGGCGGCGGGCCAGAACAGGCCCAGCGCGATGCCGAGGAAGGTGGCGACGCCCTTGCCGCCCTTGAACTTCAGCCACACCGGCAAAAGATGGCCGAGAAAGGCACCCAGCCCCGCCGCCAGCGCCGCATCAGTGCCCCACAGCGCGCCGGCCACCAGCACCGCCACCGTGCCCTTGAGCGCATCACCCAGCAGCGTCGCCGCGGCCAGATCCTTGCGGCCGGTGCGCAGGACATTGGTGGCGCCGATATTGCCGGAGCCGATGGTGCGGATATCGGCGGTGCCCGCGAGGCGGGTGATGAGGATGCCGAACGGGATCGAGCCGAGCACATAGCCCAGCGCCAACGCGGCCAGCGTCAGGGCGGGGGCCAGTGACCAGGAAAAAACCGACATACGGGTCTCGCATCTGGCGCGGGGGCCGCGCCGTGAGGGTCAAACGTATTCGTACACCGTGCGTCCGGCAACGATGGTACGCAGGACCCGTCCCTGAAGGCGGGCACCATCGAACGGCGTGTTGCGCGAGCGGGACTTCAACTGTGCCGGATCGAGCACATAGGGCATCTCGGCATCGAACACGATGACGTCCGCCGGGGCCCCGGGCCGCAAGGTGCCCGCCCGCAGGCCGAGCAGTTCGGCCGGGCGGGTGGACAAGGCATGCAGCACGTTGACCATGTCCACCTGGTCGGAATGCACCAGCCGCAGCGCCGCGCTCAGCAAGGTTTCCAGGCCGATGGCGCCAGGCTCGGCTTCGGCGAAGGGCAGGCGCTTCATTTCCACGTCCTGCGGATTGTGGTCGGAGACCACCACGTCAATCAGGCCGGAGGCGAGGGCGTGGATCAGCGCCGTGCGGTCTTCTTCCGCCCGCAGCGGTGGAGCGACCTTGAAGAAGGTCCGGTATTGGGCGACGTCCAGCTCGTTGAAGCTGAGATGGTTGATGGACACCGAGCAGGTCACCGGCAGCCCGGCCTCCTTGGCCCGCGCCAGCACCTCCAGCGATTCGCGGCAGGTGAGGGCGGCGGCGTGATAGCGCCCGCGCGCCCCATCCACCAGCCGCAGGTCGCGCTCCAGGACAATGGTCTCGGCCGCCTTGGGATTGCCGCCCAGGCCGAGCTTGGTGGCGAACAGCCCTTCGTTCATGGCGCCGCCGGACATGGTGGCGTCCTCGGTATGATGGACCACCAGCGCATCGAAATCGCGGGCATAGGTCAGCGCCCGGCGCAGCACCTGGGCGGAAGCCAGCGAGCGGGCGCCGTCGGTGAACGCCACCGCGCCGGCCGCCTGGAGCAGGCCGATCTCGGTCATTTCCTCGCCGCGCAGACCCTTGGTGAGGGCCGCCATGGGATGGACGCGCACCACGGCGGTATCGCGGGCCCGGCGCAGGATGAAGTCCACGATCGCGGGATCATCCACCACCGGATCGGTATCGGGCTGGCAGACGATGGTGGTCACGCCCCCCGCCGCCGCCGCATGGCTGGCAGATGCCAGCGTCTCGCGGTGCTCGGCACCGGGCTCGCCGATATAGGCGCGCATGTCCACCAAGCCGGGAGCGACGATGGCGCCGCGGCAGTCCACCACTTCCGCGCCTTCGGGGATGCCGGCGGCGGCAATGCCGAAGGCGGCGTCCTGGATGATGCCGCCGGCCAGCAGCACGTCGCCGTGGAAGTCCGAACCGCGCGAGGGATCAATGATGCGGGCGTGGGTGAGGAGGAGGGGATGGGGCTCGGTCATGGATGGCCCCTTCAGGCGTTGGGCAGCTTGCGCGCGAGCGCGTCGAGGACGGCCATGCGGACCGCGACCCCCATTTCCACCTGCTCGCGGATCAGCGACTGCGGCCCGTCGGCCACCGCCGAGTCGATTTCCACGCCGCGGTTCATGGGGCCGGGATGCATCACCAAGGCATCCGGCTTGGCGCGCTTCAGCTTGGCTTCGTCGAGGCCGTAATAATGAAAATACTCCTTCACCGAGGGGATGAAGGAGCCGGCCATGCGCTCGCGCTGGAGGCGCAGCATCATCACGATGTCCGCATCCTTCAAGCCGCTTTCCATGTTGCGGTGGACCTCGACGCCGAAATTCTCGATGCCGGTCGGCAGCAAGGTGGAGGGTGCCACCACCCGGACCTGCGCGCCCAGCGTATGCAGCAGCAGGATGTTGGAGCGGGCCACCCGCGAATGAAGCACGTCGCCGCAGATCGCCACCACCAGTCCGGTAATGTTGCCCTTGTTGCGGCGGATGGTCAGGGCATCCAGCAGCGCCTGGGTGGGGTGTTCATGGGCGCCGTCGCCCGCATTGACCACGCAGCAGTCCACCTGCCGCGCCAGCAGCGCCACCGCGCCCGAGGCGTGATGCCGCACCACCAAGATATCGGGGTGCATGGCATTCAGCGTCATGGCGGTGTCGACCAGGGTCTCGCCCTTCTTCACCGAAGACGTGCCCACCGACATGTTCATCACGTCGGCGCCGAGGCGCTTGCCGGCGATTTCGAACGATGACTGGGTGCGGGTGGACGCTTCGAAGAAGAGGTTGATCTGGGTCCGGCCGCGCAACGTGGTGCGCTTCTTTTCGATCTGCCGGTTGAGGACGACGAATTCCTCGGCGAGATCCAGGAGACCGATGATCTCCCGAGCGGATAGCCCGTCGATGCCGAGCAAGTCGCGGCGGTCGAGGGTGAAGGCGGAGGCTGCATGCATGGCAGGCCGGAGCCTTAGCGAGACTCACCGTCGCCTGCAAGCGGAGCATGGCCGCAGCCGCGCCACCCCCCGTCTTGCTTCCGCCAAAAATACCACTCTGGCCGAAATGCGGCCATGTTGTCATTCAAGTAGACACAGGAACGACGTGATGCGTTCAGTCCGCATTCAGCGCGGCAACGTAGTATTAACGTTGAACCGCTTGAAGTCATAATTTAGCTTCGATCCCGTTCGATGAAGGCGAACATGGCGTTTTCAGGCGGCCATTGAAGGTGGGTCAAGAGCGACGCTCAGGAGACTAGTAATGACAAGCAGTGTGTCCAAACGGGTCGCTGCGCTCGGCCTCGTGGCTGCGCTCGGTATGTTGGCCGCGTCCCCGGCTTTTTCGGCGTCCCTCGCCAGCGGCGCCGCCCGCCTGCCTCCGGTTGCGCAATCGTCGGTGACGACGGTGCAGTATTATGGCCCGCCGCCGCCGTGCTGGAATTGCGGCCGTCGCAACAACAATAACAATGGCGCCGCCGTCGGCGCCGGCATTGCGCTGGGTATCCTGGGCGCGGCGGCCATTGCCGGCGCGGCCAGTGCCGCGCCGCCGCCGCCGCCGGTCTATTACGCCCCGCCGCCCCCGCCGCCGGTGGTCTATTATGCTCCGCCCCCGCCGCCGCCGGTGGTGTATCAGGGCCCGGCCCGCTGCTGGTACGGCGGCCCGCAGGGTGGCTATTGGGGTCCGTGCTGAGCCGTTATAGCCAGCCGGGATCATCTGTTTTGAAGGGCGGCCCTCGGGTCGCCCTTTTTCATTGGCCGTGCCGCCTCAGGCAGGCAGCCAGGCCAACATCGCCAGCACCAGCGGCAGCGTCACCGCCGCGCCGATGATCTGGACGGTGAGGATCTCGGCCAGCAGCGGCGCGTCGCCGCCCATCTGTCGAGCCAGCACATAGCCGTTGGGCGCGGACGGGACTGCGCAGACGATGGCCAACACCGCCAGTTCGGTGCCCCGAAGGCCGAAGGCCACGCCCAGCGCCACCGCCACCGCCGGCTTCACGGCCAGCTTGAGCACCAGGGTCAGGAGCACGACCGGCTTGATCTCGCGCAGGCGATCGATCGCCAGGCCGCCGCCCACCACCAGCAGCCCCAGCGCCAACGACGCCCGCCCTAGGATATCTCCGAACTCAACCACCACTGCAGGCACCGGCACCGCGAAGCCGTTGAGCAGCGCGCCGGCGGCGCAGGACCAGATGAAAGGATTGCGCACCAATTGGCTGGCGATGAAGCGTGGGGAGGCATGGGCTTGGCCTGCATAGCGGGCCAGGACGATGACGCAGACGACGTTCACCGCCGGGATCATCGCCACCAAGGCCACGGCCGCGACCGTCACGCCCGCGGCGCCATAGAGGCCGCCGGCGACGGCAAGGGCGATATAGGTGTTCCAGCGGGTGGCGCCCTGAAACAGCGAGGTGAAGGCCGGGCCGTCCAGAGCCATGGTGCGGGTGAGCAGCGGGCGGACTGCCAGCAGGACCGCCGTCATGATGAGGATCGCCCCCAGCATGGCGCCCACCACCTCCAGCACGCTGACGCCACGCAGGTCCGCCTTCACGGCCGAGACCAGCAGCAGCGCGGGGAACAGCACGAAATAGGTGAGCTGCTCCAGGGCGATCCAATGTTCGGTCTTCTTCAGCAGCAGCCGGCGCAGCACCACCCCCAGCAGAATCACCAGGAAGACCGGGATGAGGGCGGTGAGGATGCTGGTCATGGATCGATTACCGGAATGGGCGGGGCACGCCCGGAGGGGCGCATGGCGGGAAGCCGTGCATAAACCGCGCACAACACTCCGACCAGGGTGGCCGGCGCGGAGCCAGCGACGCAGGCATTCAGGTGGCGCAGGGCAGGTGTTGTCTCGATCCGGCACGTCGGGTGGCTGTGCGCGCAGGCGGATGGAGAACAGACGCGAACCAAAGCGGAGCGAATCGGATGCGGCGCAGGCGGCCCGTTTTGTTCACGCCTCGGCTCACGAGAACCGTGGGCGGCAGAAGACTCAGGTCCCGAAGCCGCGGCGATTGAGGAAGTCCAATGCGCCTTGGAGGATGAAGGCGGCGGCGTGCTGGTCGATGACATTGGCCCGCTTGGCGCGGCTCATGTCGGCGGAAATCAGCGCCCGCTCCACCGCCACCGTGGAGAGCCGTTCATCCCAGAAGGCGATGGGGCGGCCGGAGAGGCGGGCGAAATTGCGGGCGAAGGCGCGGCTGGCCTGCACGCGCGGGCCCTCCGAGCCGTCCATGTTGAGCGGCAGTCCGAGCACGAAGGCCACCGCCTTGCGCTCAGCCGCCAGCGCCAGCAGGCGGTTGGCGTCGGCGGTGAATTTGGTGCGCTGGATCGTCTCCACGATCGTCGCCAGGCGGCGGTCCGGATCGCAGGTGGCGACGCCGATGGTCTTGGTGCCGAGGTCCAGCCCCAGCAGGGATCCGCGGGGCGGCAGCAAAGCGGCGATGTCCACCAGCGGCGCCACCATGGCATGGGTGGGCGCAGGGGCAGCCGCACCGGCTTCGGATGGCGGGATGGGCAGTTCATCGGCGAGATGCGGAGGGCGTGTCATGGCGGCACCTAACCAGCCTTGGCTGCCCGGCGCCATCGCAGATTTACCTGGGCGCTGCGACGGCAGCGGCGGGAACGGCCGGGCACGGGGTGCGTTGCGGGGATCAGGCGCTTCCCCGATACTCCGCGCCGAAGTGACCAGGGGCGCTCGCGGCCCCGCTGTTCTCATCAAAGGGCAAACACCATGAAGATCACTTGGCTCGGACATGCCGCCTTTCGCCTGGATTTCGCCGGCAAGGTGGTGCTCATCGATCCATTCTTCACCGGCAACCCCTCATTTCCCGGCACGGTCGAGGAGGCATCCCGCGGCCTCACCCATATCCTGCTGACCCACGGCCATTCCGACCATGTGGGCGACACGGTGGAACTGGTGAAGGCGGTGGAAGAAACCGGACGCACGGTTCCGGTGGTGGCCAATCCGGAATTGTGCGGCTTCCTCGATGGTCAGGGCCTGTCCAACTTCCAGATGATGAACACCGGCGGCACCATCGCGCTGGACGGTTTCACCGTCACCATGGTCCGGGCCGACCATTCTTCGGGCGGCGACGGCTCGGTGCCGGCCTATCTCGGCAATCCCACCGGCCTGATCGTGAAGGCCGAGGGCGAGCCGGCGATCTGGCATCTGGGCGACACCGACATCTTCTCCGACATGGCGCTGATCAGCGAGATCCACCACCCCAAGGTCGCCCTGGTGCCGATCGGCGACCGATTCACCATGGGGCCGGCAGTGGCGGCCCTCGCTGTGCGGCGCTTCCTCAACGTGGAGACGGTCGTGCCCTGCCACTACGGCTCGTTCCCGCCGCTGGTGCAGGATGCGTCCGGCTTCGTGGCGGCGCTGGAGGGCCACCCGGTCAAGGTGGTGGTGGCCAAGAGCGGAGAGAGCTTCGAGGTCTGACCGGCTTAGGCCCCACGGAGCGAGGTTGGAGCCGGGGGCTTCCCCGGCTCCCTGTCAGTGGAGCGGCTGCGTGTCGGCCTGTGCCTTGTCGTGCTGGGCGAAGCGCTCCACCAGGGTCGCGCTGGCGGCATTGAGGCCGACGACCTCCACCTTCCGACCATTGCGTCGTGCCTTGAATACCACCTGATCCAGGGCGCCGATGGCTGAAATGTCCCAGAAATGGGCATCGGTGACATCGATGACGATGGTGTCCACATCCTCCGTGACGTGGATCGAATCGCGGAAGGTGCCGGCGGACGCGAAGAACACTTGGCCCTCAACCTTATAGGTGCGCACGCGGCCATCCGCCGACAGGGTGGAGGAGACCCGGCTGAAGCGGGAGACCTTGCTGGCGAAGAACACGCCGGACAGCAGCACGCCCACCAGCACGCCCTTGGCCAGATCATTGGTGGCGACCACGGTGGCCACGGTGGCCAGCATCACGATGGAGGATTGCGCCGGATTAGACCGCAGCCGGGCGATGGACCGCCAGGAGAAGGTGTTGATGGAGACCATCAGCATCACGGCAGTGAGCGCCGCCACCGGCACGATGGCGAGCAGATCCTGAAGCGCCACCAGCAGCACCAATAGCGCGACGCCGGCGGTGAGCGTGGACAGGCGTCCGCGCGCGCCGGACGAGACGTTGATCACCGATTGGCCGATCATGGCGCAGCCACCCATGCCGCCGAAGACGGCAGAGGCGATGTTGGCGAGCCCCTGGCCGGCGCATTCGCGATTCTTGTCGCTGGAGGTGTCGGTGAGGTCGTCCACGATCTGCGCGGTGAGCAGCGATTCCAGCAATCCCACTGCCGCCAGGGTCAAGGCGATGGGCACCAGGATGCGCAGCGTCTCAAGGGTGTAAGGCACCTGCGGCAGGCCGAAGCTGGGCAGCGTCGAGGGCAGTTCGCCAAGATTAGCCACTGTGCGCACGTCCAGATGCAGCGTCGCGCTCAGGGCGGTGAGGATGACGATCGCCACCAAGGGCGATGGCACGGCGCGCGTCACGCGGGGAAACAGGTAGATGATTGCGAGGCCCAGGGCGATCAGCCCATAGGTGGCCGGCGGCACGTTCACCAGCTCCGGCACTTGCGCCAGAAAAATCAGGATGGCCAAGGCGTTGACGAATCCGGTCATCACCGATTGCGAGACGAAGCGCATCAGCCGGCCCAGTTTCAGGAACGCGGCCGCGATCTGGAACAGGCCCATGAGGATGGTGGCGGCAAACAGATATTGCACGCCATGGTCGCGGACTAGGCCGGACATCAGGACGGCGGTAGCGGCGGTAGCGGCCGAAATCATAGCCGGGCGCCCGCCAGTGAAGGCGATGACGCAGGCAATCACCACCGAAGCATAAAGGCCGACCTTGGGATCGACGCCTGCGATCACCGAGAAGCCGATGGCCTCGGGAATGAGGGCCAGCGCCACCACCAGGCCCGAGAGCACATCGCCACGGACGTTGGATACCCACTCGCGTGGGGAGAACAGGGACAAGGACATGAGGGAGATTTCCGCAAGGCAGGCATGCGCGCAGCCAAGTCTCAGGCTGGGTCCAGGATGCCATTTGCGTGGTCCGGCGGATCGGCGGCCGGAAGAGCCACCCGGAATTTCACCGGGTCCCGTGAATGCTTCCCTCATACCCCGGCTGTACGCTGCATGGCAACATGGGGAGCGCCCACGCGCCGCGTTGCCCGGCCTTCGCGTCGCGCTATAAGGAGCGATGCCCGCCACCCAGACGTTCGAGTCGCCCCAGGATCCCAAGGACGTTCTGCGCCACGTCTTCGGCTATGACAGCTTCCGGGGGCCGCAGGCGGAGATCGTCCAGCATCTGGTGGAGGGCGGTGACGCCCTGGTGCTGATGCCCACCGGCGGCGGCAAGTCTTTGTGCTACCAGGTTCCGGCCCTGGTGCGGCCCGGCACCGGCATCATCATTTCCCCGCTGATCGCCCTGATGCATGACCAGGTGCAGGCGCTGCGCCAATTGGGCGTGCGGGCTGCGGCGCTGAATTCCGCGCTCCAGCCGGGCGAGGCCCGCCAGGTGGAGCGGGCCTTCGCACTGGGCGAGCTGGACATGCTCTATGTGGCGCCCGAGCGCCTGTTCACCGACAGCTTCCAGGCCCTGCTCCAGGGCGCGCGCATCGCTTTGTTCGCCATTGATGAGGCGCATTGCGTCTCGCAATGGGGGCATGATTTCCGGCCCGAATATCGGCAGCTCACCATGCTGCACGAGCGTTTTCCCTCGGTGCCGCGCATCGCGCTCACCGCCACCGCCGACGGCCCGACCCGGCGCGAGATCGTCGAGCGGCTGGGGCTGGAGAACGGGCGGGTGTTCCTGTCCAGCTTCGACCGGCCCAATATCCGCTATCGCATCGCCCCCAAGGCCAATCCCAAGGCGCAATTGCGCGCCTTCCTGGATGAGCATGTGGACGAGGCCGGCATCATCTACTGCATGAGCCGCGCCAAGGTGGAGCAGACCGCCGATACGCTGAATGCCGAAGGCCGCACCGCGCTGCGGTACCACGCGGGCCTTGATGCGGAGACCCGCGCCCGCAATCAGGACCGCTTCCTCAAGGAGGAAGGGGTGGTGATGGTGGCGACCATCGCCTTCGGCATGGGCATCGACAAGCCGGACGTGCGCTTCGTGGTGCATATGGACCTGCCGAAAAGCATCGAAGCTTATTACCAGGAGACCGGCCGCGCCGGTCGCGATGGCCTGCCGTCCGAGGCGCTGTTGCTCTATGGCGTCGAGGACGTGGCCAAGTTGATTCAGTTCGTGGAAGCCTCCGATGCGCCAGAGGCCCGCAAGCGGGTGGAGCGGCAGAAGCTGGATGCGCTGCTGGGCCTGTGCGAAACCGCCAGTTGCCGACGCCAGGTGCTGTTGTCCTATTTCGAGGAAACGCTCCCCGAACCGTGCGGCAATTGCGATACCTGCCTGGAGCCGGTGAAGACCTTCGACGGCACGCAGGTGGTGCAAAAACTGCTGTCCTGCGTCTATCGCACTGGCGAGCGCTTCGGCGCCGGCCATGTGATCGACGTGCTGCTGGGGGTGGGCAACGACCGGGCGCTGAAGCTTGGGCACGACAAGATTTCCACCTTCGGCATCGGCAAGGATCTCTCCCGCGACGAATGGCGCGCCGTGGTGCGCCAGGTGGTGGCGCTGGGCCTGTTGCAGGTGGATGTGGAAGGCCATGGTGGCCTCAGCCTGTCCGCCGAGTGTCGGCCGGTGCTGCGGGGCGAGCGCACGGTGCAGCTGAAGGTGGAAGCGCGCACCCGTCCAGCCCGCTCCGGCGGGGGATCTGCCGGGGGACGGGGGCCAAAGCCGGCGCTGAGCGATCCGGCGGATGAGCAATTGTACCAGAAGCTCCGGGGCCTGCGCCTGGAACTGGCCCGCGCCCAGAGCGTGCCGCCTTATGTGATCTTCCACGACGCCACCCTGATGGAGATCGTGCGGGTGCGTCCGCGCTCATTGGCGGCGCTGGGCGATGTCTCCGGCGTCGGCGAGGCCAAGCTTGAGCGCTATGGGCCGGTTTTTCTGGAAGCGGTGCGGGCCGGCTGAGCCATCGCTTTTGTCAGGTTCGCGCTTAGACGCGACCTGAAGCCGATAAGCGTGCAGCGCGCCAGGCGCGCTGCACGATTTCTCAGTTCAACGGCCGCGCGGGGCGCCGATCAAGGGCGACAGCATCCGCCAAGCCCGGCTCGATTCGATGTCGTTCAGACGCGCGTCGGAGGCGGCACGGGCCTGC
>CALRNP020000165.1:0-13038 GCA_943369575.1 Azorhizobium sp. AG788 | reverse complement strand
ACACGGCTGGTGAGCAGCAGCAGCCCGCGCGCCGGATCGGCCTCCAGGCGGGCGACCTTGCCCACCAATTTATCGAGCGCGTTGTGGCGGCCCACATCCTCGGCCACCGCCAGCAAGCCACGGCCAGGCTCGAAATAGCCGGCCGCATGCACCGCGCGGGTCTCGTGATTCAGCGCCTGGGCCGGACCCAGCAGCGCCATGGCCTCCAGCAGCAGGGGCGCGGCGAACACCGGCCGGCTGTTGACCTGCGCGGCCGGTTTGATGGCTTCCGCCAAGCTCTCCACGCCGCACAGGCCGCAGCCGGTGGGGCCGGCGAGATAGCGGCGGCGGGCGCCGAGCACCGCCATCTTGTCCTCGGCAATCCACATGCGGGCTTCGATGCCGTCCTGCACCGCGATCACATCCAGGCTGAGAATGTCGTCGGGCGAAGAGATGATGCCTTCGCTGAGCGAGAAGCCGAGCGCGAAGGCCTCGATGTCGATGGGCGAGGCCATCATCACCGCATGGGTGGTGCCGTTATAGGTGAGGGCGACCGGGGTTTCCTCCGGCACCGCCCGTTCACCTTGGCTCACCCCTTCCGTGCGCCACACCGCCCGCGCCACGCGCCGCACCGGCTCCGGAATCTCGGGGATCTCCGGCAGGTCGTCAGCGAGGGGATCCGGCATGATGCCGGAGGGCGATGTCACGTCAGGCATTCCCAAATCGGGCGTGGTGAAGTCGGGGCGGCGTGGGGGCTGGTTCATCGGGCGCTCGCAAAGGCCAATGCTGTCACATTGGGCGCGCCGGCGCCGGGTTCAAGCCGGTCGCGCGATAGGCGCGGCCGGCGAGGGTGCTTGCAGTGGTCAGATTACTCCGCCGCGATGCGGCGGCTCTCGCGCGAGCGCTTCTCATAGTCTTCCTGCCACTGGCTCGGACCGTTCGAAGGTGCCACCTGCACGGCGGTGACCTTGTATTCCGGGCAGTTGGTGGCCCAGTCGGAGAAGTCCGTGGTCACCACGTTCGCCTGGGTCACCGGATGGTGGAAGGTGGTGTAGACCACGCCCGGCGACATGCGCTCGGAGATCTTGGCCTTGAGCGAGGTGCCCCCGGCGCGGCTCTCCAGCTTCACATAATCGCCGTCGCGAATGCCGCGGTTCTCGGCATCGTGCGGGTGGATTTCCAGCACGTCCTCGGGGTGCCAGGCCACGTTCTCGGTGCGCCGGGTCTGGGCGCCCACGTTGTACTGGCTGAGGATGCGGCCGGTGGTGAGCAGCAGCGGGAAGCGCGGGCCGGTGCGCTCGTCGGTGGGCACGTATTCGGTGAGCATGAACTTGCCCTTGCCGCGCACGAAGCCGCCGATGTGCATCACCGGGGTGCCTTCCGGCGCCGCCGCATTGCACGGCCACTGCACCGAGCCCACTTCGTCCAGCTTCTGGTAGGAGACGCCGGTGAAGGTGGGCGTGAGGCGGGCGATCTCGTCCATGATCTCGCTGGGATGCGCATAGTTCATCGGATAGCCCAGAGCGTTGGACAGGAGCATGGTGACTTCCCAGTCCGCATAGCCGTTCTTCGGCGCCATCACCTTGCGCACGCGCTGGATGCGGCGCTCGGCATTGGTGAAGGTGCCGTCCTTCTCCAGGAAGGAGCAGCCCGGCAGGAAGACGTGGGCGAAGTTCGCGGTCTCGTTCAGGAACAGGTCCTGCACCACGATGCACTCCATGGCGCCGAGGCCGGCGGAGACGTGACGGGTGTCGGGATCGGACTGGAGAATGTCCTCGCCCTGCACATAGAGGCCCTTGAACGTGCCATCCACCGCCGCATCGAACATGTTGGGAATGCGCAGGCCGGGCTCGTCGTCCAGCTTCACGCCCCAGTCGATCTCGAACAGCGCGCGGGTGTCCGCCTCGGCCACGTGGCGATAGCCCGGCAGCTCATGGGGGAACGAGCCCATGTCGCAGGAGCCCTGCACATTGTTCTGGCCGCGCAGCGGATTCACGCCCACGCCCTTGCGGCCGATGTTGCCGGTGGCCATGGCCAGGTTGGCGATGGCGATGACCGTGGTGGAGCCTTGCGAATGCTCGGTCACACCCAGGCCGTAATAGATCGCCGCATTGCCGCCGGTGGCATAGAGGCGGGCGGCAGAGCGCACGTCGGCGGCCTTGACGCCGGTATATTTCTCCACCGCTTCCGGCGAGTGGCGCTCATCGGCGACGAAGGCGGCCCATTCCTGGAACTCGTCCCACTCGCAGCGCTCGCGGACGAACGGCTCGTTCACCAGACCTTCGGTGACGATCACGTGCGCCAGCGCGGTGACGATGGCGACATTGGTGCCCGGCCGCAGCGGCAGATGGTAATCGGCCTCCACATGCGGGGTGCGCACCAGGTCGATCTTGCGCGGATCGACGATGATGAGCTTGGCGCCCTCGCGCAGGCGCTTCTTCATGCGCGAGCCGAACACCGGATGGCCGTCGGTGGGGTTGGCGCCGATGACCAGGATGGTGTCGGTGTCCTCGATCGAATCGAAGTCCTGGGTGCCGGCAGAGGTGCCGTAGGTCTGGGACAGGCCGTAGCCGGTGGGCGAGTGGCAGACGCGGGCGCAGGTATCAACATTGTTGTTGCCGAAGCCGCCACGGATCAGCTTCTGGACCAGATAGGTCTCTTCGTTGGTGCAGCGCGAGGAGGTGATGCCGCCGACGGAACGCTGGCCATACTTGGCCTGGATGCGCTTGAACTCGGAGGCGGTGTAGGCGATCGCCTCTTCCCAGCTCACTTCCTTCCAGGGATCCTGGATCGAGGACCGGATCATCGGCTTGAGGATGCGTTCCTTATGGGCGGCATAGCCATAAGCGAAGCGGCCCTTGACGCAGGAATGGCCGCGATTGGCCTTGCCGTCCTTGTAGGGCACCATGCGCACCAGCTCGTCGCCGCGCATCTCGGCCTTGAAGGTGCAGCCGACGCCGCAATAGGCGCAGGTGGTCACCACCGAATGCTCGGGGGTGCCGATGGCGATCATCGACTTTTCGTTCAGGGTCGCGGTCGGGCAAGCCTGCACGCAGGCGCCGCAGGACACGCATTCCGACGACAGGAAGGTCTCGCTCATGCCCGGCGAGACGCGCGAGCCGAAGCCGCGGCCGGAGATGGTCAGCGCGAAGGTGCCTTGCACCTCTTCACAGGCGCGCACGCAGCGATTGCAGACGATGCACTTCGACTGTTCGTAGGTGAAGTAGGGGTTGGACTCGTCCTTGCCCAGCTTGGTGTGGTTCTCGCCCTGATAACCGTAGCGGACCTCGCGCAGGCCGACCACGCCGGCCATGTCCTGCAGCTCGCAATCGCCATTGGCCGAGCAGGTCAGGCAGTCCAGCGGATGGTCGGAGATGTACAGCTCCATCACCCCCTTGCGGATCTGCTTCAGCCGTTCGGTCTGAGTCTTGACCACGATGCCCTCCGCCACCGGCGTGGTGCAGGAGGCGGGCGTGCCGTTGCGGCCTTCGATCTCGATCAGGCACAGGCGGCAAGAGCCGAACGCCTCCAGCATGTCGCTGGCGCAGAGCTTGGGGATCTGGTTCCCCACTTCCATGGCGGCGCGCATGATGGAAGTGCCTTCCGGCACCTGCACTTTCATGCCGTCGATGGTGAGCGTCACCAGCTTTTCGGACTTGGAGATCGGGGTGCCGTAGTCGATTTCATGCACGAGGGACATGGGGCGTCTCCTATTCGGCGGCCACGGGCAGCTTCGGCGAGACGCCAAAGTCTTCCGGGAAATGGGTGAGGGCGCTCAGGACCGGGTAGGGCGTGAACCCGCCGAGCGCGCAGAGCGAGCCCAGCTTCATGGTCTGGCAAAGGTCGGTGAGCACCGCGAGATTGGCGTCGCGGCGGTCGTTGGCCATGATCTTTTCCAGCGTCTCGACGCCGCGCGTCGAGCCGATGCGGCAGGGGGTGCACTTGCCGCAGCTTTCATGGGCGCAGAATTCCATGGCGAACTTGGCCATGTGGGCCATGTCGGCAGTGTCGTCGAACACCACCAGGCCGCCATGGCCGATGAGCGCGTCCTTGGCGGCGAAGGCTTCATAGTCGAACGGCGTATCGAACTGCGACACCGGCATGTAGGCACCCAGCGGCCCACCGGCCTGCACGGCCTTGACCGGGCGGCCCGAGGCGGTGCCGCCGCCGATGTCGTTCACCAGTTCGCCCAGCGAGATGCCGAAGGCGGTCTCGTACAGGCCCCCGAACTTCACATTGCCGGCGATCTGGATCGGCATGGTGCCGCGCGAGCGGCCCATGCCGAAGTCGCGATAGAAGGCGCCGCCCTTGTCCAGGATGATCGGCACGGTCGCCAGCGAGATCAAATTGTTGATGACGGTGGGCTTGCCGAACAGGCCCTTGTGCGCCGGCAGCGGCGGCTTGGCGCGGACCACGCCGCGCTTGCCTTCCAGGCTGTCCAGCAAAGCGGTCTCCTCGCCGCACACATAGGCGCCGGCGCCCATGCGCATCTCGATGTCGAAATCATACGGCGAGCCGGCGACATTCTTGCCCAGCAGGCCGGCGGCGCGGGCGATCAGGATCGCCTTTTCCATCACCACCAGCGCCAGCGGATATTCCGAGCGGCAATAGACAAAGCCCTTGGTGGCGCCCACCGCGAGGCCGGCGATGGTCATGCCCTCGATCAGGCAGAACGGGTCGGCTTCCATGATCAGGCGATCGGCGAAGGTGCCGCTGTCGCCTTCGTCCGCATTGCAGACGATATAGCGCTGGTCGGCCGGCGCCGCCGCCACGGTGCGCCACTTGATGCCGGTGGGGAAGCCCGCGCCGCCGCGGCCGCGCAGGCCGCTGTCGAACACCTGCTCGACGGTGGCGGAGGGGCCGATCTCGATGGCCTTGGCGAGGCCCTTGTAACCATCGTGGGCTTTGTAGTCTTCCAGCGACAGCGGATCGATGATGCCGCAGCGGGCAAATGTCAGCCGGGTCTGGTTCTTGAGATAGGGGATTTCCTCCACCACGCCGACGCAGAGCGGATGATCCCCGCCCTCCAGGAAGCCGGCAGCCAGCAGGCTATCCACGTCCGATGGCTTCACCGGGCCGTAACCGACACGGCCGCGCGGGGTTTCCACCTCCAGCAGGGGCTCCAGCCAGAACAGGCCGCGCGAGCCATTGCGGACGATCTGGGCCGTGACGCCACGGGTGACGAGGGCCGTCTCCAGCATGCGGGCGACGCGGTCGGCGCCGCAGGCAACGGCGGTGGCGTCATTGGGGACGTACAGGCGGGTCATCGGTTGCTCTCCGCCACCAGTTCGTCGATGCAGCTCTCATCCAGCCGGCCCACCAGGCGGCCGTCGATCATGCCCGCTGGCGCGCAGGCGCACAGGCCGAGGCAATAGATGGGCTCCAGCGTCACCCGGCCGTCGGGCGAGGTTTCGCCCATGCTCACGCCCAGCCGCTCTTCCGCATAAGCGGTGAGCTTGTCCGAGCCCATGGACTGGCAGGCTTCCGCCGCGCACAGCTTGATGACGTGCCGGCCCGGGGGCTCGCGGCGGAAGTCGTGGTAGAAGGTGACAACGCCGTAGACTTCCGCCCGCGACAGGTTGAGACTTTCCGCGATCATCGGCACGACCGGATCCGGCACGAAGCCGAAGGTCTCCTGCACCGCATGCAGGATGGGCATGGTGGCGCCATCCAGATGCCGGTGCGAGGCAATGATCTCCGACGCGCGGTTGGCGCTCCACGGTTCGTAGCCGGCCATCGGCGAAACCCTTCCCTATGCCGCTTGAAGCGGGCTTTCCTTGTGATCGTTCCAATGAGAATGTCACAAGCGCGGGTCGGATCAAGCGAGCTGTGGGATGTTGCGATAGAACATCTCTATGCAAATAAGGCGGGCATGCGGGCAGGAATCGCGGATTTGTATGCCTTTCTGTTAAAGCGACGCGCGCGAGCCACGGGCGTAAAATCGTTTATTTGCTCTGTTGATCGGGGTTCTCTATCTTCGCCTAAGGGCAGAAGAGGACCAAGAGGCGATATTGCAGCGCAATATGCCGCCACTTGCATGGGCGCTCTTGGGCCCGTGCATCCGACACATTCCGGTGACAGTGGCAACAGAAAATGCGCTCCGGGTGGGTCGAGGCAGATTGCTCGCCGGGTTGCGCGCGTCTGGCAAGGGCAGGACCTGAATAGCAAGCCGCCGCTGCTCCGAGTCGGAGCAGCGGCGGCTGAAGCTTGGCGGTGGCGCGACAGGCGGAAAGCCGGCCGGCTCAGGCGGCGGCGCCGGCTTGCAGGGCCGCCAGTTGCTTGCGGGCGTCGTCCAGCGCCTTGAAGGTGTCGTAGGTCTCCTGCGCCACCTTCAGGATGTTCTCCCAGCCGGTGGGCAGGTCCTCGGACAGATCGTGCAGGTTCATCTTGGTGTTCACGGATTTGGACGAGAGCTTCTTGATCTCGGCCTTCAGCGTCTCGATGTCGGACATGCGTGCCTCTCCTTTGGGTGACCTGCGGTGCGGGCGGTTCAGCCGAACTTGAACAGCACGCCGTAGCCGCCACGCGGATAGCTCCATTCGATGTCGCCGCTGGGCTCGGCGATCACGCGGCAGGTGCCGCATTCCACACAGCCGTCCACGGTCACTTCCACCTGGCCGGCTTCGTTCAGTTCGTAGCAGCGGGCCGGGCACAGCTTGAGCATGCTCAACAGCGGCGCCGGGGGCACGGTGTGCGGGCGTACCTTGATATGGGCGCGACCAGCGTCCACGAGGTAGCGATTGTAGAACAGCTTGTCTTCGACGCGGACTTGCGGGTCACTCATGGTCGGTCTCCATTCCTGGCTGCCGTGCCGCGGCTGCGGGTCCGGCGCGTTGCGATCAATGGCGCAGCGGGCGCTGCGCTTTGGCTCAGACTGGCCCCGACGCGATGGCGCGGCGAGTTCGAAGGCCGGATCGAAATGCAGAGACGCGCGGCCGGCTTCCACGCTCAAGTCATCGTCCAATAAGCTCAGCGCCAGGCCCGGGCGAAGCGGAAGGCGTCACCGAACAGGCCGAGCCAGGAGCGCGCCTCCACGAAGGATCGCAGGGTGGACTTTTCCTTCTCCACCTTCGGCGTGCCATCCACCCGCAGGAAGTTCTGCATGGCCTTGGACACCAACTGCGGATAAGTGAGGAAGAAATTCTGCGACTGGATATGCATCAGCGCAGGCATGTCCTTGTATTTCTTCATGTCCTTCATGACGAAGGACTCATCCAGCATGGTCTTGTAGAGCGCCAGGTTCTTGGCCACCATCGGCTCGCGCCGTGACTTGATCTGGAAGATGGCCTCGGCGGCGATGCGCCCCGAGGTCATGGCCAAGTTCGAGCCCTCGCGATGAATGGCGTTGTTGAGTTGTGCCGCATCGCCCACCACCACCCAGCCGTCGCCGAAGAGTTGCGGTATCGCCTTGAAGCCGCCCTCGGGAATGAGGTGGGCGGCATATTCCTTCACTTCCGAGCCCTCGATCAGCGGCGCCACCGAGGGATGGGCCTTGAAGCGCTCCAGCAGGCCATAGGGGGTCTCGCCGGTATTCTGGAAATCCGCCACCAGGCAGCCGATGCCCAGCGAGACGCATTCCTTGTTGGCATAGATGAAGCCCATGCCGGTCATGCCGCGGGAAATGGTACCGGCGGCCTCAATCACCACACCCTCATCGCCCTTGAGGTTGAAGCGCGCTTCGATGGTCTCGCGCGGCAGGAAGTGCATCTCCTTCACCGCCAGGGCCACGTTCTCCGGCTTGGGCCGTGCCCGCAATTCGGCCTTGGTGCCCAGGAGGCCGTTGACGCCCTCCGCCAGCACGACCACGTCGGCATGGATCTGGCCGCCGCTGCGGTCGGTGCGCACGCCGATCACCCGGCCATAGGCGTCCTGCACCAGCTCGGTCACCGTGGTCTCGCATAGCACCGTGGCGCCGGCCTCGCGGACCTTGGAGGAGAACCATTTGTCGAACTGGGCGCGAATGATGGTGTAGCGGTTCGGCTTCTCTTCGTTGAAGTCATCCGACTTGTAATGCAGCCCCACATGGGAGCGGTCGTCCATCATCCAGAAGCGCTGTTCTACCAGATGGCGCTCCAGCGGGGCGTCCTCGCGGAAGTCGGGGATCAGCTTCTCCAGCATGTCCGCATAGAGAATGGCCCCCTGGACATTCTTGGAGCCGGAATATTCCCCGCGCTCCAGTTGCAGCACCTTGAGACCGCGCTGGGCGAGGGTGAGCGCAGCGGCATTGCCCGCCATGCCGGCCCCGACGACGATCGCGTCAAACTTCTCATCGATCATGGCACGCTCCTCTCCGCAAAGCCTGCGGCTCTGCTTTTGGTTGGTCAGCTGGCGATCCGGTCGCGCGAGTGGGGAGACAACCGGGCGCGGAACGCCTCCGTCAGCGCCGGCAGCAGCCGGATGGCGTCGGTGACAAGGCCCACATGGGCGAAATCGAAGATCGGCGCGTTCTTGTCGGTATTGATCGCGACAATGAAGTCCGACCCCTCCACGCCCACCCGATGCTGGATCGCCCCGGATATGCCGGCGGCGATGTAGAGCTTGGGCCGGATGGTCTTTCCGGTCTGGCCGATCTGGCGGTCGGAGGTGACCCAGCCCTTCTGCACCAGCGGGCGCGAGCAGCCATATTCGGCCCCCAGAACCGCCGCCAACTGGCGCACCAACTGGAAATTCTCCGGCGAGCCGAGCCCCAGCCCGCCCGCCACCACCACATCGGCGAAGGCGAGATTGGACTTGGCGCTGTCGCGATCCGGCAGGAAGGAGAGCACCTTGGTGACGATGTCGTCTTCCACCAGCCCCAAGGGATGGGTGATGATGCGGCCCACCTCCCGCTCCACCCGCTCCGGCATGGCCATGACGCGGGGGCGCACGGTCGCCATCTGCGGGCGGTAGTTGAGGGTGTAGATAGTGCACATCAGCGAGCCGCCGAAGGTGGGGCGGGTGGCGGCCAATGAGCCGTCGGTGTCCACGTCCAGCTCGGTGCAGTCGGCGGTGAGGCCGGTGAGCAAAGTGGTGGCCACCGAGCCGGCCAGGTCCCGGCCCAAAGTGGTGGCGCCCAGCAGCAGGATCTCCGGCTGGTAGGTGTTCACCACATCGGTCAGGGCCTTGGTATAGGCCTCGTTGCGATAGTCGGTGAGCAGGTCGTCCGCCACCACATAGGCCAGATCAGCGCCGTAGCAGAAGGATTCCGCGGCGGCGGCGCGGGTGGCCTCGCCTTCCGGGCCAATGACGACGGCGGCCAGTTCCACCTTCAGCTTGTCGGCCAGCTTGCGCCCGGCCCCCAGCAGTTCCCACGAGACCGGATGGACCTGGCCGCGCTCCTGCTCGATGAACACCCAGACGTGCTTATACGCCTTGAAGTGCTCGGGCAGTTCCTTCTTGGTGGCGGCCCGGCCGGCGGCAGCGGGGGCTTTGGTGGGTTCGCTCATGGCTTGGCTCCCTTGTCCTCAATAGCCGCGGGCCAGCGCCGCCAGCTCGGCTTCGAGCTTGGGCTGGCGGGCGAAGATGGTTTCGATCAGCGCGTCGGCGGGGGCACGGGTGCCCACATCCACCATGGCGGCCTTCTCGGCCCGCGGCGCTGGCGCGAACACCCGCTTGACGATGGTGGGCGAGCCGCGCAGGCCGCACTTGGCGATATCCTCCACGCCGGCATCCTGGGCGCTCCAGCGCACGATCTCGGCGCGGGCGGCGCGCAAGGCGTCGGCCATGTTGCCGCGACGGATCTCGTTGGTGGCTTCCAGCATGGTGATGAGGCAGGGCAGGCGGGTCTTCAGCACCTGCACCCCACCTTCGGAGCGCCGTTCCGCCTCGATGGTCCGCTCAGTCAGATCCAAAGCGCTGACTTTGGCCACATAAGTGAGTTGCAGCAGTCCGAGACGCTTGGCGATGCCGGGGCCAACCTGGGCGGTGTCGCCGTCGATGGTCTGCTTGCCGGTGAAGATCAGGTCCGGCGTGCCGAAGGTCTCGCCGATCTTGCGCACGGCGGTGGCCAGCGCATAGGTGGTCGCCAGCGTATCGGCGCCGGCGAAGAAGCGATCGGTGAGCAGCACCGCGCGATCGGCGCCGAAGGTGAGCGCCTTGCGCAGGCTGTCCTCGGCGGAGGGCGGGCCCATGGTCAACACCGTGACCTCGCCGCCGAACTGGTCCCGCAGGGCCAGCGCCGCTTCCAGGGCGAACAAATCATAGGGATTGATGATCGTGGGCACGCCCTGGCGCATGATCGTATTGGTCACCGGGTGAACGCGGATCTGCGCGGAATCTGGGACCTGCTTGATGCAGACGACACTGTGCATGGGAGGTGCTCCGAACTTGGCTGGCAGCCTTGATAGGGAGAACAGCAAGTGTCGTACCAACTGCGATGGCATCTAAATAAACCAGCCAGATCAAAGCGATACGAGTTGGGCTGGGGGCGGTGTCGGGCCAAGTCGCGCAGCCTTCGGGGCGAATGGTTCATGCCGCGTCGGGAATGCGACAGCCGGGTGCGGTTTTGGCGCGTGACGATTGCCGAAGGGCGAGGGGCGGCTGATGTGAAGGAGGGCGCCGCATGCGCCGTAATGGCAAGCGCCTCCGCCGGCCCGCACAGGCGTGCGGGTCGAACGGAGGCGCGGGAGACGGCTTGGCAGCGCGCTATTTCAGGGTGGTCAGCGGCACGAAGGTCGGCGGCTTGGGCGGCTTGACCGCGTCCTTCAGCACCTTGAACACCCGCTGATCGATGGGCGAGGAGGCGACGAAATCCGCATAGGCCTTTTCCAGCACGGCCTTGCACCGTTCCGCCACCACCGTGTCGGGCTGGTCGGAGAAGTCTTCGCTCACCAGATACTGGCCCATGCGACGCAGGATGTGGAGGCGGGCGACGTTGAGCAGTTGCGGATCATAGTCCACCGCCAGCAGGGTGAAGAAATCCTCGGCGGAGGACGTCTTGTTCAGCTGGGCGAGGATGCCGCCCGAAGCCGGCGCGGACCCTGGAGAGATACTCATCGCGAACCTCCTTCAAGCGTTTCAGCCGCGCGGAGGCGCCCGGCCCGATGCGGGCGATGATGATCGCCCGGTCCATATGGCGCAGGAGCACCGCGCCCGCAGGGGCGTGCTGCCCCATGAGCGTGCTGCCTCATGGGCCAAGCAACCGCTGTGCCAGTCGCCACGCCACGCTGAAGTCGCTGAAGACCTGCGAATTCCACGATGCGAACCGTGTCGGTGTTCGGACAATCCGTTTCCTGGCGAGACTGAACGGCGTTCCTCCGTCCATCCATATCGGGACGCCACATCCTGAGCCCGATGTCAGCGCGTGGCGCGGTCGCAAGAGCGGCGCAACCGCACAATCACCTCCACGCCGCCCACTTCGAAATCCTCCGGGATCGGCGGCAGGCGGCCGATCACCACATGGTCGGCGGGGATATCCACCAGCGCATGCTCGCCTTCGATGAAGAAGTGGTGATGCCGGCTGGGGTTGGTATCGAAGAAGGCAATGGTGGCATTGATGCCGATGCGGCGCAGCAGACCGGCTTCGGTGAAATGGTTCAGCGTATTGTAGACGGTGGCCAGCGACATGGGGATGCGGGCCTTGATCGCCTCGTCATGCAAGGCGCTGGCGGTGATGTGCCGATGGCCCTTGGCGAACAGCAGCCGCGCCAGCACCACGCGCTGGCGGGTGGGGCGCAGACCGGCGCGGCGCAGCATGCTGGTGCAATCGGTCCATTGCCGATCATCGGGCACGGTGCGCCGCCAGACCTGGCGCAGATGCGGGGTGAAGTCGTCCGGCTCTGCCGGCAACGCGCCGTTTATCATCGGGTGAAGCGGCTCGCCGGAGAGGTGGGGGCGCATGTCGTCCATCGGGCGTGCCAATCAAACGGAGGAAAGCGGGGAGGCGGGCGGCGGAGACAGCGAGAGCGCGCGCCGACGATCGGCCATACGGCTTTCGCCGCTTTCATCGCCGAAGCACAGGCTGAAGTCCGCGCATTGGCTGCATACCGGCGTGGCGCACATGACGAAGCCGTCGTCCTCGCACATCATGCGGTAGAAGAAGCGCTTCCAGCGCATGTTGTTGGTATTGCGCGTCGCCAGCGGGCCGAAGTGGCGGGCCATGAGGCGCGAGAGTTCCGAGCGGTCGCGCAGCCCGAGATCTTCCCACAGATGGTTCGGCTCCAGGGCCCGGCGGGCGACCATGCCAGCGAGCCAGCGCCCCATGTCGCCGGCGGTGGACCGCCGCGCCAGCAGCAACTCGCGGATCAGGGCTGCCTCTTCCTCCAGCGCGGCATCGCAGCGTGTGCCGCCGCCGCTCGGCTGCCAGGCGCAGGAAATGTCGCTGGTGGAAAAGCAGATGCTCAGCAAACTCGAGAGATCGGCATCGGCCAGCCCCGCCCGAGCGGCAAGGGCATCGCCTTCGCTCGCCGCCATCGCCAGGATCGACGCCAGAATATGGCGGTCAAAGGCGGCATCATCGGTGATGCGGGCGGCCGCAGGCGTCGTCCCTGTGAGCCGGCGGTAGGCCTGCGCGGCCGTGGGCAAGGGGACAGGCCGGGCCCGTGGCGCGAGAGGAGCGACCGGATCCGGGGAGCCGGCGCGAGAGGCCATGAGGATCACGATTGCGCTCCGAAATCGGGGTGGGGGTGCTCCTGATTGTGCGCGTCCGTCCCGGCTGTGAGGCCTTCAGGCGCAAGGCGCCGTGCGGCATTTCTCTATTGGTGGTCCAAGTTTAGGAGGAAGCGGCCCGAGGCGTCCGACGCCCCGGGCCGCAGGGGCCGATCAGGCCGACATGGCCGCCAGTTCGGCGGCGGACTTGCCGACCACGCTCTCGTCCACGGCCTTCATGATGCCGTGCTCCATGAGCATGTCTTCCAGCTCGTCCATGGTGATCGGGGTCGGGATGATGCCCTTGCCGCCGTTCGCATGGATCTTGGTGGCCAGGCTGCGGTAGTGGCCGGCCTGGACGCTGTCGGGAGCGTATTCGAGCACGGTCATGCGGCGCAGTTCGGCATGCTGCACGATGTTGTCGCGCGGCACGAAGTAGATCAGGTGGGTGCCGAGCTTCTTGGCCATGGCTTCCGCCAGTTCCAGCTCCTTGTC
>CALRNP020000164.1:0-13071 GCA_943369575.1 Azorhizobium sp. AG788 | reverse complement strand
CCAGCCGGCGGGCCGCCGGCGGGCCGTTGGGCACGCGCACCGCCACCGAGCGATTGTCGAAGCCCCAGCTGATGCCGGTGGGCGCATAGCTGGCCGGCACCAGTCGGCGATAGCCATTATAGCTCGGCACGAAAAACAGCAGGCTGTCGGCCATGGTCGCGAGCAGCCCGCCGGCCGCATGCCGCAGCAGGCGGTCGCCGGCGCCGTCCGGCCGGGCAAAGGCATTCTGCCCTGCCCCGTCGGCGAGGCTCACATGCACATGCATGCCGTTGCCGGCGAAGTCCGCCAGCGGCTTGGCCATGAAGGTGGCACGCAGGCCGTGCTTGCGGGCGACACCGTCGATCAACCGCCGCAGCAATATGGCCTCATCCGCCGCCGCCATCGGGTCGGGGCGATGGTAGAGATTGATCTCGAACTGGCCGGGCGCGGCTTCCGAAATCACCGTGTCCGCCGGAATGCCCTGGATGGCGGCCGCCGCGCGCATCTCGTGCAGCACCGGGGCATAGGCATCCAGGTCCGACATGGCATACATGTTCTGCCGCGCCTGGCCGGTGGCGGGAAACACCGGCTCGGGAACGGCGCCGGGCAAGCCGGGCTTCATGAGATAGAATTCCAACTCGAACGCCACCGTGGGCGTCAACCCACGCGCGGCCGCCCGCGCCACCTGGGCGGCCAGTTGCTGGCGCGGATCGAGCATCCATGGCGAGCCGTCGGGCTTGAACATCGTCAGCAGCACTTGCGCGGCAGGCTGCGGCGACCAGGGCACAGGCTTCAGCGTGCCTGGGACCGGCCGGCACATGCCGTCGCGATCGCCGGTTTCGATATGAATGCCGGTGGCATCCACCTCGCCACCCCAGATATTGAGGCCGAAGATGGATTGGGGAATGGCCACCCCATCCTTCCAAATCTTGGCCATGGCGGTGCCGGGGATCCACTTGCCCCGCAAGACGCCACTGGTATCGGGCAACAGCACTTCCACGACATCGGGCACGCCGAAATCGCGCACATAAAGGTCCGCCTCGGTGCCACCCGCCGCGGCGAGTGGGGCGGCATCAGCCGTGTCGCGCAGAGACCCTTGCATGTTGCTCCAACAAAAATCTATCTTTCGCTGCCATCCAAGCGCGACGACATGGAACCTACAAGCTTCAGCGGAGCTTTTCCATCATGGGCCGCGATCTTGGGAGCAACAGCTTTGGGTAAGACGACGAGGACCGGCATGTGCCGCATCGGCGGCCATGCCGGACGGACAACGCTGCGCCGGAATGTCTCCGCGCCGGCCCTGGCCTGCCCTCTGCTAGGCGTCACGCATTCTCCGCCGCCTCGGAGCGGGGACCGGCGATCGTGAGCGCGCTTCAGTCGACCCTTGGTTCCAGCCCACGGCGGCTCAGCCAGCCGCTGGCGCTTGGCCTGGGCTTTGCTATGCTTATCGTCATCAGCCTCGCCTCCATTTTCCTGGTGAGCCGCGCGCGCGATGATGCTGCGCAGGTGGCCCAGACGCTGCTGGTGAAAAACCAGCTCTCGCGCACCCAAAGCCTGGTGCTGCGGGCGGAGAGTTCCCAGCGCGGCTATATGCTGACGGGCGACCAGGCCTATCTGGCGGCTTTCGACAGCTCCATCCAGGAGCTCGGCCCGACGCTCGACCAGATCCGCATGGGCGCCAACGAGGCCAGCGGCCGCCGCCAGCCCGCCGATCAACTGACCATGCTGGTGCAGTCGAAGGTGGATGAGCTGCGCCACACCATCACCTTGCGCCGCGCCGGCGACGATGTGGGCGCTCTGGCGGTGATCCGCACCGATCGCGGCGAAAAGCTGACCCGCAGCATCACCGACGTCATTCAGCAGATGCAGCAGCAGGAAGAGGCGGTTCTCGCCGCCCGCAATGCCGCGTCCTATCGCTCTGGCACATGGCTGTTGGTGGCCAATCTGGCCGGTGTCGCGGCGATCACCGTGATTGCCGCCATCGCTTTGCGCCTGACCCGCCGCGCGTCGAACGCCTTGCGGGCCGCGAACCGGCAGGTGGAGAACGCCAATGTCATCCTGGAGAAGCGGGTGGCGGAGCGCACCGCCGATCTCCAGGAGGCCAACAACGAGATTCAGAGTTTCGCTTATATCGTCAGCCACGATCTACGCTCGCCGCTGGTGAACATCATGGGTTTCACCAGCGAACTCGAAGCCCTGCGCACCGACCTGTTCTTCCGTATCAGCACCCTGCGCGAGAAGGCCGGCGAGACCGACGCCCGCGAAGACGAGGCGATGAACCGCGATTTCGAGGAGGCCTTCGGCTTCATCAAGGCGTCCATCACCAAGATGGATCGCCTCATCAACGCCATTCTCGAACTCTCCCGCCAAGGTCGCAAAGAGTTTGCGGCCACTGCCGTCGACATGAATGAGTTGGTGGGGGGTATCGCCGCCACCATGGCGCACCAATTGATGGAACGGAATGCTAAGGTCAAGATCGCCAGGATACCTCCACTTACCAGCGACCGCATGGCGCTGGAGCAGATATTTACAAATCTGGTCGACAACGCTGTAAAATACCTCAGAGCTGATGTACCAGGGCTTATCGAGGTGTCGGCTAAAGAGACCGTAGGATACGTGACGTATCTCGTGCGGGACAATGGCCGCGGCATCGATCCCGACGACCGCACGCGCGTGTTCGAGCTATTCCGCCGCTCCGGTCCGCAGGATCGGCCGGGAGAGGGCATCGGCCTTGCCCATGTACGCACTCTGGTCCGCCGCCTCGGCGGCGGGATCACGCTGGAGTCGGAACTGGGACAAGGCACCATATTCAAGGTCACCCTGCCGCGAAAACTGGCGCAGGATGGGAATGAGGGAACCGATGGCTGAGCATGTAACCATCATCATGATCGAGGACGATGCAGGCCATGCCCGTCTGATCGAGAAGAACATCCGGCGCGCCGGCGTGCTCAACGAGATCAAGCCGTTCACCGACGGCACCAGCGCCATCGCCTATCTGTTCGGCCCCGACGGCACCGGCGCGGTCAATGCCGGCAAGGCGCTCTTGGTGCTGCTCGACCTCAACCTGCCCGACACCACAGGCGTCAACATCCTCAAGCGCATCAAGGAAAACGAGCACCTCAAGCGCTCGCCCGTGGTGGTGCTGACCACCACCGACGACAAGGTGGAAATCCAGCGCTGCTATGATCTGGGCGCCAATGTCTATGTGACCAAGCCGGTCAATTACGAGAACTTTTCCAACGCCGTGCGGCAGTTGGGGCTGTTCTTCTCCGTCATCCAGGTCCCCGAGGCCAAGTAATGCCCGATCCCGCCCGCATTGATCGGCATGGTGAAACGGCAGAGTCGGCCGCCAATGGCGTGCGGGTGCTGTATATTGACGACGATCCCGGCCTCTGTCGTCTGGTCCAGCGCCAGTTGAGCCGCTTGGGCTATGACGTGGACATCGCCACCTCCGGGCCGGAGGGCATCGCCCGCATCGAAGCCGGCGGCGTCGAGGTGGTGGCGCTCGATCATTACATGCCTGGGCAGGATGGCTTGCAGACGCTCGCCGCCATCCGCGAAATGGAGGCGCCGCCGCCCGTGGTCTATGTGACCGGCACTCAGGAAAGCCGGGTGGCGGTGGCGGCGCTGAAGGCCGGCGCCGCCGACTATGTGGTCAAGGAAGTCCATGGCGACTTCATCGAATTGCTGTCCTCCGCCATCGACGGCGCGCTGGAGCAGGTCAAGATGCGGCGGGCCCATGAGGCGGCGGAGGCGGAAATCCGCGCCGCCCGCGACCGCTTCGAAGCCTTGGCTGCCGAACGGGCGCTGCTGCTGCGCGAGATGAACCACCGCGTGGGCAACTCGCTCCAGATCATCATGTCGCTGCTGCATCTCCAAGCCGGCGCCACCGAAAATGCGGAGGTCCAGGATGCGCTGAGCAATGCCCGCGGCCGCGTCGCCGCCGTCGCGCAGGTGCATCGTCGCCTCTACACCTCTGACCAGGTGAGCACGGTGGCGATGGAGCAATATCTGGGGGCGCTGCTGGAGGATCTGCAGATTTCCGCACAGCATGGCGAGGTCGGCATTGAACTGACGCTGGCGCTGGATCCGTTGGAGATCGATCCTGACCGGGCCGTGGCGCTCGGCGTGATCGTGACCGAGTTGGTGATCAATGCGTCGAAATACGCCTATCCTGGCGGCAAGGGGCCGGTGCACGTGGCCCTTGAGACGCGGGGCGATCAGATCACCCTGTGGGTCGAGGATGCGGGTGTCGGCCTGCCGGCGGGCGGGACCGCGCTCTCCACCGGCCTCGGCAATCGCATCGTGCGGGCTATGGCCGCCAAGCTGGGCGCGGTGCTGGAGTTTCCCGAGCGCTCCCGCGGCACCAGTGTCCGGGTGACTTTTCCAGCGCAAGCGGCGGCACCCGTCAGCCTCTGATCGCATCGGTCTCTAACCGAATGGGCCATTGGCGGGCGAGGCGCGCGCCCCGGCCCGCCGGATGATTCAACCGGCTTCGGTTTCGAAGCCGGCATCCTTCCAACCTAGAATGCCGCCGGCCATATGCTCCTCGTACGGCAGGCCAGCTGCCTGGGCGAGGGCGAGCGCCTTCTGCGAGCGCTGACCCGAGCGGCAGGAAAACACCAGCCGACGCCCAGCCGGGTCCGGCAATGCTGACGGATCGAAGGATTGCAACGGTGCCAGGATCGATCCAGGGATGCGCTCGGCGGTGGTTTCGTTCGGCTCACGGACGTCGACCAGCATCACGCTGCCATCGGCCATACCCGCCTTTACTTCGGCGGGGGTAAGGTGCACGACCCGCCCACCGAATGGATTCATTTCACTCATGCGTCAAACTCCGTTCGGGCGCAGGGTGCCTAAGTGCCGCCGTGCACGCAAGCGACCTCCTCCAGTCGTCCCACAGCCGAACCCATCCATGGGCGCAGGTCGGTTTCCACCTCGGTGCTAGCGCATGGCAGGCACGCTTGCAGTGCAGCATAAAGCATTGCGATTTGGTGCTTTGATACCTTTTTGATGTAAATAAATACCTTCCGTGAACCTTTCCTGAGGCAAACGCTCATCTGGCGTTCATGTTGGCTTTGCTACACCCGTTCCATCAGCACGGTGGTGACGCTAAAAAGTGGCACCGGCGGCTAGAGAGAATTTTACGGAGTCCTCAAGCGCTGCGCACCGGCGGAGTGAGCTGACAGATTTCGGGATGTTTGATCGAAAGCGGCACGCTTCGGTCGCATTCGACAGGTCGGCGGCGGATCATCCGCACGCTGTGCCGCTTGGTTATTGATCGGTTTCGTTCCCCCGCACGGGTCCGATCAGTGGAAAGGCGTCGGCACCAGCCGACGCCTTTTTCCGTTTCAGGGGCGCTTCCTGCCGCGAGCCCCGGTCGCACGCGGCGCACGCCTCTTCTTTTTCCCGCGCTCTGCTCTAGATTGGCGCCATGATGCGTGCGCGCCCTCCCCTTCCTTCTCTTGCGGACCTGCGTGGCGGCGGCAAGCGGCTGGTGGCCTCGGCCCTGGCGGCCGTCGAAACCGCCCGTGGCAGCCCGGCTCTTGTGGCGCTTCTGGATGAGGCGGCACAGGCCGCGAAAGCCCATGTGCTGGGGCTGACCGGCCCGCCCGGCGTCGGCAAGTCCACCCTCACCAATGTGCTGGTGCAGCGCGCCCGGGCCAGCGGCCAGACGGTTGCCGTGCTGGCGGTGGACCCCTCCTCCCGCCGCACCGGCGGCGCGTTGCTGGGTGACCGTGCCCGGATCCAGACCGACCCGGAGGACCGGGGCGTGTTCGTGCGCTCCATGGCCGCCCGGGACCGGCTCGGCGGCCTCTCCGACGATGCGGTGGCCGCCGCCGTGCTGCTGCGCGCGGTGTTCGATTTGCTCATTGTCGAGACCGTGGGCGTCGGCCAATCGGAAGCCGACATCGGCCTGGTGGCCGATACGGTGGTGCTGTGCATCCAGCCCGCTTCCGGCGACAGCCTCCAGTTCATGAAGGCCGGCGTGATGGAGTTGCCGGACATCATCGTCGTCACCAAGGCCGATATGGCCGACATGGCCCGCCGCGCCGCCTCCGACGTGTCCGGCGCCCTGTCGCTGGCGGGCGCGGCCGGCAGTTGGACCGTGCCGGTGATTCGCCTTTCCGCCGCCTCGGGCGAGGGCCTGGACGCCTTCAGCACCGCCACGGCCGCCCATGCGGACTATCTGGCGCAGGCGGAGCGCCGGGCGGCGCAGCGCGCGGCCCAAGAAATGCGCTGGGTGGAGGAAGCGGTGAAGGTGCGTTTCGGCACCGAGGGACTGAAGCGCATGCGCATCTTGCCGGCGATGCCCGGTGGCCCGTTCACGCGAGAAGCCGCGATCGCCGCGTGTTTAACGGGCGGGTAAGGTTGATAATTCATTGTCTTCTCCGCAGCCGGCCCACGCCGGTCAGGTGCGAACCGGGGCGGAGACATGTGGGGACAGCGCAGCCAAGGACGGGGTAACGGCTGGCGAGTGACGCGCCCGCTGCGCCCCTTGATCTTCACGGCGCCGCTGCTGCTGACCCTGGCGCCGGCATTCGGCCAGTCGCTGCCCTCCGATGCCATGATGTCCCATACCTTCAACGACATGGGACCGAACCTGCTGTTGAGCGGGCCACTGAAGGCGCTCAAGGTGGCGACCCTCGACCTGCCGCCAGCCTTGGGGGCCGGCCTTGGCTTCAGCCTCGGGGAGACGCCCACCGCGACGCCGGTGTCCGCCCCCAGCGAGGACGGCTACAGCTATCCGCCGCCGCTGGTCCTGGCCCCGCCCGATCCACGCACCGGCCAGGGGCCAGCCCTGGATGCGGACGCGGACCTGCCGCCGATCTTCGGCCCCCCGCCCGCCGGCGGGGTTTATCTCGAACTGGCGCTGGACAGCCTGCTGTCCCTGCCCAATCTGGACGAGGCGGAACTCGCCACCGATGAGGACGGGCCGGACATCTTCGGCCCCACGGTCGCGCGGGCGCCCAGCGGCGGCGGCATCGGCAGCGACGCGCTGTTTCCCGTGGCCAAGGATGACCAGGGCTGGGCGGATCTCGGCGCCGACAGCGACAGCGAGGACGGCCCGCTCTATCGCGATCCGTCCGTGGTGTTCGGCATCGATCCGCAGCAATTCCCGCCGCAGGCGTTCGAGCACAGCACCGTCTCGCTTCCTGGCAACCTCGTGCCGCTGCCAGTCTCGGCCCCGCCCATGAGCCAGCGCGATGATCTGACCGCGTCCGGACGGCTTGACGGCCCCACCTTCGCCGAACGCCTGGGCCTGGAAGGGCCCGCCCGCGCCCGCGCTGAAAAATGCTTGGCGGAAGCTATTTATTTCGAAAGCCGGGGCGAATCCAAGCGCGGCCAGATCGCGGTGGCGCAAGTGGTGCTGAACCGGGTGTTCTCCGGTTATTATCCCAACGACGTCTGCAAGACCGTCTATCAGAACGCCCACCGCCATCTGGCCTGCCAGTTCACCTTCGCCTGCGATGACGTAAAGGACGTCATCCGCGAGCCGGACATGTGGGTGCAGGCCAAGCAGATTTCCGCCGATATGCTGGACGGCAAGCTATGGCTGGAGAGCGTGGGCCGCGCCACCCATTACCACGCTTATTGGGTGCACCCCTCCTGGGTGCGCGAGATGCGCAAGCTGGACCGCATCGGCGTCCACACCTTCTACCGCCCCAAGCGCTGGAACAGCTGAGGCGGGGGGCGGCCATCTGCCGAGCCCCGGCCGCTGCCAGGCAAGCGCGATGGATCATTAAGCATCCGCGGTTCAGGACCATCTGCCATGAAGGCTGGATCGGTTAAATCGCCATGGCGATGACCGCCTGCTCTTTCCTTGCGTGTCTGACCAAGCGAACAGCAGGAACGCCCCCCATGAACGCCGAGAAGGCTCGCACCCAGGACGGTTGAGGGCATCTACCCGGATTCACCTCCCTCGGTTTTATGGATCCCCCTATTAGCTCAGCGCCTGATCCTGCGTGTCATAGATCTGCGCCGTGCCGCGCGCCCCACTGCCGCACACAAGAAAGCCCGGCGCAGCAGGGCTGGCCGGGCTTTTCTGAGATGAAGCGGGTTCAGTTGCCGAAGGTGCCGGGCGTCACGATGGGGGCTGCGCCCATGAGCACCGAGGCTTGCCCGGCGCCGGTGTCGGCACTGGCGGTCTGGGTGGGCTTCGGCGTCGAGACGGCAGCCGTCTTGGCGGTGTCGGCGCCGCGGGCAGCGGCCGGTGGCGACGAGACCATGGCCGTGGCGGGCTTGGTGGCATAGAGGCTGGTGCCGGCCGCAACCGCGGTGGCAGGGCGGGCCGTCGACGCGGCGGCGGCCGAGACCGCTTGCGCCGCCGGCGCCTGAGGCGCGGATCCGGTAAAGCCGAGCATCTTGCCGAAGGACAAGCCCTCAGCCGCAGGGGCGCGGGTTTCGGCGGCAGGCGCGGCCTGGGCAGCGACGATCGTCGCCTTCGCAGCCGGGGCCGCCGCCTGGGCCAGTTCCTCGTCCGACTTGGGCGGGCGGGCATGGGGCGGGATGGTGCCCGGCAGCGGAGCGGAAGCAGCGATGCGATCGCCGGACGATTCCGGCTGGAACTTGGCCAGGAACACTGGATTCATGCCGCCGTCGCGGCCGGTGCGGATCGGCGCCAGCGGGGTAGAGGGCGCCAGGGCGGCGGCCTTGGCGTCGTCGCTGCGCTGCTTGGCGCTCACCGCGCTGGAGATGACATCCGGCACCGTATAGTTCGGGCAGGCGAGCTGAGGTTCGAAGCCCTGGCCGGCGGGGGCCTGGGCGTCGAACACATATTGCCGGCCGCAGACATTCACCTTCGGCTCCAGGTGCGTGACCTCGAAATGGTCGTAGCCCTGCTTGAGGTTGCGCCAGAAGGCCATGTTCGGATTGTTGCGGTGGCGGGCCATGTTCTCCGGTGTCATGCGGAACGGCATGGCCTGGATCTGGAACGAGCGCTGCCCGCCGGCCAGCGCATCGCGGGCCAGAGCGTAGATTTCGGCAATCTGCTCATCGGTCATGGCGTAGCAGCCGGCCGAGGAGCAATCGCCGTGGATCATCAGGAACTCGCCGGTACGCCCGTACGACTTGTCGAAGGCGTTCGGGAATCCGGTGTTGATGGCGAGGTAATAGCTGGAATTGGGATTCAGCAGGCCGGGCGTGATCGTATAGAAGCCTTCCGGCGTCTGGCGATCACCGATCTTGACCTTCGGCCCCAGTTCGCCGGACCAGCGGCAGATGGGATAGGTCTTCACCAGCGCGTAGGTGCCTTTGCTGGTGGTCTTCCACACCTCCAGCTCGGATTCTTCCTTGAACACCCGGATCAGGATCGGATTTTGCGGCGCCATGTCCTTTTCGGACAGGAGGCTGAGCATCTGCGGGCTGAGCGGCTGGCGGGAGCGGGCCGAAGTACCATCGCCCTGGCCGTTGCAGCCAGCGAGCGCAAGCGAGACCGTCACGGCCAAGGCCGCGAGCCGCGCGCGGGAGAACATTGTCAGCTGACGGATCAACACGAGACTCCTTCGCCCGGTCCGGACGCGGTGAGCGAGTGTTTTACGTTCCTACCCTTGCCGGCACGTTACCGCAAGATGGCGAAAACGCGGACAAAACCCTCACCCTGACCGCCAGCAGAGGAGCCAATTGCGGCCAACATGAGAGCCTTCCTTGCGTGAGGCTGGCGTTAACCATGAATGCAGACGCCGGCCGGCAATTTCAGCCTTCTCCACGCCCTCAGCCTTTGCGAGGCTTCGCCGGGGCGCTCGTTGGCGCCCCGCTTGCTCTCAAAGCGTGCGGCCGATGGCCAGAAACTTGGCCCGGCGGGCCTTCTTCACCGCATCCGCATCCAGACCGGCCAGCGACTCGAATGCCTCAGCGATGGCGTTGCCGGTAGCTTCAATCGCCGCCTGCGGGTCGCGATGGGCGCCGCCGAGTGGCTCGCGCACGATGCCGTCCACCACGCCGAACCGCACCAGATCCTGGGCGGTGATCTTCATGTTGGTGGCCGCTTCCTGCGCCTTGGAGGTATCGCGCCAGAGAATCGAGGCGGCGCCTTCCGGGGAGATCACGCTGTAGATCGCGTGCTCCAGCATCAGCACCTTATTGGCGGCGGCGATGGCGATGGCCCCGCCGGAGCCGCCCTCGCCGATCACCACAGCCACATTGGGCGCGCCCAGCGCCAGGCAGGCGTCCGTGGAGCGGGCGATGGCCTCGGCCTGCCCGCGCTCTTCGGCGCCGATGCCGGGATAGGCGCCAGCGGTGTCCACCAGCGAAATCATGGGCAGGCCGAAGCGGTCGGCCAGTTCCATCAGGCGGGCGGCCTTGCGGTAGCCTTCGGGCCGGGCCATGCCGAAATTGTGCCGGATGCGGGTCTCGGTGGTGGAGCCCTTCTCATGGCCGATGACACAGACTGCCTCGCCCCGGAAGCGCGCGAAGCCGCCGATGATGGCTTCATCCTCGCCATATTTGCGATCGCCGGCCAGCGGCGTGAAATCGGTGAACAGCCCCTTGGCGAAATCGCCGAAATGCGGCCGGGCCGGATGGCGCGCCACCAGGGTCTTCTGCCACGGCGTCAGGTTGGCATAGAGCTGGGTCAGGGCCTCGCCAGCCTTGGCCTCCAGCCGCTGGACTTCCTCTCCGATCCCCACCCCGTCGGGCGAAGAGAGGGCACGCAGTTCTTCCACCTTCGCCTCGAGCTCGGCCACCGGCTTCTCGAAGTCCAAATAGCTACGCATGCACGCCCATGGGTTTGAGGATCAAGTCCGCCCCCACCTCGGGGCGGGCGGAAGCTGCCCGCCGCTGTGCGGGGAGTCAAGCCGAACAGCCGCAGGACAGCCAGCCGACAAGACATATGTGGGGGGCGCGGTGGCAGAATCGAGACCGCGCAGCGAAACATCATGCCGCAGGGCGCCGCGCGCGCCACGCCGGTGGCGGCGCAAGCGCGCACCGACGAGCCCCCGCCAGCATCAACGGCCTTGTTTGCAGGTGGTCTCCCCGGCTATTGCTGCGCAGCGATGTTGCAATCGCCGGCGCGGCGCCCTCCCCTGGCAGGAGCGCCCGGATGGCGAGCCAGACGAGGATCCTTCCGCCCATGCGCGCCCTGCTTGATGTCATCCTGATCGTGCTGCAGCTTTACGTGTGGGTGCTGATCGCCTCGGCCGTGCTGTCCTGGCTGATCGCCTTCAACGTGGTGAACGCCTACAACCCGGCCGTGCGCACCATCGGCGATATCGTATTCCGGCTGACCGAGCCGGTGCTGAAGCCGATCCGCTCGGTGCTGCCCAGCCTCGGCGGCATCGATCTTTCCCCCATGGTGCTGATCCTGCTGATCATCTTCATCGAGCGGGTGATTGGGCTCTACATCTACCCTTACGTGTTCTGACCGCCATGAGCTTCTGGCGCGAGAGTAGCGGCGCGCTGGAGGTGAGCGTGCGCGCCACGCCCAAGGGCGGGCGTGACGCGCTGGACGGCGCGGTGACGCTTTCGGACGGGCGCGAGGTGCTGAAAATCCGCGTGCGGGCGGCCCCGGAGGATGGGGCGGCGACGGCGGCGGTAATCAAGGTTCTGGCCGCGGCGGCGGGCATTGCCCCATCCGGCGTGCGCCTGGTGTCCGGGGCAACGGCGCGGCTGAAGGTATTCCGGCTGACCGGAGACCCGCCCGCCCTGCGCACCGCCCTCACCCAGGCTGTGGCCCCCGCCCCGCCCAAGGGCTGAGGCGGGGTGCGCTGGCAGGCACCCCGCCCGGCGGGCGCGATGCTCGAGGTTCAGGCGGCCACGAACTCCTGGCGCATGGGCGTGAACACATCCACCAGCACGCCCGGCTCGATGCAGATGGCGCCGTGGTGCACGCCGCCGGGCACATAGAAGCTGTCGCCGGCCTTCAGGCGCGCGGTCTTGCCGTCGATGGTGATGTCGAACACCCCGCTCTCGACGCTGGTGATCTGCACATGCGGATGGCTGTGCGGCACCCCGCCGGGGCCGGGCTGCTTGAAGTGCACCCGCACCATCATGATCTCGTCATTGTAGGTGAGAATCTGGCGACTGACGATATCGTCCAGATGCTCCATCTCGGCCTTGTCCGCGAACGCGAACACGTCGCCCTTGTGGGACATGATGTTTCTCCTCTTCAGCGGGCGAGCCAGCCGCCGTCGACCGGCAGCACGATGCCATGCACATAGTCCGATGCCGGGGCGGCGAGGAAGACCGCGGCGCCGCCGAGGTCGCCCGGATTGCCCCAATGCCCGGCGGGAATGCGCGCGAGAATGTCGGCCGAGCGCTTGGGGTCTTCCCGCAGCGCCTGGGTATTGTTGGTGACGAAATAGCCCGGCGCGATGGCATTCACATTGATGCCCTTGGCCGCCCATTCGCAGGCCAGCAGGCGGGTCAGGCCCGCAAGCCCGCTCTTGCTGGCGGTGTAGGACGGAATGCGAATGCCGCCCTGGAACGACAGCAGCGAGGCGATGTTGATCACCTTGCCGCCCTTCCCGTCCGCCAGCATGCCGCGGGCGGCGGCCTGGGTGAGGAAGAACGTGTTCTTGAGGTTCACGTCCATCACCGCGTCCCAATCCGCCTCGGTGAAGTCGAGCGCGTCGGCGCGGCGGATGATGCCGGCATTATTCACCAAAATGTCGATGCGCCCGCCAGCGCTGGCCTCGGTGACGATGCGGGCGATCGGCTCCAGGGTGGCCAGATCCGCCCGCACCCCGGTGAAGGGCACGCCGGCGGCGCGCACCAGATCGCCGGTCTCGTCCATGGCCGAGCGGCCCACCGCGACGATGGCGGCGCCCGCTTGCGCCAGGGCGAGGGCAATGCCCTGCCCGAGGCCGGTATTGGCGCCGGTGACGACGGCCCGCTTGCCGGAAAGATCAAACGCGCTCTGCATGCCCATCACCGCAACGTATCCATGGCCACCATGTCCATGTCCGTATAGTCGATATTGTCGCCGCCCATACCCCAGATGAAGGTGTAGGCGCGGGTGCCGACGCCGGAATGGATCGACCACGGCGGCGACAGGATCGCCTGCCCGTCGGCGACCACCAGATGCCGGGTCTGGTCCGGCTCGCCCATGAGGTGAATGACGCGGGCATCCGCAGCCACGTCGAAATAGAGATA
>CALRNP020000163.1:0-13317 GCA_943369575.1 Azorhizobium sp. AG788 | reverse complement strand
AGGGTGGTGGCGGCCGCCGGGGCGAGCGTGCTGCTGCCGCTCAGGGTCACCGCCCGGCTGGAGGCGAAGCTGGCGCTGGTGGCCAGCGTGCCACCCGCCAGCGCCAGCCCGCCGGATGTGGCCCCGAGAGCGGCGTCCGCGGCCACTTGCAGCGTGCCGGCGGAAACCGTGGTGCCGCCCGCATAGAGGTTGGTGCCGCTCAGCACCAAGGTGCCGGTGCCCGCCTGCGCCAGTGACCCGCTGCTGGAAATGACGCCGCCGAAGGTGACGACATCTGAGCGGTTGAACACCAGCGCCGCATGATCGGCTATGTCGCCCGCAAGGCTGCCCGAGGTGCCGCCGCTGCCGATCTGCAAGGTGCCGGCGGCAATGCTCGTGCCGCCGGCATAGGTGTTGGCGCCGCTCAGCACCAGCGTGCCCGCGCCCGCCTGGATCAGGGCGCCAGTGCCGGAGATGACGCCGCTCAGGGTCAGCGTCGTGGCGGCAGCCGGCGCCATGGCGGTGCTGCCGGCCAGGGTCACGGCGCGGCTGGAGGTGAACGCGGCGGTGGTAACCAGCCGGGCGCCGGAGAGGGAGAGCCCGCCCGCCGCCTGGCCGAGCGCGCTGTCGGCCGCTACTTGCAGCGTGCCGGCGGCAACCGTGGTGCCGCCGGCAAAAGTATTGATGCCGGACAGCACCAGCGTCCCCGCGCCCGATTGGGTGAGAGCTCCGGTGCCGGAGATCACTCCGGATAGGGTCAGCGTCGTCCCGCTGTCCGGGGCGAAGGCGCTGGTGCCGGTGAGCGTCACCGCGCGGGCGGTGCTGAACGTCGCCGTCGTCGCCAGCGTGCCACCCGTGAGCGCCAGCCCGCCACTGTTGCCACCAAGCGCGCTGTCCGCCCCCACTTGCAATGTGCCGGCTGAGACGGTGGTGCCACCGGCATAGGTGTTGGCGCCGGTGAGCAGCAGCGTGCCGCTGCCGGCCTGGATCAGTGCCCCGCTGCCCGAGATGATGCCGCCGAAGCTGAGCGCATCGGAGCGGCTGAACGCCAGGGCGCCCGTGTCCACAACGTCGCCGGTGATGCTGCCGGTGGTGCCGCCAGCGCCGATCTGGAGCGTGCCGGCCGAGATGATGGTGCCGCCCGTGTAGGTATTGGCGCCGGTGAGCGCCAACGTGCCGGAGCCGGCCTGGGTGAGAGAGCCGGTGCCGGAGATGACGCCGGCGACGGTGAGCGCATCTGAGCGGTTGAACACCAGAGCGGCGTTGTTCGCCACGTCGCCGGCGATGCTGCCGGTGGTGCCGCCGGCGCCGATCTGGAGCGTGCCGGCTGCGATGGTGGTGCCGCCCGTATAGCTATTGGCGCCGGACAGCACCAAGGTTCCGACGCCGGAGACGGTAAGCGCACCCGTGCCGGACAGGCCGGCGGCCAGGGTGAGGACGGTGCCGGTAGCGGGGGCGAGCGTGCTGCTGCCGGTCAGCGTCACCGCGCGGTTGGAGGTGAAGCTGGCGGTGGTCGCCCAGGTGCCGCCCGCCAGCGCCAGCCCGCCCGCGGCATCGCCGAGATTGCTGTCGGCGGCTACTTGCAGCGTGCCGGCGGAAATTGTGGTGCCGCCGGCATAGGTGTTGGTGCCGGACAGCACCAGCGTCCCGGCCCCGGCCTTGGTGAGCCCGCCGGCACCGGACAGGACGCCGCCCAGCGTCAATGTGGTGCCGCTATCCGGCACCACCGTGCCGCTGCCGGTCAGCACCACCGCACGGCTGGAGGCGAATGTAGCCGTGGTGGTCAGCGTGCCGCCGGAGAGAGCAAGCCCGCCGGCTGCGTTGCCGAGCGCAGCGTCGGCCGCCACTTGCAGCGTGCCGGCGGCCAGCGTGGTGCCGCCGCTGTAGGTATTGCTGCCGGAGAGCACCAGCGTGCCGACGCCGGTCTTGGCCAGGCCGCCGGCCCCGGATATCACCCCGGAAAGCGTCAGCACCGTCGCGGTTGTGGGCGAGAGGGTGCCGGTGCCGGTGAGCACGAGGGCGCGGCTGGAGGTGAAGGAGGTGGTGGTGGCCAGCGTGCCGCCGTCGAAGGTCAGCGCACCGGCGCTGTTGCCGAGGGCGGCATCGGCCGCCACTTGCAGGATGCCGGCATGGAGCTGGGTGCCCCCGGCATAAGTGTTGGTACCCGACAGCACCAGCGTGCCGGTGCCCGCCTGCCGCAGGGCGCCCGCGCCGGAAACCGTGCCGGCATAGGTCACTGTGTCCGAGCGGTTGAAGACCAGAAGCTGGCCGCTGGCCACGCTGACATTGCCGGCGACGCTGCCGGTGGTGCCGCCATTGCCGAGTTGCAGCGTGCCCGCCGAAACGGTGGTCAAGCCGCTAGAGGTGCTGTCGCCGGTCAGGATGAGCGTGCCGCTACCCGCCTGAGTGAGGGCGCCGGTGCCGGAGATCACCCCGGCGAAAGAGAGAGTGTCGCTGCGGTTGAAGGACAGCGTGCCCGCATTGGCGACATTGCCGACGATGCTGCCCGTGGTCCCGCCATTGCCGATCTGGAGCGTGCCGGCGGAAATGGTGGTGCCGCCGGAATAGGTATTCTCGCCGGTGAGAACAACCGGCCCTGTCCCGGAAACCACCACCGAACCGGAGCCGGAGATGATGCCGGCATAAGTCTGCGTGCTGCCTTGCGCGAAGTTCAGAATGGCAGTGTTGACGATGCTCGGGCTGGCAAGCGAGGCTGCGGCAACGCTGGTGCCGATCTGCAATGTTCCGCCGGAAATGGTGGTCGTGCCGGAATAGGTGCTGGCCCCGGTCAGGATGAGCGTGCCCGCCCCCTGCTGCGTGACCCCGCCGGCACCGGACATCACCTGGCTGAACGTCACGGTGTCTGAGCGGTTGAACACCAGGCTGGCGCCGCTGGCGATGCTGACCGGCCCGACGATCGCGCCCGAGGTGCCGCCATTGCCGAGTTGCAGCGCGCCGGCCAGGATCGAGGTGCCGCCGGTATAGCTGTTGGCGCCGGTGAGCGTCAGCGTGCCGGCGCCGGCCTTGCTCAATGCGCCGCCGCTGGAGACGACGCCGCCATAAATACTGGTGTCCGAGCGATTGAAGATGAGCGTCGTGCCGGCGGCGGCGGCGATATTCCCCGCCAGCGCTCCGCTGGTGCCGCCATCACCGATCTGGAGCGTTCCGGAGGTGATCGTCGTCGTGCCCGTATAGCTGTTGCTGCCGGTCAGCGTGAGCACGCTGGCGGCGCCACCATCCTGCGTCAGTCCGCCGGTGCCGGAGATCGCGCCGGCGAAGGTCAGAGCGTCCGAACGCTTGAACGTGAGGAGGCCGCTGTTCCCCACGTCGCCGGCAATGCTGCCGCTGGTGCCGCCATTGCCGATCTGAAGGGTGCCGGCGGAAATGGTGGTGCCGCCGGCATAGGTGTTGGCGCCGGTGAGGATGAGGGTGCCGGAACTGGCCTTGGTCAGCGTACCCGTGCCCGAAACCACGCCATCGAAGGTGGTGGTATTGGTGCGGCTGAACACCAGCGCGCCATTGTTGACGACATCGCCGGCCAGCGTTCCCACCGTGCCGGCATTGCCGATCTGCAGGGTGCCGGCGGAGATTGTGGTGCCGCCGCTATAGCTGTTGCTGCCGGTCAGGATCAGCGTGCCGGCCCCGGCCTTGACCAGGCTGCCGCTGCCGGAGAGCACCCCGGACAAGGTGGCGCCGATGCCGTTGGTGTCGATGGTCGAGTTGGTGGCGGACACCAGCGTCGCGGCGACGGAGGTGTTCAGGCTGGCGCCAATCACCTGGATGGTGCCGCCGCCGAGATTGAAGGTGTAGGTGCCGGGCGTGCTGCCGCCGTAATGGCCCACCAGGCCATCATTGCCGCCCACCTGCAGCGTGCCGCCGCTGAGATCGTAGCGGCCATTGCCATAGGCCGACAGATAGAGGTGCGAACTCTGCGCGATGGTCAGCGTGCCGCCGGTCTGGAAGATGGCGCCGGACGACTGGTTGATGGCGCCGACCTCGCGATTGCCCAGGATCAGGCTGCCGGGGCCGCTGACGGTTTGCAGCACCACCGTGCCGGTGCCGCTGATGTTGAGCGTCCCGGTTCCGGCCGCCCGGCTGCCAGTGTTGCGGCCAAGGTCGTGGAGGCCGCCGGCGAGCGTGAGAGTGCCGGCGGAGATATTGTAGGTGCCGGTGCCACCCTGGTTGCCGATGTTCAGCGAGGCGCAATGGGAGAGGTCGCCGCAGGTGGCGGCGACGGTGATGGCGCCGCCGGTCTGATTGACCGTGCCATTGCCGCCCCAGTCGCCCACCTGGAGGGCGGTGCCGATATTCAAGGTGCCGCCGGAGACGTTCAGCACGGCGGTGTTGCCGCTCCCGGTGCCCACCGCCAGATAATCCACCGCCGTGGTGCCGGCGCTCACGGCCATGACGCCGCCCTGGAGATAGGTCTCGCCGCCGGAAATGGTGGCATTGGACAGCGTCAGCGTGCCGCTGCCGCTCTTGGTGAAGGTGCCGTAGGAGGAATTCCAGCCGAAGCCGCCATTGGTGATGGTGCCGGAGAAAATGGTGTCGGCGGTGCTGTTGACGGTGAGGTTGCTGGTGTTGGTCAGCACCGTGCCGGCGCCCGTCAGAGCGGCGATGGTCTGGTTGGCGGTGAGCGCAAGGGTGGCGCCGCTGGCAATGTCCACCGCCGTGGTCGTCGCCAGCGCCCCGGCGACGCCCGCCGTCAGCGTGCCGGCGGCGATGGCGGTGGCGCCGCCATAGCTGCCGGTGCCGGTCAGCACCAGCGTGCCGGCGCCGGACTTCGCCAGCCCGCCGGCGCCGGAGATGGCGCCGCTGAGGGTCGCCGAGCCGGAGGCCGCATTGAGGGTAGCTGTGACGGCGCTGTTCACCACCAGAGCGTTGGCCGCGCTCACACCGCTGGCCAGCGACAGCGTGGCATCGCCGGTGAGCGTCACCGCGCCGCTGCCAAGCGCGGTGTTGCTGCCGAGGGCGAGCGTGCCCTGCCCCAGGCTGGTGCCGCCCGCATAGGTGTTGGCGCCCGATAAGGTGAGGGTCCCGGCGCCGCTCTTGCGCAGCGCGCCGGAGCCGGAAACGATGCCCGAGAACGTGGCGGTGGTGCCGTTGGTGTCGATGGTGGCGGTCTTGCCGGCCAGCAGCGTGAGGGCGCTGGAGGTGGTGAGGGCGGAGCCGGCAACCAACGTGCCGGTGCCGAAATTGAACTGCCCGGTGCCGCGGATGCCGTCGGTGCCGCCGACGGTGAAGGTGCCGCCATCAAGGGTGAAGGTGCCGGTTCCTGAACCAAAGCTCAGATAGCTGGCGCCGGATAGCGTCAGCGTGCCGCCGGTGAGCGTGACGGTGCCCGTCGAGCCGGCCGTCGATGCCAGCGTCAGGGGAACCGCCACAGTGGCCGACCCGCCGGAAATGTTGAACGTGCCGGTTCCGCCCGATGCCGCGCCGAAGATGATCTGAGGGGAGCCGCCCGCATTCTGCACCGAGAGCGTGCCGGCGGAGAGATTGTAGGTGCCGGTGCCGCCGGTGCCGTAATTGCTGACATCGCTGCCGAACCGCGTGGGGTTGACCAGCGCGAGCGTGACGCTGGACCCGGCGCCATTCTGCGTGATGGTGCCGATACCCTTGGAATCGCCCACATACAGCTGGCCGCCGGCGAACGTGCCTGTGGTCATGGAAAACTGGGCATTGTCCGAAATGGTGAGCGTGCCGTTCGCCGCCGTGCCGGATCCCCCGGCGCCGGAGGTCCGCGAGCCCACATAAGCGGTCAGCCCGCCGGAGGTGGCGTCGAACACCGCATCGCCCGAAAGCGTATAGCTCCCGGTGCCGCCCTGGGTGCCAAGATCCAGCGCCCCGGCGCTGCTGAAGCGCACGGTGCCGCTTGATTGATTGAAGGCCCCGGTGACGCCGGAGCCGCGGCCGATGGCGAGGCCACCGTAATTGAGGCTGCCGGCATTGGCCACATAGAGCAGGGTGCCGGCGGTCATGTTGAGCGTGCCGTCACCGCCGGTGGTGTTGGTGGCGCCGCCGCCGATCCAGATCCGGCCGATGGAGGTGCCGGGCGCGGTGCTGGTGTCGGCCAGGTTCACTTGCAGGGTGCCGCCGGCAAGGGTCAGCGTGCCCGAGCCGCCATTGCCGATCTCGATGCGGCCGGCGCTGGACCCACTGGTGGTGTTCACCGTCAAGGTCGTGTTGCTGCCGAGCGTGACCGCCGCAGTGCCGGAGACCGTGCCAATGTCGAACGGCGAGGTATTGAAGGTCAGCAGCAGCGGGCTGGCATTGCCCGGCAGTACCCAATCCGCCCCGGCCAGATAGGTGGTGCCGCCCTGCACGGTGATGGTATTCGGCTGGCCGCTGTCGATCGCGGCTTCCACCGCCGCGGTGAAGTCGCTTTGGGTGGTGACGATGACGCTATCGGCCCGGGCCGTCTTCAGCACGGCGATCTGCGAGACGGCAGACAGGCCGGCCACGGTTGCTGAGAGCCATGCGGCGCGTGCGCTCAAGAGACCGGCCAAAATGCACACCCTGTCGACAGGTCCCCCTCTGCGCCACAGAGAGAGACACTGCCGCCCCCCGACGACTGAATCCAGAACAATGAGCTTACAGACGACCTAACGGGAGGCAATCACTACAGCCTTCAACCGGCATGCTGATTTGACTTTTATTCACGCGCCGAACGTCGTTCTGAATCGAATCCGTATGCTATACTTACCTAATATCCTCTTTATTGGGTACGACATCACCAATATTAGGTACGCCGTCAGTGACTGTGTGCGGGGGACTCAAGCGCGCGACGGCGAGACCAGGCAGACGCGGGGCGCGCGCGATCAGCGACTCAGCTTTTGGAAATAGACCAATTCAGCAACTAGTTGCTATCGGTGCCGGGGCGGGCGCTGTCCAATCGGGGCATGACGGCTCAGGCACCCGACCTCCTCTTCGACCCTTCGGCCATTCCGGATGAGATCCGGCTCGCCGCCGCGCGCGACGCCCTCGTGCTCACCTGGGATCAAGGCGCCCCCGTGCCCTTCTCGGCCGAGACGCTGCGGCTGAACTGCCGCTGCGCCTGGTGCACCCGCCAGCGGGCGGACAATCGGTTTCCGACGGCCTTCCCCGGCATCGCCATCACCCATCTGGCGCCGGTCGCCGACTATGCGCTGAACCTGCATTTTTCCGATGGCCACGAGCGCGGGATCTATCCCTTCAGCACCTTCCGTGCCCTCGCCGCCCCTTCCGCGGAGCAAATTCCATGAGCGATACCAAGACTGAGATCGTCGAGACCGACATCCTCGTCATCGGCGGCGGCACCGGCGGCCCCATGGCCGCCATCAAGGCCAAGGAGAAGAACCCCGGCCTCAAGGTGCTCCTCATCGAGAAGGCCAATGTGAAGCGCTCCGGCGCCGTCTCCATGGGCATGGATGGGCTGAACAACGCCGTCATCCCCGGCTATGCCACCCCTGAGCAATATGTGAAGGAAATCACCGTCGCCAATGACGGCATCGTCCATCAGAAGGCGGTGATGGCCTATGCCACCGGCTCCTATCCGATGATCCAGTATCTGGACAAGATCGGGGTGAAGTTCGAGAAGGACGGCTCCGGCGAATACAATGTGCGCAAGGTCCACCACATGGGCACCTATGTGCTGCCCATGCCGGAAGGCCATCATGTGAAGAAGGCGCTCTATCGTCAGTTGCGCCGGCTCCAGGTGGTGGTGACCAATCGCTACATGGCCACCCGCCTGCTCACCGGACCTGACGGCCAGGCGGCGGGCGCCATCACAGTCAACACCCGCACCGGCGAGTTCCTGGTGGTGCGGGCCAAGACCGTCATCCTGGCCTGCGGCGCCGCCGGACGCCTCGGATTGCCGGCCTCGGGCTATCTGTTCGGCACCTATGAAAATCCGGCCAATTGCGGCGACGGCTATGCGATGGCCTATCACGCCGGTGCCGGGCTCGCGAACCTCGAATGCTACCAGATCAATCCGCTGATCAAGGACTATAACGGCCCGGCCTGCGCTTATGTCACCGGCCCGTTCGGCGGCTACACCGCCAACAACAAGGGCGAGCGCTTTATCGAATGCGATTACTGGTCCGGCCAGATGATGAAGGAGTTCTATTCCGAACTCCAAAGCGGCAACGGGCCGGTGTTCCTCAACATGACCCATCTGGCCGAAGAAACCATCGGCGAGATCGAAACCATCCTGCATTCCAACGAGCGGCCCTCGCGCGGGCGCTTCCATGAGCGGCGCGGCACCAATTATCGCGAGAGCATGGTGGAGATGCACATCTCCGAAATCGGCTTCTGCTCCGGCCACTCGGCCTCCGGCGTGTGGGTGGACGAGAATGCCCGCACCACCATTGCCGGCCTCTATGCCGCCGGCGACATGGCCAGCGTGCCGCACAATTACATGCTCGGCGCGTTCGTGAATGGCGGCATCGCCGGCCAGGACGCTGCCGATTACTGCACCGCCACCGATCTGCCGGCCTATGACCCCGGCCAGGTGCTGGCCGAGCAGGAGCGGGTGCTGGCGCCGACCCGGCGCGAGGACGGCTTCTCGCCGTATGAGGTGGAATACAAGACCCGCCGGCTGGTGAACGATTATCTCCAGCCGCCGAAGGTCACCGCCAAATATCGCATCGCTCAGCAGCGCTTCGGCGAGATCCGCGAGGACCTCAATCATCTGGCGGTGCGCGACCCGCACGAACTGATGCGGTCCTTGGAACTCAGCTCCATTCTCGACTGCGCCGACATGGCGGCGGCCGCCTCGCTCTATCGCACCGAGAGCCGGTGGGGCCTTTATCACTGGCGGGTGGACCACCCGGCCACCGACAATGAGAACTGGTTCTGCCACACCCTGCTCTACAAGGACGAGATGGGCCGCATGGCCCACAAGAAGCGGGAGGTGGACCCCTATGTGGTCGAGATCCCGGACGAGGAAATGGGGGCCTATCACCAGCTCCGCACCCCCGCCCTCGCGGCGGAATGATCCGCCTGTTCTGATCCGCCCCTTTGCAAGATTTCGGAGCCCCCCATGCCCCTCGCCAATCACGCCACCAGCGTCCCGGTCACCGTGGACGATGAAAAGTGCATCGCGGAGAAAGGCTGCCGCGTGTGCATCGACGTGTGCCCACTGGATGTGCTGGCCATCAACCCCGCCTCCGGCAAGGCGCACATGAAGTATGACGAATGCTGGTACTGCATGCCGTGCGAGGTGGACTGCCCCACCGGCGCGGTCAAGGTCGAAATCCCCTATCTGCTGCGCTGAGGGCCGGGTCATGGCGATGTTCGACACGTTCGACGACGAACTGGAGGCCCTGGCGGCCCGCGCCCGCGATGCCGACCCCGGCATCCGCAAGGTGGCGATGATGGAACTGGCCGAAGCGGTGGAGGACGGCGCCGCCGACCTGCTGCTGGCCGGCCTCGCCGACCCCGACGCCGGCGTGCGCGCCGCCGCCGCCAAGGCGCTGGACGAGCATGACGGCCCCGCCGTGGCACTGGGCCTCATCACCGCTTTGGATGATGCGGACGAAGCGGTGCGCCTCGCCGCCGCCGAGAGCCTGGCCGACAAGAAGGAGCCCGCCGCCACCGACCGCCTGATCGAGCGGGCGGGCGCCGGCAATGCCTTCGTGCAGGCCGCCGCATTGCGGGCGCTGCGCGAGATGCAGGAGCCCACCGCCATGCCGGTGGCGCTGGTCGCCCTCCAGCATCCCGAAGCGACGGTGCGCCGGGAGGCGCTGGCGGTGCTGGGCTATCTGAAGGCGGATGCCGCACTGCCGGCGCTGCTGGTGGCGGCCAAGGACAGCGATGCCTCGGTGCGGCGCTCGGTCATGTCCTCGCTGGTGTTCGTCAAATCCGGCACGCCTGGCGTTCCGGCCTTGCTGGCGGGGTTGCGCGATCCCCATTGGCTGGTGCGCGAGGAAGCCGCCTTCTCCATCGGCAAGGCCAAGCTGGCGGAAGCCATCGAGCCTCTGATCACGGCCCTTGATGACGAAGCCTGGCAAGTGCAGGCCAAGGCGGTCAACGCCCTCGGCAAGCTGCAGGCCAAGGCGGCGGTGCCCGCCATCGGCGACGCGCTCGGTCACGAGCTGAGCAATGTGCGCAAGGAGGCCGCGGCGGCCTTGGGCGAGATCGCCGACCCCGCGGCGGTGGCGGCGCTGGAAGCCGCGTTCGATGATCCCGATCCCGACGTGCGCAAACTGGTGCGCTGGGCCTTGGGCCGCTGCCAGGCGGCGGCGTGAGCACCACATAAAAATATTAAATCAGTAGACATAGTATTATTTAGCTTGGTACGCTTCTTGCGGCGGTTCCAAACTGGAAACGGGTTTCCAGGCCTACGGACCACGGAGGATCGCGTTGCTCGCTCACGATGCGCCACCCCCTTCCCGCGGCACAGGATCGGTGCTCTTGTCCAACACCGCCAGCGCCCAGGCGCTGCTGCTCAGTGAGAATGCGCTGCTGAGCGGCGGCCCACCGCAACTCCTGCAGCGCCTGTCGCTGAAGGAGCGCGAGGACGTGCTGCGGGAGGGCCAGCGCCGCGTGGTCTATCGCGGCAAGATGGTGTTTTCCCAAGGCACGCCGCACGACGGCATCTATCTCATCGAGAGCGGCCGCATCCGGGTGTTCTATATCGCCCCCTCCGGCCGCGAGATCACTCTGGCCTATTGGCAATCGGGTCATTTCGTCGGCGGGCCGGAATTGTTCGGCCAGAGCCCGCACGTCTGGTCCGGCGTCGCCGCCGCCAATTCCGTGGTCATCCATTTGCCCGGCAAGACCCTGCGCCGCCTGATGACCCATATTCCGGCGCTGGCGCTGGGTTTGATCGAGGGACTGACCTTCAAGGGCAAATGCTATTCCGCCCTGGCGCAGATGCTCGGCACCCGCTCGGTGACCGAGCGCCTGGCCCATCTGCTGCTGCATCTGTGCGACGCCTATGGGGTTCAGGAGCCCAACGGCATCGCCATCGGCACCGCCCTCACCCATGCGGACCTCGCCCATATGGTGGGCGCCACCCGGCAATGGGTCACCATCAGCCTCAAGCGGCTCCAGGAACAGGGCGTGCTCACCGCCGAGAAGTCCAAACTGGTGGTGCATGATCTGGACGCCCTGCACGCACTGCGCGGCGGTGCTTGAGGCCAAGGCAGATCGCAAGGGATCTGCCAAAAAATTCACCAGAGCCTCATTGGAGGCAACTAATCGACTGTGCGGCCCGGTCTTCCTTTGAACAGCTCGAAGCTGGCGACGGAAGATGAGCCTAGAGCACGCACCGATCAGATTGCGCCGCAAGCTGATCGGACACCGCGTTCTCAGGCCGCAAAGAGCCGTGCTTCCCTTCCAGAGGTGACCGACATGCGGATTGATTGCTTCGCCTCCCGAACCCGCCGACCGGGCTCTCGCCTTCCCAGTCTTTTGGCCGCCGCCGGCCTTGGCGCCCTGCTCGCCGCCGCCCCCGCCCACGCCCACGCCCAGCAGACGGTCAGCGTCGGCATCGGCACCCAGGACACCACCACCAACACGGTGACCACCGGCGTGGTGATCCGCGAATTGAAGCTGCTGGAGAAGTACCTGCCGAAGGACGGCAAATACGCCAACATCACCTTCAAGCTGGATTGGCAGAACTTCACCTCCGGCCCGCCGGTGACCAACGGCATGATGGCCGACAAGCTCCAGTTCGGCGGCATGGGGGACTTTCCGCTGGTGGTGAACGGCTACACCTTCCAGTCCAATCCGGACAGCAAGAGCCAGCTCATCGCGGTGGCGGCCTACAACATCTACGGTTCCGGCAACGGCGTGGTGGTGCACAAGGACTCGCCCTACTTCCAGCTCTCGGATCTCAAGGGCAAGGTGCTGAGCGTGCCGTTCGGTTCCGCCGCCCATGGCATGGTGCTGAAAGCCATGCAGGATAACAAATGGCCCGATGATTACTTCCGCCTGGTGAGCCAGAGCCCGGAAGTGGGCGCCACCAATCTCCAGGAAAAGAAGATCGACGCCCACGCCGACTTCGTGCCCTTCGCCGAGTTGCTGCCGTTCCGCGGCTTTGCCCGCAAGATCTTCGACGGCGTCGAGACCACCGCCCCCACCTGGCACGGCGTGGTGGTGCGCACCGATTTCGCCACCAAATATCCCGAGGTGGTGGTGGCCTATATCAAGGCCATCGTCGATGCCAATGCCTGGGTACGCAAGGATCCCAAGAGCGCCGCCGAGCAGATCGCCAAATGGACCGGCATCGACAAGGAAGTGGTCTACATCTTCCTCGGCCCCGGCGGCATCATGACCATGGATCCCACCATCAAGCCGCAACTGGTGGAAGACGCCGCCCAGGATGCCGGCGTGCTGCAGAAGCTGGGCCGGATGAAGGACTTCGACGTCAAGGCCTGGGTCAATGACAGCTATGTGCGCAAGGCCTATGGCGAACTGGGCCTCGATTACGACAAGCAGCTTGCCAGCCTCGCCAATTACGAAGTCACCGGCGAGGACGGCTTCTGCAAGGTCGCCATCACCGAGCCGCGCCAGGCGGGCGAGATCTGGGTGGAAGGCGAGGGCATCAAGGCCTTCTCCAGCCCCTCCTGCACCCTGGGCGCACTGGCCGAAATGAAGGCGCAGGGCAAGAAGGTGGCGGTCACCTATCTGTTCGATACCACCCGCGGCATCAAATTGTTCGCCAGCGAGGCCTTCTATGCCGCCGTCGCCAAGGACGGGAAGACGCAGATCCTGCCCTTCCTGCTGAAGAAGGACGCCGAAGCCGAAGCCGCCAAGTCCGGCGGCAAGGTCATGAGCTTCGACGACGCGCTGAAAAGCGCGAACGCCGGCCGGGTGTGAGCATCATGAAGCGCAGCGCCACCGCCTTTACCCCCGATGCCTTCACCCCCGATGCGTTTCCCGCCAAGATCTTCGCCGCCGGCGCCCCGGCCCCGGCGGAACCGGCGGCGCCTTCCCCCGAGAGCGCAGGGGAGACCGACACGGTGACCACGCTCGCCCCCTTATCGCCATCGGGTGTCGGCCTGGCCTCCGGCTGCATCCGCCTGCGGGCGCAGCGCCCCTCTCATGCCGGGGCTGCGGCCCCGGTGGCCGGCGGCCGGGCGGCGCGCTGGTTCCGCCTGCACAAGGGCGAACTGCGCGCAGCCCTGCTGGCGCTCCTCTCCATCGCCGCCTTCATCGCCGTGTGGCACCTGCTGACCACGCATCGCATGACGCTCTATGTGCGCTTCTCCAACGTGCCCTCGCCCGAGCAGGTGCTGGAGAGCGCCTCGCGGGCGTTCCGCAGCGGGCGCTTCATTGACCATCTGCTCATCTCCTGCCGCCGCATCCTGCTGGGCTTCACGCTGGCAGCGGTGGTGGCGGTGCCGCTGGGCC
>CALRNP020000162.1:0-13517 GCA_943369575.1 Azorhizobium sp. AG788 | reverse complement strand
TGCTTGCCCTGCTCCACATTGGTGCCTTCCAGGCGCACCACCAAAGGCACCTTCAGCCCCACCGCGGTCACCGCCGCGATCACGCCACGGGCGATCACGTCGCACTTCATGATGCCGCCGAAGATGTTCACCAGGATGCCCTTCACCGAGGGGTCCGAAGTGATGATCTTGAACGCCGCCGTCACCTTCTCCTCGGTGGCGCCGCCGCCGACGTCCAGGAAGTTGGCCGGCTCTTCGCCATAGAGCTTGATGATGTCCAAGGTCGCCATGGCGAGACCGGCGCCGTTCACCATGCAGCCGATGGTGCCATCGAGGGCGATGTAGGCGAGGTCGTACTTGGAGGCCTCGATTTCCTTGGCGTCTTCCTCGGTCTCGTCGCGCAGGGCGAGCAGGTCCGGATGGCGGAACAGCGCGTTGGAATCGAAGGACACCTTGGCGTCCAGCACCCGCAGCTTGCCGTCCTTGGTGACGATGAGCGGGTTGATCTCCAGCATCGCCATGTCGGTGTCGGTGAAGGCGGTGTACAGCACGTCGGTGAGCTTGCCCGCCTGTTTGGCTAGATCGCCAGTCAGGCCGAGGGCATCGGCCACCTTGCGGCCGTGGAAGCCCTGGATGCCGGTGGCGGGATCGACCGAGAACGAGACGATCTTTTCCGGCGTGGAATGGGCCACTTCCTCGATGTCCATGCCACCTTCGGTGGAGACCACGAACGAGACGTGCGAGGTGGAGCGGTCGACCAGCAGCGAGAGATAGAACTCCGCCTCGATCGCGGCGCCTTCTTCAATATAGAGCCGGTTGACCTGCTTGCCCGCCGGCCCGGTCTGCACCGTCACCAGCGTATTACCGAGCATCTGCTCGGCGAAGGCCTTGGCCTCCTCCACCGACTTGGCGAGGCGCACGCCGCCCTTGTCACCGGCGGCTTGTTCCTTGAACTTGCCCTTGCCGCGACCACCCGCATGGATCTGGGATTTCACCACCCAGACCGGGCCGCCCAGCTCCCGCGCGGCGGCTTCCGCGTCTTCCGCTTTCAGGACCGGCACGCCGCGCGACACCGGCGCGCCGTAGGTCTTCAGCAGCGCTTTGGCCTGATACTCGTGGATGTTCATGGGGCGTCCCCGTCTGGCTGGCGCTGGCGGACGGCGGCACGCATCCAGGCGCGCGCGGCCCACCGCGACCGGGTGGATGCCGACGGCGTGACGCCATGGCGGATCTAAGATGAGCAGGCGAACAGCAATGTCGCCACAAGCCGCCGGACAGGCCGGGCGGGGCGCCACGGAAGGCGCGGACAACCATCCCGAACAAGGGGCATGCGCCGCTGCGCGGCGCAGGCCTCAGGCCCTCCCCATGGGGAGACACCTCATTCGGCAGAACGGAAACTGACGCTACGGGAAGGCCCGGCAGCCGTCAGAAGAAGGCCCGGCGCACGAACGCGCGCCGGGCCGAATGGTGAGCAGCCGAATAGCGGCTGCGGCGGACCTCAGACCGCGCGGGCCTCGTGCAGGGCCTTGATCTGGTCGGGCGAATAGCCAAGGTCGGCCAGCACTTCGTCGGTGTGTTCACCCAGCAGCGGCGAGCCGGTGATTTCCACCGTCATGTCCGAGAACTTGATGGGCGAGCCGACGGTCAGGTACTTGCCGCGCTGCTTGTGATCGACTTCCACGATGGTGCCGCTCTCACGCAGGGACGGATCGTTGGCGATCTCCTTCATGGTGAGCACCGGCGCGCAGGGGATGTCGAACTTGCGCAGGATGTCCACCGCCTCGAACTTGGTCTTGTCCGCCAACCACGCCTCGATGGTGGCGAAGATGTCGAAGATCTTGTCCTGGCGGGCTTCAGCAGTGTTGTAGGCCGTATCGTTGATCCACTCTTCCTTGCCCAGCGCCTTGCAGATCGGGGCCCAGGCATGACCCTGGATGGTGAAGTAGATGTAGGCATTGGGATCGGTCTCCCAGCCCTTGCACTTCAGCACCCAGCCCGGCTGACCGCCGCCGCCGGCATTGCCGCCGCGGGGTACCACGTCCGAGAACGTGCCGTGCGGGTACTGGGGATATTCCTCCAGATAGCCGATGCGGTCGAGGCGCTGCTGGTCGCGCAGCTTGACGCGGCAGAGGTTGATGACCGAATCCTGCATGGACACGGCGACCTTCTGGCCCTTGCCGGTCTTGTTCTTGGCATGCAGCGCGGTGAGGATGCCGATGGCCAGGTGCATGCCGGTGTTGCTGTCACCCAGAGCCGCCGCCGAGACGGTGGGGGGGCCGTCCCAGAAGCCGGTGGTGGAGGCGGCGCCGCCGGCGCACTGGGCCACGTTCTCGTACACCTTCAGATCTTCATAGTGATGGCCGTCGGAGAAGCCCTTCACCGAGGCGACGATCATGCCCGGGTTCAGTTCCTTGATGTGCTCCCAGGTGAAGCCCATGCGGTCGAGCGCGCCGGGGCCGAAATTCTCCACCAGGACGTCGCTCTCCTTGATGAGCTTGGTCAGGACTTCCTTGCCCTCGGCGGTCTTGGTGTCGAGGGTGAGCGAACGCTTATTGGAGTTCAGCATGGTGAAATAGAGCGCATCGGCATTGCTGATGTCGCGCAGCTGGCTGCGGGTCACGTCGCCGGAGCCGGGACGTTCCACCTTGATCACGTCGGCGCCAAACCACGCCAGCAGCTGCGTGCACGCGGGGCCCGCCTGCACGTGGGTGAAGTCGATGATCTTGATACCCTCGAGTGGCTTGGTCATGTGGATCTCCCTTTGAACGATACTTGCTGCGCGCGGGCTCAATGAGCGATCACGCACAACGCATTGCCTGGTCACGACACCTGTGGTCACGACACGTCATGACGGCGGCATCGCCAACCGCGCCCGTCTGCACAAGAGAACCGATCGCACCGGACATGGCCCACTTTCCTTTGGCTTAGCCGAACTCAAGGTCTCGTCACGCATCCGGGCCGCGCTCGCCGCCGGCCGGCGCCCCGCCTTGCGGAGAGGCCGCCCGCCGCCGCCGCCCCGGAGATCCGGAACAGCGCGCCATGCCCTCGGGACGGTGTGTCCCGCACTCAACGCCCATGCCCGGCGGCAAAGCCGGGCGGCGCGGATGGCCCCGGAGGGGCCGTCCGCTCAGGGCGATCTCATTCCGCCGCCTGGCGCACCGGCTGGGTGCCGACGGCGCCGGAATTCTTGACTTGGGCGATGCGCTCGGCATCAAAGCCCAGCACCGCGGCCAGCACTTCGTCGGTGTGCTCGCCCAGCAGCGGCGAACGCTCCACCGGCACGTCGTTGTCCGACAGCTTGATGGGGTTGCCCACCGTGAGGTAGGTGCCGCGCACCGGATGATCCACCTCCACCAGCGTCCCGGTGGCGAACAGGGATTCGTCGGTGATGATCTCCTTCATGGAGAGGATCGGGCCGCAGGGGATGTCGTATTTATTGAGGATCTCCATGGCCTCGAACTTGGTGTGGGCCATGGTCCACGCCTCGATGCGGGTGAAGATCTCATTGAGATGCGGCAGGCGCGCAGCAGCGGAGGTGTAGTTCGGGTCGGTCTTCCACTCGGGGGCGTGGATGACGTCGCAAATCTTGTCCCACACCGGGGCCTGGGTGATGAAATAGATGTAGGCGTTGGGATCCTGCTCCCAGCCCTTGCACTTCAGGATGCGGCCGGGCTGGCCGCCGCCGGAATCATTGCCGGCGCGCGGCACCGCGTCGCCGAACGGAATGCCTTCGCCATACTGGCTGTATTCGCGCAGCGGACCGCGCTGGAGGCGCTGCTGGTCGCGCACCTTCACCCGGCACAGGTTCAGCACGCTGTCCTGCATGGCCGCCAGCACCTTCTGGCCGCGCCCGGTCTGCTCGCGCTGATAGAGCGCGGTGACGATGCCGAGGGCCAGATGCAGGCCGGTGCCGCTGTCGCCCAATTGAGCGCCGCTCACCAGCGGCAGGCCATCGCGAAAGCCGGTGGTGGAGGCAGCGCCGCCGGTGCACTGGGCCACATTCTCATAGACCTTGCAGTCCTCGAACGGGCCGGCGCCGAAGCCCTTGACCGAAGCCAGGATCAGGCGCGGATTGAGGCTCTGCAGATGCTCCCAGGTAAATCCCATGCGATCCAGCGCACCGGGGGCGAAATTCTCCACCAGCACGTCGCAGACCTTCACCAGATCCTCGAGCACCTTCTTGCCTTCGGCATTCTTGGTGTCGAGGGTGATGGAGCGCTTGTTGGAATTGAGCATGGTGAAATAGAGGCTGTCGGCATTGGGAATGTCGCGCAGCTGGGTGCGGGTGACATCGCCCTCGCCGGGGCGTTCCACCTTGATCACGTCAGCGCCGAACCAGGCCAGCAGCTGGGTGCAGGTCGGCCCCGATTGCACGTGGGTGAAGTCCAGAATGCGGACGCCGTCTAATGCCTTGCCCATTGGATCCTCATGTCCTTTCCGCACGCGCCTTAAGCAACGCTTGGTCTCTTCGTTGGTGACGCGGGTGGAGAGGAGGACGGGACACATGGCCCCGCCCGGTTCGTCGAAAATCAACTGGCCCGACAGATCCGGTCTTCGACCGGCACCGTGCGGGCGCCCCATGGGGTGATGAGGCGTCCTCACCACCCCATGGCGTCACTTCTTCTTGACCACGCTCTGCGGGTTCAAGCTGCCGATATTGCCGCTCTCGCTGCCGGCGGCCGGATCGATTTCGGCATTGATGAGCGTCGGCTTACCGCTGTCCATGGCGGCGGAGACTGCGCGATAGAGCTCGTCCGGGGTGGTGACGTTGACGCCCTCGCCGCCGAAAGCTTCCATCATCTTGTCGTAACGGGCGTTCTTCACGAACACCGTGGTGCCGGGATCCCGGCCCGTCGGATCAGTGTCGAGGCCGCGATAGATGCCGTTATTGTTGAAGATGACGATGCAGACCGGCAAATTGTAGCGGCAGATGGTCTCCACCTCCATGCCGGAGAAGCCGAAGGCGCTGTCGCCTTCCACCGCCAGCACCGGCTTGCCGGTTTCCACCGCCGCGGCGATGGCGAAGCCCATGCCGATGCCCATCACGCCCCAGGTGCCGACATCCAGGCGCTTGCGCGGCTGGTACATGTCGATGATGCCGCGGGCGAGATCGAGGGTGTTGGCGCCCTCGTTCACCAGCATGGCGTCGGGACGCTCCTTGATGACGTTCTTCAGGGCGCCGAGCGCGCTGTGGAAGTCCATGGGGGCGGAATTCTTCAGAAGCTTCGGCGCCATCTTGGCGATGTTGGCTTCCTTCTTGGAGCGGATGCTCTCCACCCAATCGGCCGGAGCCGGGGTCCAGTCGCCGTCGATGCGGGCGAGGAGCGCATTCACCACCGAGCCGATGTCGCCCACCAGCGGGGCGGCGATCTCGACGTTCGAGTCCATTTCCTTGGGCTCGATGTCCACCTGGATGAACTTCTTCGAGCCGGGCTCGCCCCAGGTCTTGCCCTTGCCGTGGGACAGCAGCCAGTTGAGGCGCGCGCCCAGCAGCAGCACCACGTCGCTGTCCTTCAGCGCGGTGGAGCGCGCCGCGCCCGCCGACTGGGGATGGGTGTCCGGCAGCAGGCCCTTGGCCATGGACATGGGCAGGAAGGGAATGCCGCTCTTTTCCACCAGAGCGCGGATGGCGTCATCGGCCTGGGCATAGGCCGCGCCCTTGCCGAGCACGATCAGCGGGCGCTTGGCGCTCTTGAGCAGCTCGATGGCCCGGTCCACGGCGGCGGCGCCGGGGATCTGCTCGGGAGCGGCATCGATGACCTTCACCAGGGACTTGGCGCCGGCATCGGCGTCCATCACCTGGGAGAACAATTTGGCGGGCAGATCGAGATAGACGCCGCCGGGACGACCGGAGACCGCGGCGCGGATGGCGCGTGCGACGCCGATGCCGATGTCGGCGGCGTGCAGCACGCGGAAGGCGGCCTTGCACAAGGGCTTGGCGATGGCCAGCTGGTCCATCTCCTCATAGTCGCCCTGCTGCAGATCGACGATCTCGCGCTCAGACGAACCGGAGATGAGGATCATCGGGAAGCAGTTGGTGGTGGCGTTGGCCAGAGCGGTCAGGCCGTTCAGGAAGCCGGGCGCCGACACCGTGAGGCAGATGCCGGGCTTCTTGGTGATGAAGCCGGCGATGGCGGCCGCGTTGCCCGCATTCTGCTCGTGGCGGAAGGAGATGACGCGGATGCCCTCGGCCTGGCACATGCGGCCGAGATCGGTGATCGGGATGCCCGGAACGCCATAGATGGTCTCGATGCCGTTCAGCTTGAGCGCATCGATGACCAGATGGAAGCCATCGGTCAGATCCTGCTCGGGTGCGATTTCGGCATCAACTCGCTGTGCTACTGCGGACATTCCGCTTCCTCCCGGAAAATCTTTGACTGTACCGTTATGGTTGCAGTTTTCGTGGTGGACAGGACGGCGACGATGCGCGCCGGACCCTGGTTATTCTGGAAAGACCCCGTGCTTCTCCACATGGGCCGCAAGGCCCATGGTGTGCGCCCGCACCAGGCGCTCAGCCAGGTCCGGATCGCGGCTCTCCAAAGCGTCGATAATGGCCATGTGCTCGCGCATGGAGGTTTCAAAGCGGTTTTCCTGCCGGATCGACACCGCGCGGATGGCCCGCATGTGCAGGAACAGATTTTCGGTCATGTCCACGATCAGGGCGTTGCCGCCCATGCGGATCACCGCCTGGTGGAACACGATGTTGGCCTGAGAATATTCGTGCACATGGGCGGCCGAAGGCTCGCGCTCGAATTCATTGAACAGCCGCCGCAGGCCCTTCAGCTCAGTGGGCGTGGCGCGGGTGGCGGCGAGGCGGGCAGCCATGCTCTCCAGCGCCGCCCAGACGGTGATCATCTCCAGCAACTGGCGCTTGGTCTTGCGCACCACAAAGATGCCGCGGCGAGGCACCGAGCGCACGAAGCCCTCCTGCTCCAGCACGGTCATGGCTTCGCGAATGGGGGTGCGGCTCACGCCGAGATCCTCGGAGAGCTGGCGCTCGTCCAGTCGGAAATCGGTGTTGCTGCCGTAGATGTCCATTTCGGTGATGGCCCGCTTGAGCGCATCGTAAGCCAGGGCGCGCAGGCTCGAACTCGCCCCGAGGGGCTCGACATTGAGCTTTGGCGTTTCTGCGACCTGATCCACGAGGCCTGTTCCCTTCCCTGTGGCAGCGCCTTCTGGCGGGCGCATGCCGTCGGTGAAATACTGTGTACTGTATGCGGAAAGGCGACGCAATCCCCGGCCGGGCCGGAAAAAATTGCGCAATGCAGCAAAAACCGTGTTGCTGTGCGTGTTTGCGCGGGGTCAGGGTCACCCGCGGCCCGGCTGCGGGGCCCTGGGAACAAGGCGCACCCTCACGCCCGAATGCCTGCGGAAACGCCTGTCACGGGCACTCCCGGTTGCCGGTGGCGGCGCAGCATGGCGCCGCCACCGGGATCAGTCCGCGGCCGGGATCACTCGGCCGCTGCCGCCTTGGCGCGGTTGGGGAACAAGCGGTGCATCACCCTGGCGATGATCGGCCAGAACAGCATCACCAGCGCCAGCGTGACGATGGAGCCCACCAGCGGGTTGGACCAGAAGATGCCCAGATGGCCCTGGGACACCAGCATGGCCTGGCGGAACGAGCTTTCCGCCATGTCGCCCAGCACCAGCGCCAGCACCAGCGGCGCCAGCGGATAGTCCAGCTTCTTGAACAGATAGCCGACCACGCCGAACACCAGCATCACCGCAATATCCATGGCGGCGTTGTGCACCGTGTAGGCGCCCACCGCGCAGATCACCAGGATGATCGGGGCGATGACGCTGAACGGCACCCGCAGGATGGCGGCGAACAAGGGCACGGTGGTGAGCACCACGATCAGGCCGGCGATATTGCCCAGATAGATCGAGGCGATCAGGCCCCACACGAAGTCCTTCTGCTCCACGAACAGCAGCGGTCCGGGCTGGAGGCCCCAGATCAGGAGGCCGCCCAGCAGCACCGCCGCCGTGGGCGAGCCGGGAATGCCCAGCGTCAGCATGGGCAGCAGGGCGCTGGTGCCGGCCGCATGGGCCGCCACCTCGGGCATCACCACCCCTTCCAGTTCACCCTTGCCGAACTCGCGGCCGCGCTTGGAGAAGCGCTTGGCGAGGCCGTAGCTCATGAAGGAGGCCGGCGTGGCGCCGCCGGGGGTGATGCCCATCCAGCAGCCCACCGCCGCCGAACGCAGGCAGCCCACCCACATCTTCGGCAGCTTCTTCCAGGTGTCCAGCACCACGCGGGCGTTGATGGCGGCGCTCTTGCCCTTGAAGGCCAGCCCTTCCTCCATGGTCAGCAGGATCTCGCCGACCCCGAACAGGCCGATGACCGCCACCAGGAAGTCGAAGCCGCGCAGCAGCTCCACCGAGCCGAAGGTCATGCGCAATTGGCCGGTGACGGTGTCGATGCCCACCGCCGCCAAGGCAAAGCCCAGCGTCATGGCCGCCAGCACCTTCATGGGCGCTTCCTTGCCCATGCCCACGAATGAGCAGAAGGTCAAAAGATAGACCGCGAAGAATTCCGCCGGCCCGAACTGCAAGGCGAAGCGCGCGATCACCGGGGCCAGGAAGGTGATGAGCAGCACGGCAATGAAGGCGCCGATGAACGAGCCGGTGAACGCCCCGGTGAGCGCCTCCCCGGCCCGGCCCTTCTGCGCCATCGGGTGGCCGTCGAATGTTGTCGCCACCGACCATGGCTCGCCGGGAATATTGAACAGGATGGAGGTGATGGCGCCGCCGAACAGTGCCCCCCAATAGATGGAGGACAGCATGATGATGGCCGAGACCGGCGACATGGAGAAGGTGAGCGGCAGCAGGATGGCAACGCCATTGGCGCCCCCTAATCCCGGCAGCACGCCGATGAGCACGCCGAGCATGATGCCGACGAACATGTAGACAATGTTCATTGGATCAGCGAGGACGCCAAATCCGGCGATCAGAGATGAAAGCGCTTCCACGAACCCCTCCCCTGTGCCGCCACGTCTGGAGCGTCGGCTGGCACGTGCACGATGACTGTGTGGGTCTCTCTGCGTCTTGCAGGCCCGTCTTGCGGACCCACCTCGTTCCAGGCCCGCTTTGTTCCTGGCGCGCTTTATTGCTGGCGCGCTTTACTCCTGCGCGCATCGTCGGCGCGCCGTATCTTGGGTCACGCATTGGCACCGGGCGCGTCCGCCCGCCGGGCCGTCAAGCGGCACCGGCTGGCGATGGGCGGACGCCCCGTGGCGTGCCGGTCAATAGCCGAAGGCGGTCTCCAGCGGCCCCTTGGGCAGCGGCACCAGGAACCAGACCTCGAACATTACGAACAGCACCAGCGGCACGCCCAGCGCCACCGGAAGGATGAGCTGGAGCTTGTATTTGCCCAGCCACCACATGAAGAAGGCGATGAAGATGGCTGAGGCCACATAGATGCCCAGCAGGGAAATCACCCCCACATAGACAATGGTGGGCACCAGCACCTGCAGCACCGAGCGCAATTGCGTGCGATCGACGAAATTAGCGCGGTCGGGATGCTTGGTGATGAGGTTCTGGAGCACGGTCCAGCCGCTCGCCACCATCATGATCGCGCCGATATAGAAGGGAAAGTAGCCGGCCTGCGGGCCGTCGCTGGCCCAGCGGGCACCCACCCGCCAACTGTCGGCCATCACCAGCGCCGCCACGCCCATGAGGGCCAGCGCCACCACAATATCCATGGTCCTGCGCGTCACCGTATGCTCGGTCGCGCTGTTCTCCACCGTCATGATGCTCTCCCGAGAGGGTTCATGTGCGCCATCGCCGCGGGCGGCGACGCTGGCCCGGAGGGGCGGCGGGCGCAGGGGCCCGCCGCCCGCTGGCGCGCCTATTTGGCGATGAAGCCGGCGGTTTCCATCAGGGAGCGGTGGCTCTCCGCCGCCTTACCCAGCCAGGCCTTGTATTCGGCGCCAGTGAGCGCGCTGGTGTTGAAGGCGCCCTTCTGCATGAAGTCCTTCCACTCCGGCGTCTCACGCACCTGGCGGAACAGGTCCACATAATAGGCGATCTGATCGGGGGTGATGCGGGGGGCGCCGAAGATGCCGCGCAGCATCAGATACTCGATATCGAGCCCGGCTTCCTTGCAGGTGGGCACGTCGGCCCAGGACTTGCCCGAGGCCACCGGCTCGGGATAGGGCAGCCGCACGGTGTCGAACACGCACAGCGGCTTCAATTCGCCGGCCCGCCATTGCGAGACCGCCTCAATGGGATTGTTGACGCTGGAGGTGATGTGGCCGCCCACCAGTTGCGCCGCCACGTCGCCGCCGCCCTTGTACGGCACGTAGATGAACTTGGTCTTGGTCTTCTGCTCAATGGCGGCGGTGATGATCTGGTCTTCCTGCTTGGAGCCGGTGCCGCCCATCTTGAATTCGCTGCCGGGACCGGCTGCGGACAACGCCGCCAGATAGCCCTTCACGTCGCTATAAGGCGCCTTGGCGTTCACCCACAGGATGAATTCGTCCAGCGCCAGCATGGAGATGGGGGTCAGTTCATCCCACTTGAACGGCACGCCGGTGGCCAGCGGCGTGGTGAACAGGTTGGACAGGGTGATGACAATCTTGTGCGGATTGCCGGTGGAGCCCTTCATGTCGAGGAAGCCCTCGGCCCCGGCGCCACCAGACTTGTTGATGACCACCAGCGACTGCTTCATCAGGCTGTGCTTCTGGATGATCCCTTGCACCATGCGCGCCATCTGGTCGGCGCCACCGCCGGTGCCGGCGGGCACAATGAATTCCACGGTCTTGGTGGGCTCCCAGGCGGCGAAGGCGCTGGCGGGGGCCAGCATCGCCCCGCCCAGACCTGCCGCCCCGACGCCGACGGCCGCCAGCAGGCGGCCCGAGAGCCGGCTGCGGATCCGCGGTGCCACGGCCCGCGGCGCCGTGATCCGGGGGATCCTGGCGAGATGTTTGAATGCCCGCGCAAACGCCATATGCATGTGATCGTTCCTCCCGGCATGCGTCCGCAGCTTGTTACTCGCTGTGCGGATCGTTCTGCTCCAGCCTGTCAAAGCCGTCATTCCTCTGGGGAATTCAGAAGGTCAGCCTATGTCGTGCGGCAAACTTACGCAACGCCATTTCGTGTAAAGAATATTGTGCACTGCATGATTTACTTGAGATACAATATTCATTATTTCAAGAACAAGAATGTCAGTAAATCTTACCTTTTACCGATAGGTCTCGCGCGTGGACCGGGCGCGCCCGCGCGACGCGGCCCGGGCGACACAGCCCGCGCGACACCTTGGCCACCTTCGCCCACAGCGCTCACCGATAGGTGGCGAACTCGGGCGGCAGAGTTTCGTCGGCGCCGGAATAGAGCCGGGTCATCTGGTCGGCGGCCGCCACGACCCGGCGGCCCAGGCGGTCGAGGCGGTCGTCGCTCATGCGCACCGCCGGCCCCGAGACCGACACCGCGCCGATGGGCTCGCGCCATTCATTGAAGATCGCCGCCGCCACCGCCCGCATGCCGGTGGTGTGCTCCTCGTCATCCACCGCATAGCCGCGCTCGGAGATGAGGGTGACGTCGTCCATCAGCCCGCGCTCGGAGCGATGGGTGCGGGTGGCGAACGCCTCATAGCGGATCTGGGCGATCAGACCGCCGCGGAACGCCGGACTGGCGGCAGCCAGCACGCATTTACCGGCGGCGCTGGCGTGCAGCGGCAGCCGCAGGCCGAGGCGGAAGAAGGCGCGGACGCTGGAATGGCCCTCCGCCTGCCCCACCACCACCAATTCGTTGCCGTCGAACATGGCGAGATTCACGGTCTCGTCGGTTTCGTGCAGCAGGCGGCGGATCACCGGCCGGCCGATGTCCGGCAGCTTTCTGATGCGCAGATAAGCGGCGCCGATGCGGAACAGGCCGAGACCCACGGTCCACAGGCCGTTTTCGGCATCGTGATTGACCAATTGCCGCTTCTGCAAGGTGGCGAGCAGGCGATGCACCGTGGAGGCGGGCAATTCGGCGGTGCGAGCGATATCGCTGAGGGTCATGCCGTCGGCTTCCGCCAGCACCCGCAGCAGAGCGATGGCCCGGTCCAGCGACTGGACCTCGGAGCCACCCTCGGACGAGGCCGACGCCGGCCGGCCGCGACGGCGCGGGGTGAGTTCCGTATCGCCCATACGCCCGTCCGTCCCCATGTCGCGCCTCCCGGCCGATTCCGGCTCAGGGTGATCCTCGCATAGATCTTGGCCGGATCGGCGCTTTTCAAGGGGGCCTGTCCACATTGCTGACGTAGGAGGAACCGGAGCGGCGACGGCGCCGCTCAACGGCCAGGACGGGCAAAACATAGCGTGGAATATAGGTTTTTGGGTCCCGCGACATTTTTCCACGTTACGGAAACATTTCTCATATGTATTCTGATCGCAGATGTCCTCAAGGACGCAGGCTGCCTTAAACACTGGCATACATAATACGCCATCCAGAATACGAGGAGACGCCAGGATGAAAGTGTGCATTTACGGGGCGGGCGCCATCGGGGGATACCTCGGCGTGCAGATGGCTCTGGCGGGCGCGGACGTGAGCCTGGTGGCGCGCGGTGCTCATCTGGAGGCCATGCGCGCCAATGGCGTGAAGCTGCTCATCGACGGCGAAGAGCGCGTCGCCCGCGTGCGCGCCAGCGACAACCCCGCCGACCTCGGCCCGCAGGACTACATCTTCATCTCGCTGAAAGCCCATTCGGTGCCGGGCGTGGTGGATCAGATGCGCCCGTTGCTGGGCAATGACACCAGCGTCGTCACCGCCGTCAACGGCGTGCCCTACTGGTATTTCTACAAGCACGGCGGCCCGCTGGAAGGCCGCACCCTGGAGAGCATCGATCCGGGCGGAAAGCAGTGGAACGTGCTCGGCCCCGAGCGCGCTATCGGCTGCATCGTCTATCCGGCCACCGAAGTGGTGGCGCCGGGCGTGATCCAGCACATCTATGGCGACAAATTCCCCCTGGGCGAGCCCTCCGGCGAGAGCACCCCGCGCATCGAGCGCCTCAGCGCCCTGATGAATGCCGCCGGACTGCGCGCGCCCATCACTCCGCATATCCGCGACGAGATGTGGCTGAAGCTGTGGGGCAACCTCTGCTTCAATCCCATCAGCGCCCTCACCCACGCCACGCTGGACGTGATCGCCAGCGATCCCGACACCCGCTCGGTGGCCAAGGCCATGATGCTGGAAGCCCAGATCATCGCCACCCGCCTCGGCGTCACCTTCCGGGTGGATGTGGAACGGCGCATCAACGGCGCCGGCGCGGTGGGCGCCCACAAGACCTCCATGCTCCAGGATCTGGAGCGCAGCCGGCCCATGGAGATCGATCCGTTGGTGTCGGTAGTGCAGGAAATGGGCCGCCTGGTGGATGTGCCCACCCCGACGCTCGACGTGGTGCTGGCTTTGGTGCGCCAGCGCGCCGCCGTAGCGGGCCTGGGCGACCATCTCTCGGTGCCGCCGCTCACCGCCGCCGATCTGCGCGCCGCTGTTCTGCATGCCGAGGCGCCCAAGGTGGCCGCCAGGCACTGAACGCACGGAGGGCGCCGCCGGGA
>CALRNP020000161.1:0-13611 GCA_943369575.1 Azorhizobium sp. AG788 | reverse complement strand
CCATTGTCCGCCCCCCGCTCTCCCTCCCGGCCCAAGGCGGCGCGGCGCTCAGCCGTGGATCCGCAGGAGACACAGCGGCCCGATCGCCGCGCCGCCATCCTGCTCAGCGCCGAGGCGTTGTTCGCTGAGCGCGGCTATGCGGCGGTGTCGGTGCGGGATATTGCGACCCGCGCCGGGGTGCCGGTAGCGCTGGTGGGCTATTATTTCGGCCGCAAGCAAGAGCTGTTCGGCACCATCTTCGCCCATCGACAGGTCTATATCACCGAGCGCATCGCCCGCATGGAGGCGGTGGATTGCGGGCCGTCCAACCCGCAGGCGGTGGAGGATCTGGTGCGGGCCTGGGCCGAGCCGGTGATCACCCTGCGCGGCAGTGAGGCGGGAGATGTCTTCGCGCTGCTGGTGGCGCGCACCGCCTGGGACCCGGGGCCGGAGGCGACAGAGATCATCGAGCGCTTTTATGATCCGCTGGCGCGGGTGTTCGTCGCCGCCATGGAGCGGGCGCTGCCCGGCGTGGCGCGGGACCGGATCATCTGGGCCTATGAATATGCGGTGGGCGCGCTGCTGATGTATGTGGGCGACAAGCGCATCGAGCGGCTGACGCAGGGGCGGGCGCGGTCCGCCGATCCGGCGCTGTGCGACGATTTCGTGCGCTTCATCAGCGCCGGCTTCCACACCTTGCGGCGGGAATAGTCTTCACTTCCTCCCGATGAAACCGGCGCGCGTAACCGCGCGCCGGGCGTTTTATCAGAGTGCGCCGAGCACGAGGCCGAGACCGGCCACGCTCACGGCCGCGCCGGCGCGGCGCACCCACGCCTGCCCGTAGCTGTCACCGAGGCGGCCGATGCCGGCGCCTAGGCCCAGCCCGCCCAGATGCAGCGCGGCAGTCGCCAGCATGAAGCCGGCGCCATAGGCGAGGCCGCTGGCGGTCTCGGGCATTTCGGCGCCGTGGGCATGGCCGTGGAACACCGCAAACGCGCCCACCAGGGCCATTGCCGCCGCCAGCGGCAGCTGCACGCCCAGGGCGACAGTGGCGCCGAGCACGACCACCGACAGCGCGATGCCGAGTTCAACATAAGGCAGGGTGAAGCCGCTCATGCCCATCGCCCCGCCTGCCGCCATCAGCAGCACGAAGGTGGCGGGCACCAGCCATACGGCGCGCCCGCCCAGCTGCCAGGCGAAGATGCCGACGGTGACCATGGCCAGCACATGATCGAGGCCGGTCATGGGATGCATGAAGCCGTGCAGGAAGCCATGGGCATCGCCCGCGCCCACATGGGCGAACGCCAGAGACGGCGCCAGCGCCAAAGCGCCGGCAATACCAAGGGTACGAAGCAGGGGGCGGGTCATGGAAGCACTCTCCTCAAGGCGTCGGATCAAGGGACTTTGGGCGAAGCTAACGCAAATCCAGGTGGTCAACAGTTTGGTATCGCCGAAAAATCGGCGTCTTCAACAGATGCGGGGCAATTGATCGCCGACCATCATGTCGACGATGCGCTCGCCGCCGAAGCGGGTTTCCATCACCACCCGTCCGGGACGCAAAGCAACCACCGTGCCAATGGCAACGGCCTGTCGGCCAAGCGGATGGGCGCGCCAGGCCGCCAGCGCCGCCTCCGCCTCTTCCGGCGGCACCACCGCCACCAGCTTGCCCTCATTGGCCAGATAGAGCGGATCCAACCCGAGAATTTCGCAGAAGCCATTCACCTCTGGGCGGATTGGCACATCCAGTTCGCGGATGCGCACACCCACCGCGCTGGCCTCCGCCAATTCATTGAGCACCGCCGCAACCCCGCCACGGGTGGCATCGCGCATCATGCGCACGCCGGGCGCCGCCGCGATCAGCGTGGCGATGAGATCGTGCAGCGGCGCGCAGTCGCTCTCGATGGTGGTTTCCAGCGCCAGGTCGCCGCGGGCATTGAGGATGGCGGCGCCATGGTCGCCCAAGAGGCCGTTCACCAGCACCACGTCGCCGGGACGGGCGCGATCGATGCCCACCTGCAGTCCGGCGCGCACCACGCCGATGCCGCTGGTGGTCACAAACAGCTTGTCGCACGCCCCGCGCGCTACCACCTTGGTGTCGCCGGTGACGATGGCCACGCCGGCCTCAGCCGCCGCGCGGGCCATGGAGGCGGCCACCCGGCGGAGCGTCTCCACCGGCAGGCCTTCCTCGAGGATCACCGCGCACGACAGCGCCACCGGCCGCGCGCCGCCCACCGCCAGATCGTTGACCGTGCCGCACACCGCCAGCGTGCCGATATCGCCGCCGGGGAAGAACAACGGGTCCACCACGAACGAGTCCGTGGTGAAGGCCAGCCGGTCGCCTTGCGCCAGCAGCGCCTGGAGATCGAAGCGCGCCTGATCCTCCGGCGCCGCATGGCCGGCGCCGGCGAAGGTCTCCAGGAACACGTCCTCGATCAGGTCGCGCATGGCGGTGCCGCCGCCGCCGTGGGCGAGGGTGATGGTGGGTTGCGTCACCTTGCGCGCCTGGCGCACGGGCCGGTCAAAGGGAAGGGTCATGCCGCCCCCCGCATGCCGCCATATTGATAATAGGCCGCGCAGGCCCCTTCGGAGGACACCATCAACGCCCCCAGTGGCATCTCCGGCGTGCAGGCGGTGCCGAACACCGGGCAGGCCCAGGGCTTCACCGCGCCGGTGAGCACCTCGCCGCAGCGGCAGGCGGCGGGATCGGCCACCTTCACATCCGGCACCGAAAAGCGCTTCTCGGCGTCGAACGCCGCATAGGCCTCGCGCAGCCGCACGCCGGAGCCGGCGATGGAGCCGAGACCGCGCCATTCGAACGTCGCCCGCGGCTCATAGACCTGGGCCACCGCCGCCAGTGCCGCGGGATTGCCGGCTTCGGGCACCACGCGGGCATATTGGTTTTCGATCCTGGCTTCGCCCGCCGCCATCTGCCGCAGCACCATCAGCAGGGATTGCAGCAGGTCGATGGGCTCGAAGCCGGCCACCACCAGCGGCCGGTGGAACTCTTCGGCGATGAAGCGATAGGGCGCGGTGCCGATGACCATGGAGACATGGCCCGGCCCGATGAAGCCGTCGATGCCGAAATCCGGCTGCTCCAGCAGCGCCCGCAAGGTGGGGATGATGGTGATGTGGTTGCAGAACAACGAGAAGTTCGTCACGCCCTCCCGCGCCGCCCGCAACACGGTCAGGGCCGTGGACGGCATGGTGGTCTCGAACCCGAGGCCGAAGAACACCACGTGCCGGTCCGGATTGCGCCGCGCCAGTTCCAGCGCATCCAAGGGCGAATAGACCATGCGCACGTCGGCGCCGTCGGCCTTGGCCTGGAGCAGGCTCTTGCGCGAGCCGGGCACGCGCATGGCATCGCCGAAAGTGGCGAAGATCACTTCGGGGCGCTCGGCGATGGCGACGCAATCGTCCACCCGCCCCATGGGCAGCACGCACACCGGGCAGCCGGGGCCGTGGACGAACTCGATGATGTCCGGCAGCAGGCCTTCCAGCCCATAGCGGAAGATGGCGTGGGTGTGCCCGCCGCACACTTCCATGACCGCCACCGGATGGTCGCGGCCGCGCTCCAGCCGGGCGGCCAGGACACCGATTTCCCGCACCAGTCCGGCGGCGAGGGCGGGGTCGCGGAATTCATCGACGAAACGCATGGACGCCTCCCTCAACAGGTCTGGGGCAGCGCTTCCACGCTGCCGGTGCGGATGGCATCCATTTCCCCATCCAGTTCGCCGATTTCCGCCAATACTTTCAACGTGGCGGCGGCTTCGGCCTCGTCGATGCGGCTCATGGCGAAGCCCACATGCACCAGCACCCAGACGCCGATCAGCGCTTCCAAAGGTTCGCCGGGTTCGGCCACGCACACCACGTCCACCGAGCGGCGGACGCCGGAGACGTCAACCATTGCCAGCATCTTATCGGCATCGGTGATGGCGACGATCCGTCCGGGAATGCCGAGACACATGGGTGTTGTCCTCAATGGCTGGCGAAGGGGCGGCCGCGGGCGATGCCGTAGCGGTCGAGTTTGGCCCGCAGGCCGACGCGGGAGAGGCCCAGTTCCTCCGCCGCGCGGCTCTTGTTCCAGCGGCAGCGGACCAGGGTTTCCAACAGGATGGAGGCTTCCATGCGCTCGATCCGGTCTTTCAGTAACCCATTGTCGGGGATGGAGATTTCCGAGGTGGCCATGGCCTCCCCGTCCGGCGTTGCGGCGGCGCGGACCACGTGGGGGGAGAGCAGATCGGCGCCCAGGTGGCCGTCGGTGGCGAGCACCAGCATGCGGAGGATTTCGTTCTGCATTTCCCGCACATTGCCCGGCCAGTCATAGGCGGCGATGCAGGCCAAAGCCTCGTCGGTGAAGCCCTTCACCGCCTTGCCGTGCTGATGGCTCAGGCTGTCCAGAATGGCGCAGGCTAAGGCTTTCAGGTCGCCGCGGCGGGCGCGCAGGGGGGGCAAGGTGAGGGTCATGGCGGTAATTCGGTAGTAGAGGTCTTCGCGGAAGGTGCCGGCGGCGATCTGGCGGGAGAGGTCGCGATGGGTGGCGGCCAGGACGCGCACGTTCACCCGCTTGGACTCGTTGGAGCCGACCGGGCGGATCTCGCCTTCCTGCAGGAATCGCAACAGCTTGACCTGGAAGGCGGGCGAAACGTCGCCGATTTCGTCTAGCAGGATGGTGCCGCCGTCCGCCTGGTCCAGCAGGCCGATGCGGGTGGTGTGGGCGCCGGTGAAAGCGCCCTTCTTGTGCCCGAACAGTTCGGATTCCAAGAGTTCGTCCGGTATCGCCCCACAATTCACCGCATGGAACGCCCTGTCCGATCGCAGGCTGGAATAATGGATGGCGCGGGCCAGCAATTCCTTCCCCGTGCCGGTTTCCCCTTGAATCAGCACGGGAATATCGAACACTGCCACTTGCGCGGCACGGCGGCAGGTCTCGTTCAGCGGGCTGTCGGGGGCGCGGATCAATGTATCGAAGTGGAAGTTCCGCGCCACCCGTTCGCGTTGCATCACCACATGCGCCTGGGCGGCGGGAGCGGCGAGCTTCAGCTCCAAGGAGAGCCGGTGATGGTCGCGCTGGAGGGCGAACAATTGGGCGGCATTGCGGGCCACCAGCAGCAGCTGGTCCGGATGCCAGGGCTTGGTGATGTACTGATAGATGCCGGCGCCGTTGATGGCGCCGATCATGTCCTCCGGCTCGGTATAGCCGGTGACGATGACCCGGACGATTTCCGGCCAGCGCTCGCGCACTTCGGTGAGGAAGGCGACGCCGGAGACATCGGGCATGCGCTGGTCGCAGAAGATGGCCTGCACCCATTCGGTCTCCAGGATCACCCGCGCCTGGGCAGCCCCCAAGGCGGTGAAGACCTCGAACTCTTCGCCGAGCACGCGCGCCATCACCTCCACCGAGCGGGGCTCGTCGTCCACCAGCAGCAGGGCCGGGCGGGTGCTCATGGCTATTCCGCCGCCAGATGCAGGGCGCCGCGCAGGGCCTGGGCGCGGGCGTCCGCCGCTGCCGCCAAGGCCTCCAGCCGGGTGCGGCGGGCGGCCTCCAGCCAGCCGAGCCAAGCCTCCATGCCGGCGCCGGAGCGGGAGGAGACGGTGAGGATGGTGGCGGTGGGATTGATCCGCCGCACATTGGCGATGATGGTGTCCACATCCACGTCCAGATGCGGCAACAGATCGGCCTTGGTCAGCAGCACCACATGGGCGCCCTGGAAGATGTCGGGATATTTCAGCGGCTTGTCTTCGCCCTCGGTGACCGAGAGCAAGGTGACGCGCTGGTCCTCGCCCAGATCGAAGGCGGCGGGGCAAACCAGATTGCCCACATTCTCGATGAACAAAATGCCCCCCGGCGGCAGCGGCAGCCGGTCCAGCGCGTGGCCGACCATATGCGCGTCCAGATGACAGCCCTTGCCGGTGTTGATCTGCACCGCCGGTACGCCGACGGCGCGGATGCGGTCGGCATCATTGGAGGTCTGCTGGTCGCCCTCGATGACGGCTGAAGGGATGCGCCCATTCAGCGCCTTCAAGGTCTCCACCAGCAAGGTGGTCTTGCCGGCGCCGGGGCCGGCCAGGAGGTTCAAAGCGAACAGGCCACCGCGGGCCAGATGGGCGCGGTTCTCGGCGGCGAGGCCATCATTCTTGGCCAGGATGTTCTGCTCCAGCTCCACCATGCGCCTGGCCTCCAGGCCGGGGGCATGGGAGCGCTCCGGCACGGGCGCGGCGGGGGCGTGGTGATGGTCGTGACTGTGGTCATGATCGTGCGCATGGTCATGAGGGTGGTCATGCGGATGGTCGTGATCGTGGGAATGGGCGTGCCCATGATCGTGCGGATGGTCATGGCCATGCGCATGCTCATGGGCATGGCCACCGAGAGTCGTGCTCGCGTCGCCCGCGCCGGGGCCGGAGACTGTCACGGCATCGCTGCCGCAGCCGCAGGTGACACACATCACACGACCTCCAGGTCTTTGATCTTCATGTCCGTGCCGCTATTGGGCACCAGCCGTTCGCCGCCGCACACCGGGCAGGGATCGAGCCGATGGGCCAGAGGCACCGTATCGTTGCAGTCGAAGCACCAGGCGGTGCCGCGCTCTTCCAGCACCACCAGATCGGCGCCTTCGGCCAGGGAGCCGCGCATCACCACGTCGAAGCCGAACCGCAGCGCCTCCACCTCGACCCCGGCGAAGGCGCCGATGGCCAGACGCACGCGGGTGACGCGGGAAAAATTCTGCGCCTTGGCGGCGTCTTCCATGGCATCGCGCAGGCTTTCGCAGATCGCCATCTCGTGCATGTCAGGCCCCCGCCCCAAAGCTGAAGGTTACCGGGACGCAGGGATTGACGGCGCACGCGGCAAGCTGCGCCAGCATCGGCGTCTCGCGCCGGATCGGCAAGGCTGCCAGCATACTGGCCAGCAATCCCTCCGGCGCCAGATTCCAGGCGCTGGGAGAAAGCACCCGATAGAAGCGGATGCGCTCCCCCTCCACCCGCGCCCCATGCACCAAAAGGCCGCGCGCCGCCTGGGCAAAACCGGCGCCATGCGCGGTGAGGCCGCTGAGTGGCAGGACAGAGCGCCCGTTCGCCGCCCACAGCAGATCCACCACCCGCGCCATCAGGCGAGTGAATAGGCTCGGCCCCTCATGGTCCAGCAGAGCGGTCATCAGCGGGGCGGTGCGCACCCGCTCCAGCGCGGTGCTCTCCCGCTGGGCGGGCGGGCCGGGCGCCGCCAGGGCCGCATCCAGATCCCTCACCTGCAACGGCGGTAGAGCGGCCCGGCCCCAGGCGGGGTCGATAAGGTTGCGGATCTGCCGCAGCACTTGGGCGGAGCCGGTGGTGCCCGCCTCCAGCCACAGATCCAGATCGCTCAGCGAGAAGGCGGGCAGGTCGTCCGCATCCAGGCGGGCGGCCAAGGCGGCGGCATCGGGGGCCGCCAGCAGCTTGAGGGCGCCGCGGTCCGGCTCCAGGCCCAGCAGGGTCGGCCAGGTGTGGAACAGCGCCACGCCCTGGTCGCGCACGGTTTCCAACCGCATGGCCGCCGCGTCCGGCGCGGCAGCAAGGCCGAGCGCGCCGAGGCAGGCGGCGCGATGGGCGGCGGCGCACAGATTGAACACGCGGGGCAGCACCTGTGCGCCCTCGGCAGGGGTGCGTCCCACCATCCAGCGGCCCGCATCCTCGCTCGGCGCGGCGGCAAAGCCCAAGGGGCCGGCCACTGCGGGCGAGGGGAGCACGGGCGCCGGGGCGAGGGTCATGACGCGGCCGGTTCGGAGCGGGTGGGCGTTGTGCGAAAGATCAGTTCCCGGCGCGAGGGCGCCGGCGACAGCGGCGGCAGGACGGGCGCAGTGTCCACCGTTGCGGGGGCAGCGGCGGGGACCGGCGCATCGGGCACCGCCACTGCGCTCTCCGCGGCCGCTTCCGCCGCCTCGATCGCCGCCAGTTCCGCCTCGCGGCGGCGGCGGATTTCGCCGGTGGGGGCGCCGGGCTCGCGGTTCGCGGGATCGAACAGCGCCACCAGGGCCGCCTGGGCGGTGTCGGTGGCTTGCAGCATGTTGGGGAAATCGAACATGGGCGAGAATAGCGAACAGGCCTTGTACGGCCCCACATCCGCTCGGTTGGCACCGAGGAACTCGTACACACCGGAGGGGAAGGCGATCAGTTCCTTGGCGCCGGTGACGAGGCGCGACCAATCCTCATCCGGCCCCGGCAGCAGCACCAGATTCATGAACCAGGGGGTGATGAGCATGCCCAGCACCCGGCCTTCATGCACCCGGAAGCCCAGCGCCTTGACCGCCAAAACCTCGTTGAGAATGGGCACGCCGCGCATCTGGCCCACATGGATTTCGCGGAACGCGGCCTCCAGCCGGCCGGGGGCGGTTTTCACGATCTCCAGCAGGCGGGGGTCGAGCGCGGGGGCTTCGGGCTCCGGGTTCGGCGCCGTGCCGCCGTCCAGCACCATGAACTGGTCGCGGGCGCCGTCGCACACCGGGCAGCGCCAATGGTCTGGTAGTTCGGTGAAGGGGGTGCCGGCGGGCACCTGCCACACGTCGCAGCCCTCGGCCGGATCATAGACATGCCAGCACACCTTGCATTCCAGCCGGGTGGCGGGAGGAAGCGTGCCGGCGCTGCCGCGGAACGAGCCTTCGAAGCGCAAAGCGGCGGTCACCGCATCGCCTCCAGCACTTCGGTGAGGCGCTCGGCGCTGTCGGCGATATCCTCGGGGGCGGCGCAGGCCACTTCCGGCAGATCGGTGATTTCCAGCGTGTCGAGGATCAGGGCGTCGGTGGAATTGTAATAGCGCACCCGCCACACGTCGCGCCGGGCCGCCGCATCAATGCGGCAATTCCCATAACCGCGCGACAGGATGGTGAGCCCGCCCTGGCCCAGGGTCTCGTCGATCAGCGCCAGATCCTCTGGGGTGTGGGGCAGCAAAGAGAAGTTGATCACATGGGCCGGGGTGCCCGGCAACCGCGCCGTGGTGCGGTGGGCGATTTCGGCCAGGATCGGCGGGGCATTGACCACGCCGGGGCGGGGCAGGGAAATATTCGCCCGATCAATATCCCAATGGGGCGGGAACGCCCGCAGCAGCGCCCCGCGCGGAAAGGCACCCACCTCGATCCGGTCCACCCCATCGGCGCCGCGCACCCGCCACACACCGGCGAAGGTGGCCTCTTGAATTTCCAGCGGGCTGCCGCCGCCGCTGACCCGCACCGCCACTTCCCCTTCGCCCAGGGCCTCGTCCACCAGGGCCCGATTGGCGGCGTCGAAACCGCTGATGGACACGCTGTCGTGGCTGCCGGGCACCCAGCGGTTCAGGGCATCCAGCACCCGCTCCAGAGCGGTGAAGGCGGGGGCGAGGCGGTCCTTGTCCTCCACCTCCGGCAGATGCGGCTCATAGGTGCGCATGCCGGACGGCATGGGCAGATAGCTCAGGCCATCCTCGCTATCGGCGGGCTGGCTGCCGGGGCCGAAGCCGACGGGGGGAAAGGCGATGGAGAGCGGCATGGCACGATCCTCAGTGGCTGGCAGCGGGGGCGGCGAGCAGGGCGCCGAGCCGGGCGAGATATTCATCCCAATCGCGCATGCGGGCGATGGAGCCCACCGCCACGCCGTCGCGCAGCACCACGATGGCCGGCAAAGCCAGTTGCAGGCTTTGGCGCAGCGCCGCTTCCGTGGCCGGGGCAGCAACGGCGCCGGACAGGGTGCCGCGCCCGGCATCGAGCGCCTTCACCAGTTCCGGCAGCACCACCGCGATGTCGGGGGTTTCCAGATGCGCCTTGCCATAGGCCGGGAGGAACAGCAGCAGATCGCGGGGCGTCGCCGCCACCGTGTCCAGCGCTTCCACATAGGCATAGCCATTGGCATCGATGAGCCGTTGCACAAGAGGGTGCAAGGCGGGGGCGGCGGGGGCCGGGGTGGCGGACGGCGCGGCGTCAAGGGTCTGGGGCATCAGGCCTCCGTGCGGCCGGCCGCCAGGGCCGCTGCCAGATGAGGGGGGAGTTGCGGCGGGCGGTCGAGATCGGCGAAGGCGGCGTCCAGCGCGCCGGCGTCCGCCGTGCCGGACATGACGGCCGAGACAGCGGCCAGAGCCTTGGTAATGAGCGCGGCCTCATCGGGCTCCAGCAGGGCGCGCGCGGCACCGAGGAAGACCAGCACATGGTCGCCGGCCTGGGCCTGCGGCACCAGGGCCAGATCCACGCGCACCACGCCATCCGCGCCCCGGCACTCAGCCCAGTCGCCGTTCCGGCTCTCGATGCGCATGGGGATGCCGACGCACATGGCTCAGATCCCCTCGGTGCCGCGCGCCAGCACCCGCGCATCGCCGATGCGGCAGGCCTCCGCCGCGCTGGGGCGCCCGGCCTCATAGGCGGCGCGGGTGACGGCGGGAGCCAGCGCCTGCGGTTCGCTGCCGGTGCGGGGGGCAAGCGGGGTGGAAAATTCCTCGCGCAGCAGCCGCACCACATGGGCGACAGCGGGCTCCACCTGGGCGGCCACCAGGGGGGTGAGGCCGCCGCCATAATCATCCAGCGTATGCGGCTGCACCCCCACCAGGCGCAGGGCACGGGGCATGTAGCCGCGCAATTGCATCAGGCCCAGCACTTCCTGGAAGCCGGTCTGGTGCAAAGAGAGCTTGCGGGTGGCGAGGATGGCCGGCACGTCGGCATCATTGACCAAATGCAAGGTGCCGGGCGCCAAGCCGTAATCCACCGCATCCAGCAGCACCACCACGTCGGCATCTTCCAGCAGCGGCAGCAGATAGAGCCCCTGGGTGCCGCCGTCGCGCAGCGTGACGTGATCGGGCATGAGGTAGGCGCGGTCGAGCGCCTCGACCACGCGCACGCCAAATCCTTCATCCGCCCACAGGATGTTGCCGATGCCGAGCACGAGGATGCGATCGTCGGACATGCGACGGCTGTCTCCTTGGAGGGCTCCCGATGCGGTCTGGTGCCGCGCTTTTTCGAACCTCTCCAATTCAAAAGCCGTGCCAGCTTGGCGGTGCAGTGCGGATTGTGCGCTGGCAAGCGATTTGCGCCGACGGTTGCCGGAGGGGATCGGACGAGATGGAAGGAGATCTTCCATCTTCTGACAATTTTGGAAGGGTTCCGTCCAAAAAGAAAAGGCGCGGCCGAAGCCGCGCCTGGGTCGTCGCGCCTGAGGGCGTTCACTCCGGCTCGTCATCCCGGAACGAGCGCGTGCCGTTGGTCATGGCGGAGATCATGGTCTGGCGGGACATGATGTCCTCGCGGATCACCGAATAGACGTGGATGATCACGAACAGGATGAACACCCACATGCCGATGTGATGCAGCGTGTGGACCTGCATGGAACCGCCCAGGAGCGGGATGATCCAGCCGAACAGTTTGTCCTGCCAGCTGCCCAGCCCCGCACCCTCGGAATAGAGCGCAAAGCCGGTGGCGATCATGAACACCCCGCCCACCACCATCACCCAGAACATGAACAATTGGGCGAGCGGATTATGGCCGATGAACTTCAGCGGCCGGGGTTTCAGGAAGGCATACCACTTCACCTCGATGATCAGCCCGCGCCAGAAGCTGGCGCGCCAGAACGGGAAGGTGAACAGCTCGCGGGAATATTTATTGCCCATGAACGCCCACGCGATCCGCCCCAGGAAGCCCACCGCGAAGATGTAGGCCGCCGAGAAGTGGATGAACCGGATGATGCCCATCTGATAATGGGCGCTGGCCTCCCCCGACAGGGTCGGAAGCGGCGAGGCGATGAGATAGCCGGTGATGCACAGCACCACGATGGCCAGCGCATTGACCCAGTGCCACAGCCGCACCGGGGCTTCATAGACATAGACCGTGGTCAGCTTCTGCCAGCCGCGCACCGGCGGGGGATCGCCCGCCGCCGCATGAGGTTTCAGGGAGGCGTCGGTCATGGCGCCCCCCTATCGCACGGTGACGCGGGCGAGTTCCTCGCCGCCCGGCGCCATCACATGGGTGGAACAGGCCAGGCACGGATCGAACGAGTGCAGGGTGCGCAGGATTTCCACCGGCTCGTCCGGACGCTCCATGGGCGTGTTCATGAGAGAGGCCTCGAACGCGCCGATATTGCCCTTGGGATCGCGCGGCCCGCCGTTCCAGGTGGTGGGCACCACGCACTGATAATTCTCGATCCGCCCATCCTTGATCTTGATCCAGTGACCAAGACCGCCGCGCGGTGCCGCCACCGTGCCCACGCCCTTGGCTTCCTTCGGCCAAGTGGAGGGGTCCCATTTGGCCACATTGGCGGTGGTGCTGTCGCCGGCCTTGATATTGGCGATGAGATTGTCGAAATCGCCCAGCATCATCTCGGCGCAATAATGCGCCTCCAGCGCCCGCGCCAGCGTGCGGCCGATGGTGGTGGGCAGCGCCTGCTTGGGGGTGAAGCTGGTGCCGGCCAGCGTGTTGAACCGCCCCAGCGCCTCGTCCACCTGCCCCTTCACATAGGGCACGCCCTTGGCATAGGCCAGCACATAGCGGGCGAGCGGGCCCACCTCCACCGCATTGCCGCGCCAGCGCGGGGCCTTGATCCAGCTATATTTGGCGGCTTCGTCCACCGCCTCGATATTGGTCTTGGTGCCCTTGGCGGCGGGTCCGAGCTGATAGTTGGGCTCGGTGATGCCATCCCAGGGATGCAGGCCCTTGTCATTATTGCCGGCGCCGTAGCTGTACCAGGAGTGGGTGACGAACTCCTGCACCTGCTCGGGGTCGCGCGGATCGATGGGCAGAACCTCGTCCCAATTGCCGTTGAGGATCACCCCGCCCGGCAGCCGGTCGGTGGATTTCTGGCCCTGGATGGCTTCGTAGTCGCCATAGTCCATGACATTGGTGGCGGCGAGCCCGCCGCCATAGAGCCAGCCCTTGTAATAGCTGGCGATGGCGATCACGTCCGGCACATAGACATTCTTGGAGAATTCATAGGCCTCTTGCAGCTTCAGCTTGACGAAGTTGAGCCGCTCCATGTTCAGCGGTGCCCCCGCCGACATGTCGCCTTCCATATTGATGGCGCAGGGCACCCCGCCCACCATGTAATTGGGATGCGGGTTCTTGCCGCCGAAGATGGTGTGGACCTTGACGATCTCGCGCTGGAAATCCAGCGCTTCCAGATAATGGGTCACCGCCAGCAGGTCCGCCTCGGGCGGCAGCTTGTAGGCGGGATTGTCCCAGTATCCGTTCTTGAAGATGCCGAGCTGGCCGCTTTCCACGAACTTCTTCAGCCGGTTCTGCACATCGCGAAAGTATCCGGGCGACGACTTGGAATGGTCGGAAATCGCCTGCTGCAAGGCCGAGGTGGCCTTGGGATCGGCTTTCAGCGCGTTGACCGGGTTCACCCAGTCCAGCGCGTGCAGATGGTAGAAATGGACCACGTGGTCGTGCCACTGCAGCACCTTGGCCATGATCTCGCGGATCAGGAAGGCATTGTTGGGGATCTTGATATTGAGCGCATCCTCAACGGCCCGCACCGAGGTGAGCGCATGGCAGCCGGTGCACACGCCGCAGATCCGCTCCACGAACGCCCAGGCATCGCGCGGGTCGCGGCCCTTGAGGATCACCTCCAGCCCGCGCCACATGGTGCCAGTGGAGACCGCGTTGCGGATCACATTATTGGCGTCCACATTCACTTCGCAGCGCATGTGGCCTTCGA